>CAZAQS010000084.1:0-17919 GCA_964486825.1 uncultured Anaerolineaceae bacterium | reverse complement strand
TTTTTGACCGGTAATATCCTGGTTTATTGCGATCACACCGATGACCTCTTGCTTATCATTCAAGTAAGGGACAGCAGAACTGATGATGAATTTACGTGTCCCATCAAAGCATTCGATCTCCAATTCCTGGTTTAGGAAAGGCTCTCCTTTTTCCAGCGTATGCACGACAGCCCATTCATCCGTTTCGATGCGCTTGCCGGTTTCCAGCGACCAGGCTTTGTAAATGCTGTATTCATCCTTACCGACGTAGGGTGCGCCGGCCCAGATCCTGTGGCTCTCCTGGTTGGCCAGCAGGATTTGACCTGTCTGATCAACTAGCCAGACCCCGACTGGCATGGTTTCGATGATGCTACGCAACAGCTTCTCGCTTTGCTGGAGCTCTTGTTGGGCTTTCTTTTGCTCGGTGATTTCCTTCTGGATGCAGACAAAGCGTGAGACCGATCCATCATCTTCCAGGATAGGGGTAATCGTTTCCTCTACATAGTAGAGCCGGCCATCCTTCCGGCGGTTCACCAGTTCACCCTGCCACATTTTTCCAGAGAGGATCGTGGACCACATCCTTTCGTAATAAGCAATATCTTGCGTACTTGAATAAAGGCTACGCGTATTCATGCCCAAAGCTTCCTCGCTGGTATAACCGCTCATGCGCGAGAAAGCCGGGTTTGACCAGTAGATGTTTCCCTTTGTATCCGTGATCACGACGCCGCTGCTTGAGCTTTCCAATGCAGTTGTCTGTAGACGCAGCCTGTCCTCGACCTTTTTTCGCTCAGCCAGCTCGGACTTTAATTCTTCGACGATCTGGTCGAGCTGGCGAGTACGTTCTTGAACCTGGATTTCAAGCCTGTCACGTGCTTCCCGCAGTGCTTGCGCAGCGCGGCTATTCACCAGAGCAATGGCAGCCATTTCAGCAAAAGCAGATGCCAGCCGGGCATCGTTTGTTGTGAACCCACCCTCTTTGTTCCCAAGCCCGAGTAGGCCCACCGGTGAACCATCGACCACCAGGGGCGCGAACAGGACGTTTTCCAGGATTGCGTGTCCCTGAGGAAGAGCCAGGTTCCACTCGCTGCTCGAGAAGGCGTTTTCATAAATCGTTTCGCCTGTCTGGAAGACCTCCGCGCGCATGCCTCGCACAGGCATGGGCAGGCCGGGCTCCACCTGGCATTCGTGATCCCCTGAATCGATAAAGGCGATCGTATTTTCGCCGCCTTCAACCAGGGCGATGTATCCGGCCGTGGCGCCTGTGATTTCTTTACAGGCTTCGAAAATCGCTCTGGCCGATTCGGAGAACTCTTTATGTTCTAATACAGCATGCGAGGCCTTTAGAAGGGCAGTAAACTCGGCTTGAGCCTGGTAGAAGGATGGATCCCCATCCATAATTTGAACTCTCCTCGAAAAAGTCTCATTTTAGATTAAGCTTTTCTTATTATGACCGAGAATGATTAACCCGTCAAACTTAATCCTGCGAGAGTTTGCCGGCGAGGATGAGCTGCTGTATAGATTTGGGTCGCATGAAGATTTTCAAATTATCATTTCTGCCTGAGCAACCTGGACGAATTTGCCAGGATCCCGAGGTCGGGGATCGATTGGGCCGCGGCTGCGAAGATCGGCGGCAGGAACCCCAGGGCAGCCAGCGAAAGGCCTAGCAGGTTGTAGACTGCAGTAAAAGCGATATTCATCTTGACCACTTTCATCGTACGGTTGGCAATCCGCAATACCTGTGGGACCAGGTCCCAATCTTCCCTCATCAAAGCAATATGCGAAGCTTCTATTGCGATATCTGTCCCCGCTGCGCCCATGGCGATGCCCACGTCTGCCTGGGCCAGGGCCGGGGCGTCATTGACGCCATCTCCTACCATGATGACGGTATGCCCTTTTGACTGGTATTCCTTGACAATGGCGATTTTGTCCTCAGGCAGCAAGTTGGCTCGATAGCGCAGGTTCTCAAGTGGCTTGATTTTGTGACCTCCCAGCTCCAGGCCTCTCACCAGTTCGGCAGCTGTCCTCTCGTTATCGCCTGTCAATAGCTCGACATTCCGGATGCCCAGCTCCTGGAGGGCGGCGATGGCGCGCGGTACTTCCGGGCGCAGGGTATCGGCGGCAGCCAGCAGACCGGTAATCACAGCTTCTTCGGCAACGAACAGGACGGTCTTCCCCTGGGCTTCCAGTTTACCTGCTTCGATTAGCAGCTCATTGACCCCTTGTGTAGCGCCTGAGTCCCCATTATTTATTATCTCAGCCACCAAGCGCGGGCTGCCGACCGTAATCATGCTGCCGTTTACCCGGGCGCGGATTCCCAGTCCGGGAAATGCTTCGAATTCCCTTACTTCCTGGGTGGTTATCCCTTGCTGCTGAGCGGCAATGCGTACGGCTTCTGCCAGGGGATGCTCAGAATATTGTTCTGCTGTAGCGGCTAATCGTAGGATGGCGCGCTGCGTCTCACTTAAACGTAGATTGCCGTCCAGGTTGGCCGTTTCCCACACCCCCGGTCTCCCGTTCACGGCGATCAGGTGGGTAATTTGTGGTTTACCCAGGGTCAGGGTGCCCGTTTTATCGATCAGCAGGGTATCAGCCCGGTTGAGCAGCTCCAGGTATTTGCCGCCTTTGATCAACAGGCCGCGCTTGGCGCCAGCGCCGATCGAGGCCAGCATGGCAATCGGTGTTGCCAGGGCAAAAGCGCAAGAGCACGCTACCACCAGGACGGCCGCGGTTGCCATGGGGTCTCGACCGATGAGAAAGGTCAGCGCAGCGATAACTGCGACGACCGGCAGGTAGTATCCCGAGAATTTATCGGCTACCCGCTGCACGTCTGCCCGGTTCGCCTCGGCTGACTCGACCAGCTTGATGACCCGTCCGAAGGTTGTGTCGGATCCAATCTGAGTGGCCCGCACCCGCAAGCTACCCATCTGTGCGATGGTAGCGGCATAAACGGCTGTTCCGGGGACAGCTTCGACTGGCATGGATTCGCCGGTAATGGCAGCCTGGTCGATGGTAGCTTGACCGGAAATCACTTCTCCATCGACTGGGATCTTCTCGCCAGGCCGGATTACAACGGTTTCGCCTACTTTAACCTGGCCGGTGTCCACCAGGGTTTCTACCCCGTCCCGCTCGACCCTGGCCATTTGGGGCGCCATCGAGGCCAGGTCTTTCACAGCCCGTCGGGCGCGTTCCGTCGTAAAGCGCTCGGCGTAGTCGCCGGCTCTCATCAAAAAGACAATAACCGCCGCGGTTGCCCATTCCCCTACCAGCAGCGCAGCCAGAACGCCTACCGTCATCAATGTATGCGCCAGCACCCGGCCTCTCAGGGCAGCCCGGATGACGTTCCGGAAAATCGGGAAGCCACCTGCCAGCACCAGGGCCAGGCCAATCGGCCAGGGTATCCGGTGTGTAACCGCCTCGATCAATCCCAGCCATTCGCCTGCCACAACAATGAACAGGACAAAACCAAAGATGATACCGAACAAGGTCAGGATCGGGCGGGTGAATTCAATGGCCTGGAAGCCGCCCTCTGGCTGGCTGTGTATCCCAGCCACCTGGTAGCCGGCGTTTTCGACTGCCCTGTGGATTTCGTTCATGTCCGCCACATCTGGGTCCAAATTGACCACTGCTTTTTCAGTAGCTAAGTAGACCTCGACGTTATGTACGCCCGGTGATGTATGGATGGCTTTCTGGACATGCAGCGTGCATTCGGCGCAGTCCATGCCTTGGATCGGGATTTCTACTGTTTTTTCCATACGATTTCTCGATTAGAGCTGTTCTGAACCGTAGCGAGTGCATTCATAAACGCCCCGCGCCACATCCGCCAGGAGCTCCTCAGCTGTCTTCAGCATAGCCTGTACGCGCCGGTCGCTGAGCCGGTACTCGACGTAACGCCCTTTCTGGTCGCGCGATACCAGGCCGCAGTCGTGCAGGCAGCTCAAGTGGTTGGAGACGTTGGATTGGCTTAAACCAGTCGCTTCAACGATCTCGGTAACTGTTAAATGGGTATCCCGCAGGGCTTCCAGGATGGACAGGCGGGATGGGTCGGAGAAGCCGCGGAAGAGCTTGGCCTTAAGGTTTGTTGATTGGGTGTTGGCATTGATTAACATTTTATACTCCATCTATCATTGTATCAGCAATTGATGATATTATACATCAAAGCATATAAAATGCAAACGCCGCTGCTTGAGCGGCGTTTGATGGTAATAGAAGGAATTTTGAGTTTACTGTTTTTCGTAGGGTTGGCCATCGGCAGCCGGCATCTGGCCTCGACCTACGACTCCCGCCAGTACGATCATGGTTGCCACGTAAGGAGCCATAAGCAAGAACTGGGAGGGGATCTGGACGTTAAGGATAGCCAATCGGGAAGCCAGCGAGTCGGCAAAACCGAACAGCAGGCCGGCGCCAAACGCTCCAAAGGGGTTCCAGTTGCCAAAGATCATGGCAGCCAGGCCGATGAAACCACGTCCGGCAGTCATAACTTCGTTGAATCGTCCTACCGAGCCCAGCGTGAAGTACGCTCCTGCAAAGCCTGCCATCATTCCACCCAGGATGACTGCCATGTAGCGGGTTCGGAAGACGTTAATACCCAGGGTATCCGCAGCCCGCGGGTGCTCTCCTACCGAGCGCATCCGCAAGCCCCAACGTGTCTTGAATAGCGCGATATGCAGGAGGATCAGGAAGAATAACATCGCATACACGAATATATTATTGTTAAAGAGGATCGGGCCAAAGAAGGGGATCCTCGACAGGACCGGGACTTCCCACAGTGGAAAGATGCCGGGTGAATTCAGCTCTCGATAGACATTCAGGAACTTCGATGAGATATATGAAGTCATACCGATGGAAAAGATATTGATCACGGTGCCTGAAACGATCTGGTTGACCACATACTTGATGGATAGGAGCGCGTGGATGAAGCCTAATAAGGCGCCCGCCAGGACAGCCCCCAACAGGCCAACCCACAGGTTCCCCGCCACGCTGGCGACAACCGCGGCAACCAGGGCCCCGGTCAGCATCATGCCCTCGATGGCGATGTTGACCACGCCGGCCCGTTCACATAACACCCCCGATAATGCTCCCAGGGTAATCGGGACGGCTTTGGAAACGGTTGTATTCAATAAGCTGGCCAGGTTCAATGATCTTCCTGCGGCTGCCCAGGTTAGGAAGCCGAAGACGAAGAAGGCAGCCACAAGGCCCAGCACCAGGTTGGTATAGCGACCAAAACCGCGTGCTCGCACTAACTGGACGCCCCCCAGGAACGCGCTTGCAAAGGCCAGCACGTTCAAGGCAGCTAAGGTTGGCATCTCCCAATCTCCCAGGGTTTCATCGAAGCGGCCTGGAGTAAGGACGAATGTGGTAATCTGGCCGCCTTCTACAGGCCGGCTGAAGAAAAACCAGATCGAAAAGGCAACCACCAGAAAGAAGACACCCATGACCCGCTGTCGAGTGGGGGAGATATATTCAACCTTGCGTCTTAAAGCAGTCGTAGCCATATCGGGTTATCCTCCCCATCCGCTGACCAGCACGCCTTCTTCTTCATGCGTTGGCTGGCGGAGGCGGTAAATCGTGCGGATGATAGCTGGCGCAGCGATGAACGCCAGGATCAAGGCCTGAAATACGGAGATGATATCAATAGGAATGCCGGCAGAGAGCTGCATGCGGACAGCGCCATTGCGCAGGGTGCCGAAGAGCAGCGCCGCCAGCACGACGCCCAGTGGGTGGCTCTTGCCGAGCAGGGCCAGAGCGATGCTGTCAAATCCGTAGCCAGAGGAAAAAGCCATCGCCAGGTTATAGTTGACGCCCAGTACCTCGTTTGCGCCTGCCAGCCCTGCCAGGCCACCCGAAAGAGCCATGGCTATGATGATGCCCTTAAGCACGTTCATACCCGCATAACGGGCTGCATGCGGATTTGCTCCTACCGTGCGCAGGTAGAAACCCCATTTGGTTCTGAACAAGAACAAATAGACCAGCCAGGCCACGAACAAGGCGATGAAGAACCCTATGTGGAAGCGGATCGGGCTTTCGAAAAGTCTCGGCAATACCGCTGTGGATTGGATTGTTGGGCTTACCGGGTTGAACGAATCCGGGCGTTTCATTGGCCCGCTCAGAAGCCAATCACTGAGACGGAAAGCGATGAAATTCATCATAATCGTATTGATCACCTCGTGCCCACCGGTCCTCGCTTTGAGCCAGCCAGGGATAAAGCCCCACAAGCCGCCTCCTACAGCTCCCGCCAGGAGCGCCAGGGGAATGTGGATGATGGCAGGCAGCCCGGTGACTGAATAGCCGACATAGGCCGCAAAAATAGCTCCTATAAACAGCTGTCCCTCCACGCCGATATTGAAAAGTCCGGCTCTGAAACCCAGGGCCACTGCCAGGCCTGCAAAAATAAACGGAGTCGATGAGACCAGGCTTTCAAAGATTGGGTTGATCGATCGACGTATCTCGAGCTCGTTGCCGCTTTCAATGGCTCCCAGGATGCGGGCCGGGTCGCCGATAGCGCCGGTGAACAAGGCTGAATAGGCGCTACCTACCGCGCGTAACCCGGCTTGGATTGCCAATAAAGGCGACTCATCCATAAGCGCCCAAAAGTTTTCGGTGGTTAAGATGATGATGAATCCACCCACGATCAAGCCGCTGATGATCGCCAGGACCGGAATTGTCATGGTCCGAATGACCCGCCGCCACCAAGGTAAATGTCCCGGGGGCTTGGGGATAAGCTCCTCCATAAAGATCTGGGTGGCGTTCTTCTTTGGTTCTGGATCTGGAGTAGGCACGTTATCTTCGCTCATTCAAATAACCCTTTAGCAAGAGTCAAATCCTCATGCCAGTGCGCCTTCCAAGGCTTCTGGTTTGACCCCAGCCATGAGTAAGCCACACATCTCTTTGGTAGCTTCCTCTGCTGTGAGAATTTCCACGATCTTTCCACGGTACATGGTGGCTATCCGGTCCGAAAGCTCCATAATCTCATCCAGCTCGGAAGAGACCAGCAGAACGGCACAGCCTTCGTCGCGTTTCTCGAGGATGCGCTGGTGAATATATTCGACCGAGCCCACATCCAGACCGCGCGTCGGTTGAGATGCAACCAGCAGCTTGATCGGACGAGAAAACTCACGCGCCACGATCACCTTCTGTTGGTTCCCGCCCGACAGGCTGCCGGCTGTAGTTTTCGCGCTGGGTGTTCGGATATCGAATTCCTTGATCAGCTTATTGGCCGATTCCAGGATCGGTTGGTCTTGAAGGATAACCCCACGCGAGAAAGGCTCCTGGTAGTACATGTTCAACATCAAGTTGTCGGCGACCGGGAAGGTTAGCACCAGCCCATCGCGCTGGCGGTCCTCAGGGACGTGAGCGGTGCCGAGTTCCGTCACCTGGCGCGGTGTATATTCAGTTATGTCTTGACCAAGGACTGTGATTTTACCTTCCACAGGCTGCCGGAGACCGGTGAGCGCTTCAACCAACTCGGTCTGGCCATTGCCCTGCACACCTGCTATTCCCAGGATCTCACCGGCGGAGATGTCAAAGGAAACGCCATCAACTGCGATCTGGTGGCGCTCATCCATTACCACCAGCTCGTTTACTTCGAGCACTTTTTCACCGATTTGGTGGGCGGTCTTCTCGACCTCCAGCCGTACTTCACGACCAACCATCATCTCTGCCAGCTGGCTTTTACTGGCTTGTCCGGGAGTGGTCTCGCCAACTACCTTCCCCCGCCGGATGACGGTGATCCTGTCGGCGATATCAAGCACCTCGCCTAATTTATGGGTAATAAAGATGATCGATTTCCCTTGATCCACCAGCGAATGCATGATCTTGAACAGCTCATCCACCTCTTGCGGCGTAAGCACGGCTGTTGGCTCGTCAAGGATGAGGATATCCGCCTCCCTGTACAGCAGTTTGATAATCTCAACTCTTTGCTGAACACCCACCGGCAGGTCTTTAATGTAATCGTAGGGGTGAACTTGAAGGTTAAATTGGGAAGAGATATCGGAAATTTTTTGAGCTGCGGTTTTATGGTCCAAAAATCCTCCCGTGAAGGTGGACTCCAGGCCCAGCATGACGTTTTCGGTCACGGTAAAGACGGGGATTAGCATGAAATGTTGGTGCACCATGCCAATGCCGGCGGCGATGGCGTCGCTGGGAGATTCGATTTTAATCTCTTTACCGTGCACCAAGATCTCCCCCTCATCTTGCTCGTACAGGCCGTACAAGATGTTCATGAGGGTGGTCTTTCCTGCCCCGTTCTCCCCCAATAGGGCGTGGATCTCGCCCTTGTTGAGAGTCAGGCTGATATGGTCATTTGCCAATACCCCGGGGAATCTTTTGGTGATATTTCTAAGTTCGAGGATAGGTGCCATATATTTTCCACAACTTTCGACCTAAGAATGAAGCTGGCTTCCACCAGCTCCATTCTTAGGATCGTTTACTCACTACTTTCGAAAACCTTGGGCCTTATCGAGGCATGACCTGGATATTGCCGGCGATGATTTCTTGCTGGAGCTCATCGAGCTCGGTCTGTAGCTCAGCAGATACCATACCCTCAAGCTCGTGGAAGGGCGCCAGTCCAACGCCATCGTTTTCCAGCGTGCCCACGAACAACCCACCCGCGAAGGTGCCATCCACGACCTCTTCGATAGCTTCAAATACTGCCACATCCATATTCTTCAGTACAGAGGTGAAGACGATGGGGGTATATTCAGGTGAGCTGATCGTCCAGTCTGTGTCCACACCGATGATATAGACATTTCCGGCCTCTTGCGCGGCTGCAGCGGTGCCCAACCCGACCGGTCCGGCGACAGGCATGATGATGTCTGCGCCTTCGCCCATCAGGGTCTCGCCCATGGCGCGCCCATCATCCAGGCTCTCGAAGTTACCGGTGAAGAGACCGGTCTCTGTGGCTGGATCCCAACCAACTACTTCAACGTTCGTACCCTTCTGTTCGTTGTAGTACTGAACGCCCATGGCGAAGCCGTCCATAAAGACGGTCACTGGCGGGATCTGCAGTCCGCCGAAGGTTCCTACTACCCCGGTTTGGGTAGCGCCCGCGGCTGCGTAGCCTGCCAGGAATGCGGCTTCTTCCGTGGCGAAGACTAGGCCCAGGACGTTGTCATAGGCTGGATCGTAAGCAAAGTCAACGATCGCGAATCTCTCGTCAGGGTTCTGTTCGGCCGCCGCGGCAGTGGCGTCACCCAGCAAGAAGCCAACCGTGATGATGATATCGCAACCTTCTTCGATGAAGGCGTTGATATTTCTCTCGTAATCGGCCTGTTGTTGCGACTCGAGTACCAGGGCTTCCGCTCCTAGCTCATCCTGGGCTCGCAGGACGCCGGCCCAGGCGGTCTCGTTGAATGAAGCATCATCAACCCCACCTGTGTCAGTAACCTGGCAGGCTTTGACGGCGGTGGTTGGTGGTTCGACTGGTTCTGCAGGTGTTTCAGTCGGCTCTGCCGGCGGTTCCGTTGGTTCCACTGGAACGGGTGTTGGTTCCACTGGTACAGGTGTTGGTTCCACCGGTTCAGGCATTGGCTCTCCCGGCACTGGAGTTGGTTCTGGGGTTGCAGCCGGTGCACAGGCTGCCAGGATCAAAGTGGCCACAAGCAAAACGGCCAAAAGGGTGTAAATTTTCTTGGACATGCGATTTTCTTCTCCTGTAAAGGTATAAATGTTATGCAAACTGAAAGGCTGGAAGGTGAATCAGGAAGATAATCTTATCTCGTTTGTATCCCTCCTTTCGTTTTCATTATTACGGTTTCCGGATGTGCCGGAAATGAGCATTTTAAACCTTGATCGTTGAAAAAAGCACAGGTCTAACGAACCCTTACAAGTTTAACATTAAGATGGCAAGTTCGCAATGTGAATTATATTATAAAGAAAACGAGATACTTCGTTTTCATTTATATAAGCAGGTATTGGGGATATAACCTGCATCTCCACCCCCAGGAATATTGTTACTTGACGAAATATGCGTAATCTGATAATCTATCGTCAAACAATAGGTTGTATATCTACCTATTGATGCAATATTTTTCCATAGTGATTTGGTTGCGGAGGTGCTCTATGTCAGCTGATATCCCTGTTGATCTCAATCGTTCCAATCAGCCGGATAACAAACGGCTCGCTCGCGGTTGTCTTGAAATCCTTTCTAAATATGCTGTCCTGATCCTTGTATTGTTGGTGGTTGGGGGAGCGCTCTTTTCATTGGCGCGAGACGCAGTTTATAAGATCCGCCCCTACGAAAGAGGCCTGCACCTGCGGGGTGGGGCGTTCATCGGCATTGACGAACCCGGCTGGCATATCCGGATCCCCTTTGTAGACACGGTCATCGGTCTTAATGTGGTCGAACGTCCAGGCGTGATTGAGCTTGCCGCTATGACCGAGGACAATGTTACCCTGGATGTTTCACTCATCTATACCTATCGGGTAGTGGACCCGGTCCGTTATGCCCTGGAAGTGACTAACCCCGAACAAATTGTGGCGGGTTTCGTCCAGGGCGCTTTGAGGGATGTTGTGAATACCCAGCTCATGGATAATGTCATGGGAAGTCGAGCAGAGATAAACCAGCAAGTGATGGCAGCTTTGCAGACAAGAGAGGGACAATATGGCGTCCAATTCGTCCTGGTCCAAATCCAGAGTGCTTCACCCCCGGTCGAGGTGCTCAATGCTATCAAAGACCGGATGGTCGCTGTCCAGCTTCAGGAAAAGGCCACCGCCGAAGCAATTCAACAGCGAACTCTGGCAGACAGTGATTTTTATACTGCGCAGAAGCAAGCGGAGGGGGAGGCCTACCAGATTACCAGGCTGGCTGAGGCCGAAGCTACCCGCATCAGCCTGACTTCTGAAGCTCAGAAAGAGGCCTTGCATGCTATTCTCCAAGAGCTGGAAGGAAAAGGGACCCTGGCTGAGCAATACATCCAGGTGTTAATAGCCCAAGAGCTTCGCCAGAACAGCAAGTGGATTATCAGTAATGGTGGGACAATGCCTGTTGTAGATCTTCGGGAAAGTACTGCCGAAGGCCAGCCAACGCCGATGCCGGAGCCGGAGCCGTAAGGAATACCGTCCTGGTCCTTAAGGCTCGCTTACCGGTTCTTCGATAAGTCCCGCTTCAATAAAACCTGCCAACAGGTCTTCTAGAACGGCTTCCGCCAACTTTTGCCTGCCCGGACTGAAAAGGTCAGGGTTTGCGTACGCGATTTGAAGCTCGCCAGAGATCTCCGGAAGCTCCTGCCCGAGCAGCGCCATTTCCAGGCGCGCCTGCCAGGAACCGGAGGCGTCAGAATAGATCGATGCAACCCAGTTCTTTTTGAGTCCTTCCGGGGGAAGAATCCCACCGATAATGTTCATCCCAGAGTCAGCCAGGTAGCTCAAAAGCCCCTCTCCGCCTGCCTCGGGGAAGACGTAGACCGTTTCGACGCCTCTCTCGATCAGGTAATCGGCTGCCGACTGCCATTCGTTATCGCTAGCAGTTGACGGTAATTCTACAAATAACGGGTATTGGATTAGCTGGTTCTGGCTGTCAAAGAAAGGTGGGTAGATCTGCCGGCAGGTGCCACAAAAATAGATCGCCCCGTTAATAAATCCGGTCCGAGCTTGCTCGCCTTCGGTTGAGTCTGAGACGCTGATGGCGCCAATACGCCAATCCTGCGTGACCAATGCAGCGACGACGCCCCCCATGAAACCCTGTCGGTCTGCTCCGCCTTGGTGGAAGAAGGCAGGGATCAAATTGGGTTTTTCATCCAGGCCAGGCATTCCGATAGCGAAAAATTTCGTCTCACTGGCTGCCTCCGCCAGTCTTTCCAATCCGGGATCAGGAGGCAGGCCTATGACCATGTGCACGTCTGGGGTGATCTGTTCAGGCGAGAGGGACGGGATAATTTCCAATAGGTATCCTTCTCGTTCGACCAATTCTTCTATGACGGCTTGTACTTCTTCGAGCAGGAGCGGGTTGCTCTCCGGTGGGGCGAGCAAGATGACCCGCTCTGGGAGAGGTTCGATCGTTGCAGAAGGCGTAGGGGCTACGGGATGAATCTCCGCTTCTTCAGCTGTCTCAGATGGCAACGTTTCAGGTTCTGGCGGCACGGAGATGACAGGCAGTCCCGGCGAGCATGCCGCCATCCCAAGACTGAATATCATAACCAATACCGGTAGCCCTTTCAGGTATGGGTTTGACCTCGGCTTCCATAAGCGCCTACAAAACATGTTCCATCTCCCTGTGCTCCACAGCATTTGTTGGGGTGTTATGATGCTGGGCGGCATCCGCACGATATTTTACTATGGGAGGGCTGAATTTACATTCAGGTAGGTTTTTCTAATACCGCGCTAGGATTGCTATAATCCCGGTAAAACGGTTGGACCGGCGCGTATTTAATCATTATCTTGTATAATTGGTTTATGATCGAACTCAATATACCGGGCAGAGGCAGGTTGCAGCTGGAGCACCTGGTTTGTGATGTACATGGGACTCTGGTTGTTGATGGGGCGCTGCCGGTCGGTATGGTTCGTACCTTGAATGCTCTCAAAGATCGATTGACAATCCATCTCATCAGCGCAGATACTTCCGGTGACTTGGAAACTATTGAGCGCCAGCTTAAAATCCAGGCCTTTAGAATAGAACCTGACGGCGAGGCCGAACAGAAAGCCGCTTATATTCGCCAGCTTGGGCGTGAACAAGTCGTGGCTATCGGGCAGGGCGCCAATGATGCAGTCATGTTGAAAGAGGCCGCTATCGGCATTTGTATCCTTTCTCTAGAGGGGGCCGCCATCGAGACCCTGATGTCTGCGGATATTGTGTTACCTGGCATCTTTGAAGCCATGGAGCTGTTCGATAAACCATTACGTCTGGTAAGTAGCTTAAGAAAATGAACCTGCCAACGAGTGAAGAAACCCCTGATGATCCCGAGCGTCTTCCACCTGCACGTAGGCGCCGGGCGCGGCGGTTGTTAGCGCCGCTGGATACAGATGAGCGAGCCACCTCCTTGGAAAGCCTGGCGAGGCGTACTTCGCCTTCCTTCGATTTCTATCTTTTCTCCCTTTTAGCCGGCGCCGGTTTGGGGATTGGCTTGCTCTTCGACGCCCCCTCACTACTTTTGTTGGGCGCTCTGTTAGCGCCTTTAATGGGCCCGGTGGTGGGGATTTCCCTCGGTACGATCATCGGTTCAGCACAGTTTTTCCTTCGTAGCCTGATCGGGCTGCTGATTGGAAGCAGCCTGGTATTTGGGGTAAGCCTGTTAGCAGGTTACGCTGCCAAACTCCTGCAGTTGGAAGGGTTTGGCCAGGCTCATCTGCATGCCCAGCTATCCTGGCCTGGATTGGTCGTGCTTTCGGTGGGGGCGCTCTTGACAGCCGTCGCCATGGTTCGTAGCTCTCACAAGGACTCCCTGACTCATTACGGCAGCTTATTGGCCAGCGTAGCTCTGGCGTATGAGCTGTATGTCCCGCTTACCACAGCAGGTTTTGGCTTGATGGCTGGAATACCACACCTGTGGCCGGATGGGCTGGTTGTTTTTTCGGTTCACCTGGCCCTGGCTGCTCTATTGGGCGCCGTTTCCCTTGCGATTATGGGCTTCAGGCCTTTGACCTTATTTGGGTATACAATCGGGGGAGCCTTTACCCTCCTGAGCGTGATTTTTATTATTGGCATTTCCAGCATGGGGGCCGCCTTTGGTACACAAGTTGCCCTTCCTACGCCCGTGCCGACCCTCACGCCTACTCCTACCACCCCACCTCCCACCGCGACCCTTACCCTGACGCCCGTTCCTCCCACCAAAACGCTTACACCAACCTCGACTCCTACCCTGACGGTGACGCCATCCCCCACGGTTACGCCTTCACCGACTCCTATGTTTGCCATCATTAGCTCCAGCCAGGAGAGCGGCGGAGCACATCTGCGGGCTGAGCCAGGCTTATCTGCCAGAATTATTCGCACTTACTTGAATGATACCCAGGTTCAGGTCCTACCTGATACGATTATGGAAGCAGACGGCATGCAATGGGTCAACGTGATCGCGCCAGATGGAAACCGGGGGTGGATGCTGCAATCCTTATTACTGCTGCCCACTCCTGAGCCTCCTGCATGACCTGCTAGCCCTTAACGGATTCATCCCGAGTATCAAGATAAACTAACTCTTTTTAATGATGGAAACGGGTAGAATCATTTTATATTAAATGGATCTCTAAGTTAGAACACTCCTAAGGGAGTGTCGCTGATTGAACTCGGGGGTACAGAACTGAGACAATACTCCGAAAGGGGTTTAAATCTAACAGGTAGGATAATGAGGGTAGGAAATGAGTGGTGTTTTTGGTTTTTTGGATTCAGGCCGTAAAGATCGGGATCATGAACGAACCTTAACCGAGATAGGACAATCCTTAGTCCATACAACCTGGCAACAATATGATTGTTATTTTGAGCCAAATAGCGGGGTGGGACTGGGTCGAGTGAGTGTGGGGGAGTTCAATCCTGGCTCACAGCCGGTATCCAGCGAAGATGGGCGTATTTTCGTCGTCATGGAAGGTGAGTTTTACACAAATGAACCTTCCCGTATTGAATTAATCCACAAAGGGATTCATTTCAGGGATAATAGCCACCCTGAATACCTGCTGCGTCTCTACCAGGATAGGGGACTCGCCGCCCTGGTAGAGTCTCTTGAAGGTATCTTCATTTCTGCTATCCTGGACCTTAACCTGCAAAAATTTTTCCTGATATCAGACCGTTTCGGTCATTACCCTTGCTACTATGCCAGATCGAATAGAGGATTGTTCTTTGCTCCTGCTGTGAAGCCGGTTGTGAATCACGGTGGGTTGGAGGCGGTCATCGATTTGACTGCTGTGGCCCAATACTTCCGCTTCCAGCATCTCATGGGTGATCGCACCTTTATAGAAGGAGTGAAACTTCTCCCAGAAGCGTCCATCCTTGAGTATGACTTGACCTCAAGACGGTTCCATATCGATAAATACTGGGATTATGACCAGATCCCTACCATTCGGGAAGACATCTCCTTCCAGGAGGCTGTTGAAGAGACCGGACGACTGTTTCGAAGGTCTATCGAAAAAAGGACCGCCCCCAGCGGGCCCACCATCGGTGTTTACCTGAGTGGTGGAATGGATTCTCGCACCATCTTGGGGATGATAGACCGGCATAACTGGCCTGCAGTACACACTTTTACTTATGGCCACAAAGACTGTAGAGATGTAGCATATTCCCACCGGATCGCTAAAAGCCTGAGAGCAGAATCCCACTGGTTCGACCTCCCGGATGGTAAGTGGGTGCTGGATTGGTTCCACCTTCACTTGAAGCTTACGGAAGGTTTTCATAGCTGGATCCATGCGCACGGGATTAATACTGCTGCGGCAGCCCGCCAGTATATTGGGGTCAATCTGAGTGGATTGGGGGGCGGGTTTTTGATGGGTGGGCGTTTCGTTCATCCTATCTTGTACAATGCCCCCGATGATAACGCCCGCTCTGCCCATCTCTTTGACTTGTTTACTCATAAGACCACCTGGCCTTCTATTTCCGAAGCAGAAGAGAAGCTGATCTATACGCCAGAAATGTACGCCGCCTTGTCGGAGCGTGCTTTTGAGTCTTTTATAACCGAGTTTCAACAGGCCAGTCACTATGACCCGAAGCGGAAAAGTGAATATTTGAAGCTTAAAAATCCTGACCGCCGGCTGTTCTGGATGTTCCCTGTCTTCTTCCGCGCTTTCATGGAAATGCGTTTTCCATATTTCGACTATCAGCTGTTTGATTTCGTTTTCACCCTGCCCCCTGAGTACAGGGCTGGTTCTCGCCTGCATCGTGCAGTTCTTCAGAAGGAGTTGCCTCAACTGACCCGGATTCCGCACGATAAGGACAACCTGCTGCCAACCAATAATAGATTGTTACGTGAGACACATCGCTTGTATACAAAAAGCCGCGATCGACTAATGCGAGGGATGCATCTTCCCCGCCGCACGCTGTACACGCTATATGCGGATTACGAAAATTATCTACGGAACGAGCTGCGGGAATGGGCTGGAAGTATTTTGTTTGATGAAGAGACGCTTGGTCGAGGTTATTTTAACCCCGCTGGGATCCAATCCTTATTTTCCCGCCACCTGTCTGGTGTGGAAGAATGGACGATTGGGAAAATTGCTCCTATCATCACCTTTGAGATGATGCTGCGGATGTACGAGCCGTTCCCAGTTCAAGTAGGAGCGCACCAATAAATTCTCGAGACCCGTATCTCTATAATCAACCTCACTTATAAATCATATCGGACGGGATAAGAGATCGCTCCGACGGAATGCGCCAGGAAGTAGCTCTGCTACGCTCTTCTCCATCGTGACCCTGCCCTGGTTGTCGGCAATGATTACGATCGTATCCAGACCGAACTCCACAAGGACCTGCCGGCAGCTACCGCAAGGAGTCCCACCGTTTTTCGTAACGACGGCAATGGCCTGAAAATCTCTCTCTCCTTCAGAGACTGCTTTAAAAACTGCCACCCGTTCCGCACAAATTGTAACGGGATAAGCTGCATTTTCGATGTTTACGCCGGTATAGATTTCCCCCGAGCTGGTAAGCAAGGCCGCGCCCACCGGGTAGTTCGAATACGGTGTATATGCCTTACCAAGCTTCTCTATAGCCAGTTGGACAAGCTTCTGACGGACTTCATCTGTTAACATCGCTTTCTTCCTTTTCCTCTTCTTGCCCATCCGGAACCCAATAGGCGCGTACTTTACGGATACGCCGGCCACTGACTTGCTCCACGGTTAATACCAGGTTATCGATCTGCAAAGTCTCTCCGTTCGATGGGACCCGCCCAATCCGGTTGTAAAAGAAACCTCCGATGGTATCAGCCTCTTCAGGCGGTAGATAGCTTCCCATGATCTCGTTGAAGTCATCCAGATCTACCCTTCCTTGAAAGATAAATTCTCCGGATTCTAATTCCTGGTAGGGAGACTCCTCTGCCTGGTCGTATTCATCCTGGATCTCCCCTACAATCTCTTCCACGATATCCTCTAGCGTAACAAGACCCGCTACTCCCCCGTACTCATCCACGATAATGGCCATATGGATCCGGCGAAGCTGCATTTCTGCTAATAGCTCATCTACTTTTTTGGCCTCGGGTACGAAATAGGCAGGGCGTAACAGGTCACGCAGGGACTGGCTTTGGTTGCCTTCTCTCCAAACCGGGAGCAAATCCTTTGCGTAGAGCAATCCTAAGATATTATCGATGCTTTCTTCATATACGGGCATCCTGGAATGACCGGTTTTCAACAATCTGTCTACCGCCTCTTCCAAAGAGACGTCCACTTCCAGGGCATTCACGTCGATGCGTGGGATCATGATCTCACGCGCCAATGTATTCCCCAGGCGGAAGATGGAGGAAATCATCTTGCGCTCTTCCTGCTCTAGAATACCCTCCTCGTCATCGGAACTCATCAGGCTCCGAATCTCCTCATCCGTTAGTCCGTTTACGCCTGGCTCAGGCCTGTTTGTCTGTTTTGTCGTCCTTAATGTTATGTAGACCAAAGGGTAAAACAGGACCGTAATCAGGCGAGTGAAGGCGTTTAGCCGGGTATTCCATCCTTCTGGGTTTTTCTTGACCCTTTCATTCACGATCATCTCGGTTCCGAGAACGAAAATAGCGCCTAACGCCAGCATAATAAAGATCAAGAGCTGGCTAGGCGTATCTTGATAAACCTGGAAGGCCAGGAGCAACCCCAACCACGCCAGGAAGAAATGAAATAACCCCTGCGCGATATATAGACCCGCCCGAGAGCTTGAAATTTGGTTTTGGGTAACAGTCCGGTTCTGGTAAGCTTCCCTTGGGTCCCCGTGTAGGTGGAAGCGGGTAAAGATACTTGTCCCCAGTGCGGCCCGAGCAGCGGTGTTCGTAAAGTTCAACGCCAGGATAAGGATAAAAAAGGCCGCCAATATTACGATTGTTTCAGTCACTTTTCTCCAAT
>CAZAQS010000083.1:0-18103 GCA_964486825.1 uncultured Anaerolineaceae bacterium | reverse complement strand
GCCGGATGGAGATCGAGCAGCATCTCGAGCTCGAAAAGGCCCGCCTGCGCCAGGTTGAAAACCGCTTGCGATACATGGAGCAGAATGCCGAGCACCTGGATTACGATATCGTCGTCCGGGCAGTCGAACCCGTGCTGGCAGCCTCTATCCGCCACCAGGGACCGGACGCCGCAGAGCAGGTCTACCCGATGTTTGAGGAGCTGGAGGCCTACGTAGCCTTACAGCGGGCGCGTGCGTTCCTCAGCCCGCTTACCATTTACCACGATGAAGAATACCAGGAAGATTACGCCGACGTCGAAGTAGCGGTACCTATCCTGCGTCCTATCCCCACAACCGACAGGATCAGCGTGCGAGAAATCCAAGGGGAACCTGCCATGGCTTGCGTGGTTTTTAGCGGTGGCTACGAGCGCACGGATGAGGTGCTGAATGCCCTGATGATATGGATTGAAGCAAATTCGTACCGCAGCCGTGGAAATTACCGGGAGGTATACCTGCGCTTTGGGGCAGATTCACCTGAAGAGATGAACTTGCCCAAAGCGTTCCTGACCGACCAGCGCGAGCTGCTCGTGACCGAAATCCAGGTGCCGGTTGAAAAATCAGTGGAGATGCGCACTAAAACGCAGACATCCGTTCGAGCAGGTGGGATCAGCCAGATCGCACAGGTACGGGTTCCCGTCCAGGACCTGAAAAGAGCGCTGAAATTTTATCGAGACAAACTGGGATTGAGATTCCTTTTTGAGGACAAACAGGCAGCTTTTTTTGACTGTTCAGGAGTGCGGTTGGCGTTGGATGTCGCCGGGACAGGGGAAAATGCCACGATAGGACCGGACATATCCTTCCAGGTAAGCGATATACAAGGGGAGTACGAGCGGCTTTTAGCCCGGGGAGTGCGTTTTGAGGCCGGCCCACGCCGGGCTCCCCAACCAGCAGACGCTGAGCCATTGCCTATCAGATTCTACGACTCGGAGGGGAATAAGCTGGGTCTGGTAAGCGGAAAAATTACTTCATACGAATAGCGAAAGGAGAGGTGAAATGAAATATCGAACGCTTGGACGGAGTGGACTGCGCGTCTCAGAGCTGTGCCTTGGAACGATGACGTTCGGGGAAGATTGGGGCTGGGGCGCGTCCCGAGAAGAGAGCTGCCGGATTTTCGAGGCTTTTGCTTCCGCAGGGGGTAATTTTATCGATACCGCAAATAATTACACAAACGGCACCAGTGAAAAGTTGTTGGGCGAATTTATTGCCTCTGACCGTGAGCATTACGTGCTGGCAACAAAATACACCCTGACCGAACGCAAGCCGGACCCGAACTTCGGCGGCAACCACCGGAAAAACCTGTTGCGCTCGCTGGAGGGCAGCCTGAGGCGCTTGAAGACCGAGTACGTGGACCTGCTTTACTTGCATATGTGGGACGGTCTGACGCCTGTGGAAGAGGTCATGAGGGCATTAGACGACCTGGTGCAGGCAGGCAAGGTGCTCTACATTGGGATATCCGATACCCCTGCCTGGGTGGTCTCGCAAGCCAATACGCTGGCCGGGCTGCGGGGCTGGACCCAGTTTGTCGCTTTGCAAGTACCCTACAGCCTTGCAGACCGGGCGGTCGAGCGCGACCTGCTGCCGATGGCACGCGCCTATGGAATGGGGATTCTGCCGTGGGGAATCCTGGAAGGAGGTGGGCTTACCGGCAAATATAATTCCCCTCCCACTGAACCGCGCCGTTCCAAGGATACAGAAGAGCGCATCAAAACCCTGGCAGCCACCGTCATGGCAATTGCATCCGAGCTAGGCCGGACAGCTTCGCAAGTGGCGATCAACTGGGTGAGACAGCAGCCCGGAAATATCATCCCTATCTTGGGAGCCCGCAGCGAGAGCCAAATCCTAGATAACCTGGGGTGCCTGGATTTTGAACTTTCGGGCGAACAGATGAAGCGCCTGGAGGAGGCCAGCCCAATCAGCCTGGGCTTCCCGCACAGCTTCCTCTCATCAGATCACGTCCGCTCGCTTATCTTTGGGGAGACATACGCCCTGATAGACAGGCATAGATCGATTGTGTGAAAACCCTGCGAGCGCCTTTATCAGGCTACGGCCCGGCTAGAGAAGCGGGCCGCGTGGCGGTAAACCAGGGGCGCCATGACCCAGTAGACGAGGCTCATATAGATCAGAATATAGGGAAATGACTCCGAGCGTAACAGCAGCTGCAGGATAAAGGCGCCGATCGAAATTGCCACAGCGAGGGCCACGTATAGTTGTGTGCGGTGCAGCCAGGCATAGGGCAAGAAATGTGCTCCCCCTACTGCAGCCAGGACGACCGGCACCAGGCGCGGGTCAAGGCTATATGCGACGATGATGGCGGGCAGAGCCAGGATCTGGGACATGGCCATCTGGACAGACAAGGGCCGTAAAGGGTTACCGGATGACATTGGGCTAAAGCCCATGCGGCGCTCTAACCAGAAGGCCAGGGGCAAGGCGATGCTCCCCTGGAACATGGCGATCAGGGCTATATTGCCTGCCGGGCCGCCTGGGGCTCACACACACCATCAAGTGTGACGCTCTCGAACAGCTTCTTGTAAGTGTTGTTAACACGGTCAGCACAATCTTCTACATCTGCAAGGGCAGATGGGAGGGCCGGTACGTGCTTACAGAGTTGGCAAAAAACTCAGCATTCACCCGTTGGTTAATCGTCTTGTACACTTTATCACAGGGCGTTATAATCAATTTATTCCATTCCTGTCCTTTTCAATACATTGTGGTTCTGAGTTTCATTTGGATACCCTGGGATTGGACCACTTCTCTAAAGCCTCTGACCTTCTACTTAAGACATATGGTCCTCGAGCCAGGTTTCGCCCTGGCCAATGGGAGGCTTTGAGCCATTTGCTGACTGGGAACCACGCACTGGTCGTGATGCCTACCGGCGCTGGAAAGTCGCTCATCTACCAATTTGCCGCGCTTTTACTGGCCGGCGATACCCAACCACCCCCAATAGCCCTGGTGATCTCTCCCCTGATTGCATTAATGAAAGACCAGGTGGATAGCCTCGATCGCCAGAAGATCCCGGCTACTTATATTAACAGCACAATCACTACTCACGAGCAAAATCTCCGTCTTCGAAAACTTGCGGCGGGGGATTATCGAATCATTTATGTCGCACCAGAACGATTACGAAGCCTGCCGTTCCTGCAATCGTTGAAATTCCGGCCGATCAGCTTACTGGCAGTAGATGAAGCGCACTGTATCTCCGAATGGGGTCATGATTTCCGGCCTGACTATCTTCGGATTGCTGATGTCCGCAAGACGCTTGGTAACCCGCTCACAGTAGCCCTTACAGCTACCGCCACCCCTCAGGTCCAGGTTGATATCGCCCGGCTACTAGAGCTTCCCCCCTCTACGATCGTACCTGGCTCCGGGAGCGGGAATACCATCCGTATTGTCACTGGTTTCAACCGGCCCAACCTGGCTCTTCAGGTACGCTATACGTCCCGACCTCAGGACAAACTGCGAGAATTGCATAATTTGCTCATAAAAGTCAAAAGCGGGGCAGCCATCGTCTACACAGGTACCCGCAGAGATGCTGAAGAAACAGCTGAATTCATCCGCCAGGTTTCTCACCGGACTGCCGAACACTACCACGCTGGCCTGACAGGTGAAAAAAGGTGTTCAATCCAGGATCGTTTCATGCAGGGGACTCTCAACATAGTGGTCGCTACCAACGCCTTTGGCATGGGAATCGACCGGGCAGATGTGCGCTGTGTCGTTCACTTCAGCCTTCCTGGATCGCTCGAGGCGTATTACCAGGAGGCAGGTCGCGCCGGACGCGATGAATTACCTGCCCAGGCAGTATTGCTCTACAGCCCAGACGATCGAAAACTTCAAGAATGGTTCATCAAGACAAGCAAGACATCCCTCGATGAATTACAGAGGTTATATCATTCCATAAATATTCCAGCAGGCAAGCCATCCTGGCGGAGTCTGGAGGAGTTGTCCGGCCAAACGGGTATGCCAGAAGTGAAGTTGAAAGTGGCCTTGGCTGTGCTGGAGCGGGCGGGTGCGATTGAACATCTCGGAGATGAGGGCGTTAATATGCTTCTTGCACGCGGTCCCTGGGATAGGGAAGCTATCCATTCCGCTTTACAACGAGGCGAGCAGCACCTGGCCCATCGCAAAAAGCAGCTCGAAAAAATGGTCAGGTACGCTGAAACAAACGCCTGTCGCCGGCGCATAATGCTCGACCACTTTGGGGACCAGGGAGATGGCAGGGCGCCTGACTGTTGCGACAATTGCAAGTCTCTGCCAGTATTGCCAGCCCAGTCAAAGGAGGCCAGGCTAACGCCGGATGGACAGCTTCCCCAAAAATCACCAGGTCAAGAAAAGGCTAGAACGCCCAAATACAGTAGCATGCCTGAACTGTCAGAATCTGGTCAAACTGCCCTCATCTTGCTAAACATTGTGAAGCAAGTACGTCCTGCAATAGGTCGAACAAAGCTGGCAAAGATCCTTAAAGGCTCGCAAGCCAAGGATATCCAGAAGTTTGGCTACCATAAGTCAACCTATTACGCACGATTGCAATGCTATTCTTTGGATGCTATCGTAGACATGATCGACCAACTTGTCAGGCTGGGTTATTTCAAAGTAGTTGGTAGCAGATATCCAGTGGTCCGCCTGACCCCCAGCGGCGAAGCAGCCTTAACGGGTCGGGCGAATATCCCTCTCGTATTGCCGGGCTCTATCTCATTGAAAGGCGAGCTGGAAGAAAAAACGAACAGCGACAGAAGGGTTGCTTACACACAAATAGAAAACTTTCTTTCCCAATCCCACCCGCGCCCATTACAGGGACCCTGGCAGGATGGCTGGGCGCTTGGCTACCATAGCAGTTTTACGGGCGGGGATTGGGTTCGAAGCCCGGTGGGTGAGTTAATCTATCGACTAAAATACCAGGCAGATCTCACGGTCCTGCCGGTCTTGCTGGATCGTGCGGCTGACCTCTTTTCATCACAACCCCACCTGGTCCAGGTGGATGTCATCATTCCAACACCTTCAACTTTTCTGCGAGCTTGCGATCCTGTTAGCGTGTTTGCCCATGCGCTGGCACAGCGCCTTAATCTGAAAGTGCTGCCCGCAGTGATAAAATCGCGGCAGACTGAGCCGCAGAAGGAATTCAATACCCTGGCGCAAAAACGGGCGAATGTTAGAGGAGCCTTTGCCTTGAAAGAACCGGTCAATAAGCTGCGGGTTTTGTTGGTCGATGACTTGTTTGACTCGGGCGCTACACTCGAAGAGATCACCAACCTGCTTCAGAAGGCGGGCGCAGCCCGCATCTACGTACTTACCATGACGCGCACCATTCACACCGATAAATGACCCGATGATTTCACCAGACTCGCTTGCCTTGCTGCTGCTTTGCTCACACCTTGGACTGCCATCCAAGCCTGGTCCTGAACCACTTAAATTGCGGGAGTGGAATGCGATTGCGCGCATATTGCAGTCATTATCGTTAAGGCCGGGCGACCTGTTAAGGTGGAGCGCTTCCGATCTGGAAACCCAGCTGTCGATGACGGAAGCGGAAGCTGCCCGCCTGGCGCGCCTGATGGAGCGCAGCGGCGCATTGGCAATTGCACTGGAGAGATTGGAATCCCTGGGAATACGGCCCCTTACCCGGGCGGATAACGAGTATCCCCAAAAGTACCGGCAGCGGCTGAAGGATTCGGCGCCGGTGGTCCTGTTCTACGCCGGCAACAAGGATCTGCCAGGACAACCTGGAATCGCCGTGGTTGGTTCACGTCACCTGGACGAAGCCGGGCAGGCGAGCGCTGCATTTGTTGGAAATGCGTGCGGTATCTCGGGGCTGGTACTCTACTCAGGAGGCGCAAAAGGAGTGGATACCATCAGCGCCAATGCAGCCCTGGAATCAAGGGGCACTGCTGTAAGCGTACTTTCCGACAGCCTGGAGCGTGCCATCCGCAATCCAGGCCATCGAGCCGCGCTTGAACGCGGGGATCTATGCCTGGCGACTCCTTATAGCCCCGAGGCAGGCTTCTCTGTAGGGGCGGCTATGGGACGCAACCGGTTGATCTATGCCTTAGCCGATTATGCGATCGTGGTGGCCAGCGATTTTGAGAAAGGCGGCACCTGGGCGGGGGCCACAGAAGCGCTGAAGAACGGTTGGGTCCCCGTATTCGTCCTGAACCACGAGCAAATGCCAGGTGGAAACGCAGGGCTCTTAGAGAAGGGAGCCTTAGCTTTCCCCCATCCATTTCGAGAGCCCCCTCACCAATTAGAGACCTGGCTGAAATCCCAGCCACCCAACCCGAAGAACACTCCCACACAGCTAGGGCTTTTTTGATCCTGGCTTTCTTGAACCGGGGATAGGAGCTAAGATCGGTGTCCTATCCACCTCGCTTCCGGAAGTACAGGACCATATCCAGGTCACCAGGCGAGTGACCATACGAGGCCAGGGCCAGCCCGGCTTCAGCCCTGGATTGAGTGCCGTGGTTGACGACGTGTACGAGCAGGTTCCAGCGCCGGTTTGAATAGGGTTCGCCTTTCGTCGTGGTGTAGTGGACAATTTCTTGAAGGCTCTCCCTTGTCAGGGATTGGATGTAGAGGCGCATGGCGCGTTCTTCCGCCTGCCAGCTGTCGCGCAGCAGATCGAGGCTGGGATAATCAGCCTCGACAGGCAGGGAGCTTGGAGAGAGGCCCTCCTGGCAGCGCAAGCGCCACACATGCTCCGCGACGAAGGTATGCACCAGGGTACCCCGCAGGCTGCCGTGGCTTAGACCGGCAGGCGTGGCGTACTGCTCGGGTGTCACCCGCTCCGCGGCCTCCAGCACGCGGGCGTTGGCCCAGTAGTTGTAGTCGTAGAGGGTGAGTAGGTCCATTTCGTTCATTTTCCACCTGTAGGATAACTTCAAACGGGAAACGCATAGATCGTAATGACGCCCGCCGTAGAGACGCCTCGCCAGGCCTCCCATAGGTAGGCGGGTGTCTCTACTACAAGCTTGGATCCTGTAACGCTCGCATCTTGTCCAAACGGCGCTTGTTCTCATAGGGGCGGATAAAGTAGAGATAATCTTCCCGGGAAATCTCCAGCCCGGTGCGTTCTTGTACCTCCCCAAATATGACCAGGCGCTCCTCCAGCTTCTCGCAGATATAATCATCGCACTGCGAACAATTCTCCAGGCCTCTTTCTATCACACAAGGTCGCACCGGGCAGCCGGAGTCGATCAGGTGGGGGTCCTGGGACATGCAACCGTCGCAGCAGATCTCTGTGGGATCCAAGCGGAAACCGAAGTATTTATACCAGCCGTCGCTGAGCACCTGCCGGTTGGAATGGTTCTGCTCGACGTTTGGGCGGTAGGCCAGGCACAGGTCGCAGCGATAACCACAGCGGGTCAAGATGGGATCCATTCCGATTCTCCTTTGATTGGTTTCGTTTTCCAGGTATTTTACTCTATGCCCATGATCGTTCCGCGAGATCAGGGAAATCCCTTATATGCGGATAGGTTTTTCCCCATTGTCGCGCCCTTCTTTCACCGATATAGTAAGAACCAGGGGGAAAATCCCATTTAAGGAGGTAGTGATGGAAAACCGGCCGAGAAGAGATCGTGAATCAAGGCGTTCTGAGGAAGACCAGCTGTCCAGGAACCGTCCCGGCGCTTTGGATAGACGCTGGGGATACGCTGCGCCCGGTCCAAGGCGGCGCAGGCGGGGCGACTTGCAGCGCCCGGAGGATGAATATCCCGATGAATACAACGCGCCAGATTATTGGCTTTACCAAAGGGAATGGATGCAGCCAGGCCCTTATGAAGGAGTCGGCCCCAGGAATTACCGGCGCTCTGACGAGCGCATCTGGGAGGATATCTGTTTACGGTTGACGCAGCACCACCAGATCGACGCCAGCGACGTTGAGGTGGATGTAACGGAAGGCGAGGTCACGCTAAGCGGGACGGTTGAGGACCGCCGCATCAAGCGCATGGTAGAAGCCAACGCCGAGCGGATCCAGGGCGTTATCGATGTGCACAACCGGTTACGGTTTAGGGTGAGGCCGAACCAAGAGGAGCTTCAGAAAGAAAGGCAGGCACGCGAGATGGCCGACCGGTTCCCGGGCGGGCCGGAGCCCAGCGGCCCGGCAGCGATGCTGGATGACCACCAGTCCTAGCGCTAATATCCTGGAAACTGATTATCTGCCGATCTTAAGGCGGCGCTATCTTGTATTCAATCAGCGTCGTCTCATATCCAAAGGGTGATCCTAGATGATCATACTTAGCGCCAGCATATCCTACCCCTTTGCAAACCCAATCGCGAGTACCTCCAGAGAGATAAGGTGTTACGATCGAAAAGCAATCTCCAAAGACGCCGGCAGGGGTCTCAAGCACCTGAGGCCCATCGGCAAACGTGCAGTTTTCACCCAGGGCGTTCCAGAGATCGGCTGATCGAAACCAACACTCAGTCGACTCCAAAGGAAACCGATACGCGAGGATGGAATCCGTGAAATCCTCAGCTTCGGGCAGGTCCCAAAGAGAATACACGCGCCCTTGCTGATCAGTCGCATACCAGAAGTCACTGGAGCCAGCTCCAAGCCCATCAGGCACCCATTGAGGGTCAAAGCTTAGCTCCACCTTCATTTGAGCCAAGAAGTGAGCCCCTTGCATCTGATTGCTGACGACGGATACGGTGATGAGGCCAGTTTCTACTTGATCCTCCCAGTACTCAGTGTGTGAGTAAACCCAATAGCTTCCAGGAGTCAGTGGGAAGTCGCTAAGGGGGTTCAGCAATGATAGCGGTGTTAGGGTAGCATCCGTCACCCCTATTTGTGGGGGGATAAAGGGTATGGATGATGAGCTACAGGCGTTTATGGCCAGTACAATGAAGATCAGAGTGGCTGTCGCCATACATCCTTTTAGCAAGGTTCCTCCATGCTCTCGACGCCTGGCCCAGAGAAACATCTGGCGAGCGGGATAGATTGATTCTAAGCCCAAATGCTTAAACCAGGCATACGAGTATAATACCTTCATGGACCTTTTCGACCACGCCATGCAGAAGCGGATGAAGAACGAAGCCCCACTGGCGGCGCGCATGCGGCCGCGCACGCTGGATGAGTTCGTCGGCCAGGAGGAGATCGTCGGGCCGGGACGCTTACTGAGGCGCGCCATCGAGTCCGACCGCCTGTTCTCCTCGATTATCCTGTGGGGACCGCCCGGCACCGGCAAGACCACCCTGGCGATGGTGATCGCCAACCTGACGAAGTCCCATTTCGTGACGCTTTCGGCGGTGCTGGCAGGCAAGGCCGAGCTGCGAGAGGTGATCGAGGCGGCCCTCGAACGGCGCAGGCTGTACCAGAAACGGACCATCCTGTTCGTGGATGAGGTACACCGCTGGAATAAGGCCCAGCAGGACGCCTTGCTGCCGCATGTCGAAAACGGAACTTTTATCCTGATCGGAGCTACTACCGAGAACCCGTACTTCGAGGTCATCGGAGCGCTGGTCTCGCGCTCGCGGGTATTCCAATTGCGGCACCTGGAGGACAAGGACGTGCGCGCCATCCTGCAAGCGGCCCTGGGCGACGAGGAGCGTGGTTATGGCAAGCGAGAGATACGGTTGGATGAGAACGCCCTCGAGCACCTGATCCGGGTGGCGGGCGGCGATGCCCGCAACGCCCTCAATGCACTGGAGCTGGCAGTTGAAAGCACGCTCCCGGATGAGAGCGGAGTGATCCATGTCACCCTGGAAGTGGCCCAGGAATCGATCCAACGGCGGGCGGTCCTGTACGATAAAGACGGGGACGCTCATTACGATACCATCTCGGCTTTCATCAAGTCGGTGCGCGGCTCGGATCCCGACGCGGCGCTGTACTGGTTGGCGAAAATGCTGTACGCCGGCGAGGACCCGCGCTTCATCCTGCGACGCTTGATCATCCTGGCGGGCGAGGACATCGGACTGGGAGACCCGTTGGGCTTGGTGGTAGCCAATTCTGCAGCCCAGGCCTTCGACTATATCGGCATGCCGGAGGGCATCTACCCGATCGTGGAGGCCACCCTGTACCTGGCGACTGCTCCGAAATCTAACAGCGCCGGGGCGTACTTCAAGGCCTTCCAGCTGATCGAGGAAGAGGGCCGCCCGGAGGTTCCCTCCCACCTGCAGGACGCCAACCGGGACGCCAAGGCCCTGGGGCACGGGGCCGGTTACCAGTACCCGCACGAAGGCCCGGATCACTTCCTGCCCCAGCAATACCTGCCCAGGCCGCTGCTGGGAACCTATTTCTACCAACCTTCCGACCAGGGCTACGAAGAACAAGTCCTTGCAAGACTCCAGCGCTGGCGGGAAGCCCAAAGGGAAGCCCTGGGCATCACCCGCACAGAAGAGGTCCCCGACCTGCCCCAGGAGACCATCACGGAAATCAAACACAAGCACAAGGCGGGAAAATAAGGAATATGCCAACCATACTGCTCATCCGTCACGGGGAAAACGACTACGTGAAAACAGGACGCCTGGCAGGACGATTGCCAGGCGTACATCTGAACGATAAAGGGCGCCAGCAGGCCGAAGCAGTCGCAGAGGCGTTGTGCAGGATGCTGCCTTCGGAACGAGTCAAGGCCATCTTCAGCAGCCCTTTAGAAAGGACGATGGAGACGGCCGGGCCGATCGCCAAAGCTTTCAACCTGGAGATCGTTCCCAGGGAGGGGTTGATCGAGACGCAGTACGGTGAATGGCAGGATAAGAAGGTCAAAGGACTGAGTCGCTTGAAGATCTGGAAGCGCGTCCAGAGCGCCCCTTCCCTGTTTACCTTTCCGGGGGGCGAATCGTTTGCCGAAACGCAGGTCCGTATTTGCAGCGAGCTCTATGGCCTGATCCGCGAATACGAGCAGAAAGATATCCTGCTGTGCGTATCGCACGCAGACCCGATCAAGCTGGCTGTGGCGTACTTCCTGGGCTTACCTTTGGACTTATTTCAACGCTTGCACGTGGCGCCGGCTTCGGTCACTGCATTGTATATCGACCAGGGGGTCAGCCAGCTGCTGACGCTGAACTATGACCTGTCCTTTAGCCTGGGAAAATAATATTTATGAGCTATTAATTTCTATTCATGATTTGCACCTTTACACAGCAAGTTTTCTGGTGCAAAATAGGTATTTATACCTGACCGTACGATAACCAGGGGTAGACGCCATCCAGGATGGTGGAACCGACAATTACTGGGGAGTACTTATGTCCGAAAAAGAGATTGACATTCATCCTGTCACTCACATCACCACAGATGCAATTGGCCAGCCGGGTAAGCGAGTGTTCTATATCCAGGGCTGGCAGAACGAGCGAACCGTCACCGTGATCGTCGAAAAGATCCAGGTGCAATCGTTAGCCGTAGGTGTGGAACAGTTCCTGGCAGAGATCCAGGAGAAATTCCCTAATTTACCGGATTCATCCGACGAATATTCGGAAGAACAGATGCACATCCACCCACCGGTAGACCCTGTCTTTCGGGTTGGGGAAGTCGGCTTAGGATATGACTCCGAAAACGACCTGATTGTACTGGTGGCAAGGGAGCTCCTGCCTGAGGGAGAGGACCCGGAATCAGCCGGGGTTGTGCGCTACTGGTGCACGCGCTCCCAACTGCGGGCGCTGGCCAGCTGGGGGATCCAGGTGGCCGCCCAGGGACGGCCGCTTTGCCCGCAATGCGGGCAGCCGATGGATGCGGAGGGGCATTTCTGCCCGAAGAAGAATGGTCACCAGCACTGATCATAAAAAGGATGGATTATTTTACTTAGATGACAACACCTGCAGACGACATTCTCACTGCTCTCAAGCAGGGTGTGTTGGGCGTTCAGGGTGAGTTCCTATGGGGGTCAAACTACACCTTCCTGGTCCAAGTTGAACATGAAGGGATTAAAATGGGGGCTGTTTATAAACCCGCCAAGGGCGAACGCCCGTTGTGGGATTTTCCTGCCGCGACCCTGGCCCACCGCGAGGTAGCCGCTTACCTGGTCAGCGAAGCCCTGGGTTGGAAGCTGGTTCCACCCACCGTCTACCGGGAAAAGGGGCCGATCGGGCCTGGCTCGGTGCAATTGTTCATCGAGCACGATCCCGAGTACCATTATTTCAACTTCGAAGAAAAAGACCGCCAGCGCTTACGGCCGGTGGTGCTTTTCGATATCTTGATCAATAACGCCGACCGTAAGGGAAGCCATATCCTGGTGGATGCAGAGGAGCGGTTATGGCTGATCGACCATGGCATCTGCTTCCACGTGGAGGATAAACTCAGGACGGTGATTTGGGATTTTGCCGGGGAACACCTGCCCGAGAACCTGTGTGAGGATATCAGCAAGTTTGTGAAGCTGGTGCGAGAACCTTCCTGGTATACGGAAACGCTCAAAGAACATATCAGTAAGGAAGAGTTCCAGGCACTGATCGGGCGCGCCGACCGGCTGCTGGCGGTGGGACATTTCCCAGACCCCCACGCCAGCCGTCGCTTCCAACCCTGGCCTCCCCTTTAAATTAAGGAGAAGAGCAATGCCCCAATACAACCTGGCCCTGCTTGGCTTCGGGAATGTCGGCCGAGCGTTTGCCCGCCTGCTGATCCGAAAACACGGCGAGCTGATCGACCGCTACAACCTGACCTGCAAGGTAACGGGCATTTACACAGCCCGGCACGGGGCAGCCATCCATCCCGGCGGGCTGGACCTGGAGCAGGCGCTGGCAGCCATCGAGAGTCCCGGCGCTGATAGCCCTTCTCTTGGGGCCCTGTCCTCCCACCCCGCCCCGGGGGATGCAATCGATTTCATCCAGCGCTGCGAAGGCGACGTGTTGTTCGAGACCAGCCCGGTCAATTACGAGACCGGGCAGCCTGCTACCAATCATTTAAGCACTGCCCTGAACAGGGGTATGCATGGGATCACTGCCAATAAAGGGCCCGTGGTGCACGCCTACCGTGAGCTGACCGACCTGGCCAGTTCGAAGGGCTTGAAATTCTACTTCGAATCAACCGTCATGGACGGAGCGCCGATCTTCTCCCTGTTCCGCGAGACGCTTCCCGCTGCCCGGCTGCTGGGTTTCACCGGCATCTTCAACTCGACCACCAACCTGGTCCTAACGCGCATGGAAACGGGCGAGACGTTGGAGTCGGCCATTGCTTACGCCCAAGCGATCGGCATCGCCGAGACCGACCCATCCGGAGATGTCGATGGATGGGACGCGGCTGTCAAAGTGGCTGCACTGGTGACTGTTTTAATGGATATACCTTTGAAACCCGCACAAGTGCAGCGGGAAGGAATCCGGGGTATCGACAACGAGCAGATCCGGAAGGCCAGGGAGCGCGGAATGCGTTGGAAGCTGGTCTGCCGGGCGCAGCGAAAAGCGGGCAGCGTGGAGACCAGCGTGAAGCCCGAGCTGGTGGAGGCCGCCTCTCCATTGTACAGTGTGGAGGGGACGACCAGCATCGCCCAATTCGAGACGGATGTGCTGGGGCTGTTCTCGGTCCTGGAGACCGATCCGGGGCCGGAGACCACCGCCTACGGGATGCTGGCAGATTTTCTGAACGTGGTAAGAGGCGAAGTGGGATAAGGCTTGCTTTGGAGCGAGGTTTCAAGTAAAATATGTATGGACAAGTGTTCGGGTGCCCCCCTCACCTGAATGCTTGTCTATTTTTTGTCTCGTTTTTCCTAGAGGTCGCCTCGCTGGCGGTAATAGCGGATCGCGTCGCGGAGCGCCTCATGAGCCGGGCGTGGGGGACCCAGGCCTAATTCCTGCTGCGCTTTGCTTGTATCGTAATAGAAATAGAAGCCTGCCATGCGGACCAGGTCCGGGCTGAAGGGTAGCCGCTTGTGGATGGGTTTGAATGAGAGCGGTCCGGCAGCCAGCCGCAGCAGCCTGCCGGGCAGGACCAACCAGGGCGGCCGTACGCCGGCCAGATAAGCGACCAGGGCAATGAAGGAAGCCACGCTCAGGTTTTCCCCACCCAGGATATAACGCTCCCCACAGCGACCACGCTCCATCGCCAGCAGGTGGCCCTGGACGACGTCCTGGATGTGGACGATATTCAAACCGCCAGCTACAGCCAGGGGCGCCCTTCCCCGGGCAACCTGAATTATGGCGCCACCCTGCACCCGGTTGACGTCCCCGGCCCCGACGATCACGGTTGGGTTGACGATGACAACATCCAGCCCGCGCGCTACTGCAGCCTGGACTTCCAGCTCTGCCAGGTATTTTGCGTACCCGTAAGGCCACCATTCGGGCCGGTAGTTCCAGGTATGGTTTTCGTTGACGGGCAGGTTGGGTCCGGTGGGAGAGGGACGAGGCACCCCCATCGCTACGATCGAGCTGGTGTGCACGACCCGCTTGACGCCGGCTTCCATTGCCGCGCGCAGCACGTTGCGGGTACCGGCGACGGTGACTCTCTTCAGCCCGGCCTGGTCCATCGCACTAGACACGGCCGCGGTATGGAAGACGGTCTCCACCCCTTGCATGGCCTTTACGAGCGTCTCCGGTTGGGTGATATCCCCGATGACATGCTCCAGGGAGTCACCTGGCAGGTCTTCCAGGGCTTTCAGCGAGCTGGTAGAGCGGTGAAAAGCGCGCACTGCCTGCCCCCGCTCGACCAGTGCCCGGCAAAGCTGCGAACCCACGAAGCCCGTAGAACCTGTAACCAGGATCATGAGCGGGAAACGGAGAGAGCCACCCAATCCCCGCGCCGGCGGATTACACCCACCTGCAGAGCATGCTTGCGCAGGGCATCCTGCATGGAGGGGTCGCCCTCCCGGCCCTGCCACTGTTCTTCCAGGATGCCTGAAAGAACCAGGTCGCCACCCGGCGAGAGCAGGTCTGCCAGGCCCTCATCGAGCAGCCGGATCAGGACCGGGGCCAGGATATTGGCCAGCACCAAAGGCGCCTCCCGAATGGAAAAAGCACCCGCACAGATTTCGGCCACAGAGCCTACCCCCAGCTCCAGGTTGCCGGTAATCTGGTTGTTCGCCGCGTTCTGGCGGGCAGAAGCCAGGGTCTGTGGGTCGATATCCACTCCCAAGGCCTGGGAAGCTCCCAACTTCAAGGCGGCTATAGAAAGGATACCCGAGCCCGAACCGATATCGATGACGGCTTCTCCAGGCCTGATCAACTCCTCCATGATCTCGAGACAGAGCTGGGTGGTTGGATGCGTGCCGGTCCCGAAAGCCATACCCGGTTCGATGCGAATGGGGATGCGTCGTTCCGAAGGAGACTCCAGCCAGACCGGCACGATGATCAGTTTTTTGCCAACCGGGATGGGATGGTAATTCTTCTTCCAGGCCTCCATCCAGTTGGTTTCCTCGATCGGCCTGTACTCAGCCGGGGGGAGGGGCGTTTCGGGACGGATGCGGCCCAGAAAGTACAGGGCCTCTTCTAACCTGCGGCGAGTCTCTTCAAGGTGCTCATCGGCGGGCAGGTAGCCGCATACCCGTACCGGGCCGGCCGGCGTTCCCTCGCCTTCTTTATCGGGGATGATCATGGTGGATTCGGTTACAATGCCGTTGGGCGCGAAGCGAGAGAGGACCTCTGCAACCGCTTCGGCCATCTCTCCATCTACATTTAGCGATACTTCAACCCAAGCCGGTTCAGCCATATGGTTTTCCCCCAGGTTGCAGGAGATTATTATTCTGGAAGGCGCTTAGCCTCCCAGGGTTTCTTTCAGCCAATCCAGGAAGCTGCGCTCCTGGGGCCGGACCTCGCTACCCAGGCTGCGGGCCAGCTCTTCAAACAGGCGGCGTTGCTCGGAGTTCAAGGACTTAGGAATCTCGACATTCACCACCACGAGCTGGTCGCCGCGCCCGCTACCGCGCAGATGCGGAACGCCTTTCCCCCGCAAGCGCAGCACTTTGCCGGGCTGAATGCCGGTGGGGATTTTCAGGCTCTCCAGGCCATCCACGGTAGGCACCTGGACATCGGCGCCCAATGTGGCCTGGGCCACATTGACATTCAGGTCCAGCAAGATATCGTTACCCTTGCGGCGGAAGTATTGGTGCGGCCTGACCTCCACGACCAGGTACAGGTTGCCAACAGGCCCGCCATGCAGGCCGGGTTGGCCTTCCCCAGCCATGCGGATCTGGTTGCCGGAGTCCACGCCAGCCGGGATATTGACAAATTTTTTGCGCGTCTTGCGCTCCAGACCGCGCCCGCTACAGGCGCGGCAGGGGGTGTTAACCACTTCGCCATGCCCGTTACAAGCCGGGCAGGTGGTCACCTGCACCATGGAACCCAGCAATGTCTGGCGTACCTGGCGGACTTCACCGCTACCGCCGCAGTTGGAGCAGCGCGTGGGCGAGGTACCGGGCTCGGCGCCAGAACCGTGACAGGCAGCGCAGACCTCATCCCGGGTGATCTCGATCTCCTTCTCGACCCCGAATACCGCCTCTTCGAAAGTGAGGACGACTTTCTGCTGGAGGTCAGCGCCCCGGCGGGGGGCATTACGGGCCCCGCGAGTGCTGCGTCCAAAGCCGCCCATCCCAAAAAATTCTTCGAAGATATCGGCGAAATTGCCGAAATCGACGGAGAAATCGGGCATCCCACCCATCCCTTTGACGCCGGCGTGCCCGTATCGATCGTAGGCAGCTCGTTTTTCATCATCGGAAAGGATGGCGAAGGCTTCGTTGATCTCTTTGAAGCGCTCCTCAGAATCATCCGCATTGTTCACATCCGGATGGTACTGCCTGGCCAGGCGCCGGAAGGCCTGCTTCAGCTCATCCTTGGAGGCGGAGCGAGTAACGCCAAGTACGTCGTAATAATCTCTCGGACTCATAACATTACATATTAGACGTTACGAAATTCTCCATCGACCACGTCTTCGTCGGTCGGACCGGGCTGGTCACCAGGAGGCGGCGCGCCCTGATCGGGAGGGGTCTCCTGGGCCTGCTGCTGCTGGTAGGCTGCCGCGCCGATCTGTTGGATGACCTCGGATAAGGATTGCGTTGCATTGCGGATGGCCTCGGCGTCATCCACGTTCATCACGGAGCGAACTTGAGCAACCTGGTCTTCCACCTTGCTCTTGAGCTCTGGGGGCACCTTGTCGCCCAGGTCACGCAGGGTCTTCTCGGCCGTGTAGACAGTGTTGTCGGCTGTATTGCGGACCTCGATCAGCTCCTTGCGCCGGCGGTCTTCTTCGGCGTGGGCTTCGGCGTCCTTACGCATCTTCTCGATTTCGTCCTTATTCAAGCCGGAGGAAGCAGTGATGGTAATATTTTGGCTGCGGCTGGTGGCCTTATCCAGGGCGGTGACTTTCAGGATGCCGTTGGCGTCGATATCAAAGGTCACTTCGATCTGGGGAACGCCGCGCGGGGCGGGTGGGATGCCGTCCAGGACGAACTTGCCCAGGGACTTGTTATCGCCCGCCATGGGACGCTCGCCTTGCAAGACATGGATCTCGACCTGGTTCTGGTTGTCGCTGGCTGTAGAGAAGATCTGGCTCTTGCGAGTGGGGATGGTCGTATTTCTCTCGATCAGGGCCGTTGCTACCCCACCCAGGGTCTCGACGGAAAGGGTCAAGGGGGTCACATCCAGGAGCAGGATATCCTTCACTTCACCGCCCAGGACGCCGGCCTGGATCGCGGCGCCGATCGCTACCACCTCATCCGGGTTGACGCCCTTGTGCGGCTCTTTGTTGAACAGGCGCCGGACGGCCTCCTGTACGGCGGGCATGCGGGTCATGCCGCCCACCATGACCACCTCGCTAATCTCGCCGGTTTGCAAGTTGGCGTCCTTGAGGGCCTGGCGCACCGGGCCGAGCGAGTTGTCGATCAGGTCGCCGGTCAACTGCTCCAGCTTCGAGCGGGTCAGGGTCAGGACCAGATGCTTGGGGCCGGAGGCATCGGCTGTGACATAGGGCAGGTTGATCTCCGTCTGCATCATGCTGGAAAGCTCGATCTTGGCCTTCTCAGAGGCTTCCTTCAGCCGCTGGAGAGCCTGGCGGTCCTTGCGCAGGTCGATGCCGGAATCCTTGCGGAACTCGTCCGCCAGGTAATCGATGACGCGCTGGTCGAAGTCATCCCCGCCCAGGAAGGTATCACCGCTGGTAGAGCGCACCTGGAGGACGCCTTCGCCTACGTCCAGGATCGAGATATCGAAGGTGCCGCCGCCCAGGTCGTACACGGCG
>CAZAQS010000082.1:7934-18253 GCA_964486825.1 uncultured Anaerolineaceae bacterium | reverse complement strand
CCGCCCGGTGTCTGTGTAGCGGTCGAGGTGGGTGTCGGCGTGTTGGTAGGTGTAGGGGCTGGGTCTCCCGCCCCAACAAACGTGAAGGCCTCGTTCAGGTTGCTGAAGGACGAACCGCCGGTAGGGCCTCCGCCCACCACGTAGACGACGCCGTTAATCGTCCCAGCAGCCGCGCCATGGCGGGGAGTTAACATCGATGTGAGGGCCCGCCAACTGTCCGTTGCGGGATCGTATTCCTCGTTCTGTCCGAAGGAGCCTCCGCTGGGAGTTCGTTCACCGCCCATCACTTGCGCTTTACCGTTGAGCGTCCCAACCACCATCGTACGGCGACCGGTCGGCATCGAAGTTTTCGGAGACCAGGTGTTCGTCCCTGGATCGTACATTTCAACGGAGGCGAGCGTTCCGTTGGGTTCCGTCCCATCTGCATTCCGAGTGCGCCCGCCAAAGATATAGAGCATCCCGCCCAGTGCAGCGGATCCAGAGTTGTCCCGCCGAGTGCTCATCGGGGCCGCTGAATTCCAGGTGTTGATCGCCGGGTCATAGACCTCCACGCTGTTCAGCGAAGCGCCGGTTCCATCCATCCCTCCCACCACGTAGATCTTACCGCTGATCTCCTGGGCAGTGGCGCCTCCACGCGGGGTCTGCATCGGCGCGAGCATTGTCCAGCTCAAGTTGGCAGGATCGAAAACCGCCGCGTTGGCGACCGCGCCCGTGAAGGGACCAGTCGAGCCACCGAAGACATAGAGCTTGCCATTATAGGCGACCACCGCCGGGTTCTCGACTGCCGGGTACTCGGCGGGCTTGCTTGGTCCGCTCGTCCAGCTATCCGTCCCTGGATCGTAGATGTACAGGTTGGACTGTGGGCCGGCGCTGGTCTTGCCCATGACGACGTAGAGTTTGCCGCCCAGTGCGGCTCCGCCGATGTCCAGGACTGATGCAGGCAGCTGTGCCTTGTTCACCCAGGTGCCAATGGCTTTGGGGATCAGCGCTGTAACCCTGCTAGCTCCCAGTTCGCCGACGTAAATCGTCCCATCTGGGCCTTCCGTGATCGGCAGGGGATTATTGAAGCCACCCACCAATTGTTTGGCCTCCACCACAGAGAGGCCATCTTCGGAAAGTCTGATCCGGGTAACATCATCGCCGACCGAGTAGTTGGTGATCAGGATTTCTCCCTTCAGCGCCTCATTAAACACACTCGACTTGTACTCGATCGTGCCGTCGGCAGATTTATTCCGGCCAAGGTTATAGATCGGCGCTGTATAGTTGGGAAGCGGGGCAATCCCCTGATAGGAGCCGTCTTTAAAGACGCACTCATTCCGGTACGGGTTGGGGTGACCGTAGTACCTGCCAGACATCAGCCGCAGCAAGATATCCGGCTGCTCCCCAGGATTATCCCCTCCTTCCGTCCAGGAGGCGGTATCACCAAAGCCCTCGCAAGGGGGAGTGGGCGAAGGAGGGTACGTACCCGTGACGCCAAGGCCGTTGTCCGGAGCGTAAAGGAAGCCGTTCGAGTGCCAGACGAAGTCGTAGGCGTTCCGGAGTCCGCTGGAATAGACCTGGACATCGCAGGGCGATGGCCCGTACGTGTTCTCAGGGGTCGCGCAAGTACCATCGAACCCCGGGGCGTTTACGTCGGCCACCAGAAGTGCTGCCGAGAGCGGCTGCTCCGCGCGCGTGCCGAACTCGGTATTGGCAGTGTTGGGCGCCCCCGCGCCTGTGTTTCCGCCCTGGGCAATATACAATCGGCCATCGGGCCCAAAATGGATTGAGTTTATGGCATGATTGGCAATCGCGCGCGGCAAGCCTGTAATCACATCCAGCCGGGTGGTGAACCCTGAACCAGAAAGTCGCGTGACGGTGCTCGAGTTTAACTCCCCGTTACTGGTCGAATCGTTCGAATGAGAGACCCATAGGATGACATTACTTGGTGTCGAAGCAGGATCGACCGTGATGCCCAGGGTGAGTCTTGAGCCAAGGGTCGTGATTATTTGATCGGCAATCACCTGCTTAGCTTCATTCAGGGTAATCGCATGAATCTTCCCAAACAGCTCGGTGACGTAAAGCCGGTTGTCGGGACCCCAGACCATTGAAGTCGGGTTGGGCACGGGGAAGGAGGTCCGGTCAAAGGTGATATCTCCCGTAGGAGGCGCCGTACTCCCGGCTACCACGGCGAAGTTGTCAAACGTGTAGACCAGGGAAGCAGGCCCATTGCGGTGAGTGGCGTAGATGCCGCCAAAGCTGCGGGTCCCGATTTCCGGGTCGATCCCCGCGGCATCGAAACTGAAGAACTCACCTGGGACCGTGAACGTTGCTAATTTGGTTGAGGCATTTGCATTGATGCCGTAGTAAGCTGTAATGGTCCGGTCGGTAGGATTCGCGGTCAAATTGAGCGCGGCTCTGGCTCCGGCCAGATTAAGCGCCCCTGTCGCCTTCCGCGATGACATCTTCCCATTCAATTCCAACACATATTCAATGACAGTCCCGGTGGAGTTGGAGATAACATCTAGTTTGACATAATTCTCCTCGTTATTTCCGAACCAGAGGCCGGCCTGCTCGAAGTTTCCGCTGCCAGCTGGCGGGCTGAGGATATCCGTGGTCAGAATTGAGATCTGGCTGGGCGCATCAATTCCGACCGCCAAAGCGTTATCCTGAGAATTAGCCGTTCCCGACATAATGCCTTTGGTAGTGGTGATATTCAGCGTCCCAGAGCCCGTCATGTTCACGGATAGATTCTGCGGGATATACCCGGTGCCCTTAGATGGATTGTCGATATACGTAAAACCGGTTCCAACATTGCTCCCGTCGAGGATCTTCCCATGATCGTGACTGAAGTCCATTTCCCAGGGAAGATTAACCAGGATCTCCGAACAGGGAAGCGGCGAACAGGTTGTCGCAGCCGCTGTTACTTGCAGAGTTACCTCCTTGCTGCTCGACGAGAGACCATCCGCCGAGCCGGAGATCGTCGCAGTATAGGTGCCTGGTTCCAACCCGGAAGTATCAACCGAGAGTGTGCGGAGCCCTGGGGCCGTGCCAGATTGCCCATTGCCACCCGGGGTTGGGTGGTCGATCGTGAGCCAGGGTGCATCTTCACTCAGAGTAAAATTCGCGGGTTGATCGTGACTGGTGAAGAGCTTCAGCGTCTTCGCAGTTTTACCATTCCTCGGCAAATGTAACTCGATGGGTTCCGGGCTAAACAGCAGCGATGGAGGACCGTTATGGATGATAACCCGGGCAACGGCGACCTCGATGCTGCCGTCCTTAAGATCGATAGCAGCGACAAAGGTATGCAGCCCATCAGGGACTTGGGTGGTATCGAAAGATTTCGCATTGCCGCTTGGATCAGTACCGGCGAAATCGAATGGCGGTTTATCATCGACCTCCACCGGTGTCCCGGCCACGAGGGGGTTTTCAAGAGACGCCTCGTCAGGATCGAGGTACCACCGTACCTGTGAGATTCCTGCTGGCGGCGTGATAAAGATATGAACGCTTCCGGAGATTACACCTCTCACATCAAGCGGGATATCCTTGGATCGATTCGGCAGTGAACTAATATGCAGATCATAACCGCCCTTGCCTTCCCGTCCTGGAGGGACTTTCGGTTGAGAAACCGGCGAGGCGAATGACGGCGAGAGGGGATAAGATAAGAGGAACGTCAGTAGCAGGAGAAAAGAGAAAGCCTTTCTCATAGGAATAGTAAATAATGAAGATCTTTGGTTCATTTCAAAACTCCTTTATCCCGAAAACGATAATCGAAGAATTCATTACTTATGGAAGATTAACTCTTCCGGCAAACCGGTGACGATGAGCAGGATCACCACCGGTAACCATATGGAGCACATTTGAGTCTCCGGCAACCGGCGAAATGGGCCAGGAGCTTTACATACTCAAAGAAGGTGTGTTTGCGACCTGCAGGGCTTTTCCACCACTCTTCCGGCCGGTAGCTCTCCTTAGCCTGTACAGGTTGAACGATCAGGTTGATCCCACTTGCATCGAATACCTGGTGCAAAATCCAACGCGCTCTGCGAGAATGATAAGGGGAAGTAACAATGATCAACGAATGAAAGCCGCGTGACTCGGCGAATGAGCGCAGCTCCACCGCCTCCTCATACGTAGTAGCCACTATACCTGGAGGGATCAAAATCCTGTTTTCCGCCACCCCTGCCGCTACAGCCTTACGCTTGACCACACGGCTATAAGCGGCCTGCGAATCCGGCTTGTCTAAGCGCATGTCTGTCAGAATAAACCACTCGGCGTAACCCTGATGAAATAGCTCCGCTCCAAAAGAAATGCGCTCATTCTCATCCCCAGATAGGATCACCAGTGCATCTGATTTACGCAGCGGATCGGATACCACCAGAAAAGCGCCGATCCCGGGTAACCAAAGGGGAGAGAGAGAAGAGATCAGGATGAGGAAGCAGATGGTCAGGAGTCCGATCAAGCCTTCACTTTGGATCGACATTCATGAAAAGCCGCAGGCGGCGATAGGGTTCAGGCCTGCCATCTGTGAAGAGCAGGAAATGTACTTGCTGATCCTGACCTGCCCATGGCATTCGCCAGGTTATCAGCCATTCCTGATTTGCACTGTGAGCCAGAGTGAGCGGCCCGTAGCCAGCGACCTGCTGACGCCGACCAGGATTCCAGGTATCTTCGACCCAGACTTCCACCCAGTAGGTATGGGCAGAATGTTCAAGATTTCTAAGGCCCAAAGATGTGCTCAGCTCCTGTCCCTCGATGGCCTGGCGCGGATAATCCTCCGCCAGGCCTACTTTGCCAAGCATGTAAAATTCGGTCATTGTCTCAGCAGAGGATGGGACGAGAAAGGTCCAGAGGACTGCAATGACAGCGGTAAGCACTGCCGCAGAGACGATTAGAAAGACTCGCTTCTCGAAAGCCGGGAGGGTCTGCCACCAACGGCGGGGTTGCCAGGTAAAGTCCACCGTATAGACCCGATCGACAGGCAAGCGAGATCGGCGCCATAGGGCGATCACCATAAAGATCAGGGTAGAGACGTATTCAGCCAACAATATCGGCCAGAGCTGCAGCCCCCAGGGGAGATGGTCGAGGAGCAGGGCAATCACTGGGATGCAGGCCACACTCAAGCCCAAACTCAACCCGACTCGCTCAACCTTCGTGAGGTCATCCACAGCAGGGAACAGCGCGGCAGTGAGACAATAGCCGGGGATCCACAACACATAGACAATCCCCAAGAAGAGGCGGATGGGGGAGAGGATCGGTAACTGCTGCTGGAAGAAGATGGCAAGAACCAATGCGATGGAAATCTGAGTTACAATGAGAAAATCAAGGTGCGTGGATCGCAGCTGCTCGACGACTCGCCCTATGCGTATGGGAACGTTTATCTCCATAGGGTTATCCTTCTAAATCATCCTTTGATCAAGCAAGCTCTCGTACACAGAAATCGTCTCACGAGCAGTTCGCTCCCAGCGAAACCCCTGGGCCCGAGTAAGACCTTTCGAACGAAGCTCTGCTGCCAGACCGGGATCTGAGAGCACTTTCTGCATGGCCTCTAGCATCGCTTCACTGTCATATGGATCGACCAGAATGGCAGCCTCACCTGCAACTTCAGGTAGAGAGGAGGTGTTTGAGGTTACGGCCGGCGTACCACACGCCATGGCCTCCAGGATAGGGAGACCAAAACCTTCGTAAAGGCTGGGGTAGATAAACAAGCTGGCGCCGTTATAGAGAGCCGGCAAATCCTCCTCGGGCACAAACCCGGTGAAGTGCACGTGCGGCTTCAATTCCAGGCGTTCTAAGGTTTCTTCAACAGGGGGATAGCTCTTCCTGCGATTTCCCACAATCACGAGACGCCAGCGCTTTGACCACTTGAGAAAACGGGCAAATGCTTCCAGCAGCCGGGGAAGATTTTTACGCTTCTTGCGCGGCTCAACAGCGCTAACGAACAGGATATAAGGAAAGGAAATAGCATGCCTTTCCAGGACACGCTGGACTTCCCACGGCTCGATAGGCCGGTAACGCCAGTCTACTCCCTCCGGAATCACAGTCACCCGGTCTGGATTAACCCGGAGACAACGCACGATGTCAGCTTTTGAGTGGCTGCTTACGGTGATAATCCCGTCCAGATTCTTCACAACGAAAGGAAGCCAGAAGTGATAGATCATCCAGTCCATTTTCGTGCTGTTTTCCGGATGGACATACGGGATCAGATCGTGTATGGTAGCCACTCGCCTGGCGCTTGAGGCAGCCAGGGGAATGAGGCCAGTCGGATCATGAATGAGGGCCAGATCGCAGCGCTTCGCGATCCATGCAATTTCAACCTGGCCGAGAGTCAACAACCCTGGCGCTCGCGCTGCGCCCCATAAAGGCACCATACCATTTTGCTTAAAGGCGCTTCGCCCCGCATGCAGGACTGTTAAAGGCACCTTGTTTTTGTAGAGCGCTGAAATCAGCTCCTGAGTATAGCGAGGGACCCCACTCGTGGGACGATCAGCCCCATAACTGATCAGACCGATTTGCGATTTCATCGGCGATATGCATTTCCAGGCCGGCGGTGATAGATTTGCGCCTGGCCGTTATCATAGGTTAGCAGGTCATCGGAAGCGATCGGGAGAGAAGCTCCGAAACGTGGAACCTGCAGGCGGATCAGCTCGGAAATCAAAAAATTATCCGTTTCAGGCTCGGCATTGAAGCGATCAAGCCTCGAACGACGGGGAAGGCCACCAGATCGAATATGAACCGTCTCCACTAAACGCCGGTCGTAACCAGTCCAAACGGATCGATCAGCCAAAGTGCGTTCTGCCCAATCGAGCGCCCTTTTCTCAGCCGGCAGATAGGTGGACCATTGATTGCTAAGAACAGGCTCCCTGGTAGCTTTGACCAGCGCAAGCAAGGTCAAAAGACTAACCCCCACCACCAGCACTGAACGAGCCAGGCGAGTCTTGAAATTACGATCGGATTGCAGGATGGGGAGCAACCAGCGAGCAATCACCGCGACACCCATCAAACTAATGGTTGGGAACATGCGGTGCTGCAGATTGCCTGCAAGAGCACCACTGATATCTGCAAGAACAGACAGCACGCCTTGAACAGCAAAGGCCCCGTAGAAAGACCACAGCAAAAGCTCTGCATTACTCGAAGGAGCCTGACGTCTGAGCAAATAGCGGAAGGTCTGAGAAACCCAAATGATTCCTGAACCGAGCAAGAGAATCCAGTTGCCTAGGCTCAAAAGTAAAAAGGCATATGGACTCACCCAGGCATAAAAAACAGGCTCCGTATATGGATTGTATATAGGAGTGAAGGTCGCTGTCGCTTGAACATCTAAGAACAGGGCAGCTACCCGATCCGTGATTGTCTCTAAGATCAGCAGGTTGCGGATGGCCGGGGTGTATACATAGAAGGTGTAAATAAAGGCAAGTATGAACGTGATCAGCACTGCATACGCCATTCGCTGAATGGTATGTGAAAATAAGTGAGTTGACTTCGTCCAGCGCACCAAACCCCAGGCCAGGAAAAGCGACAGCAATACAGCGGACAGAAAGGAGGTGGAGAAGAAATTGTTGAATGTAGTCAGCGCAAAGGAGGTGAGATAAAAAGCAAGCACGGAGGCTGCAAATCGTCTCCAGCTGTGCCGAGAGCGTAGGCTGTAGGTGATCAGGTACAAGCAAAGCAGGATCAGGCCTCGAGTAAACTTCTCATGAGTACCACGCATAATGACAAAGAGGAGCTCGGGCTGGGTAAAGAGGAATATTGCAGCCAGTGTCGCTCCCCTGTTGGTGCCCAACCATTCGCGATAAAGGAGCCAGGCTGGAATGACCATCCAGAAGATGAGAAGAACCGATCCGAATAGCTGCCATTGCGGCAAGCTCAGTCCGCTCAATCGAATCAGGAACACTGACAGGGCTTGAAACCCATAGCCGTTCGGATAATTTACGCCACTGGAAGAAACAAGGTTGCCCGATTCCAGGAGATTACGAATGGCATACGTAAATATGAGGGTATCGCCGCCTGCATTCCACCAACCGCCAAAGCGCAGGAAAGGGTAAAGCGAGATCAGAAAGGCGATCACCAGGATGGGCAATATTCCTATTTCGATCGATTTTTTTCTGTTCGAATCAAGACTACGCAGACTCATAAGTACTACTCCTCACTCAGGCCTCTCTCCAGGCGCAATAGAATTGGCCCTTCCCCAAGAAAGTTACGATATACATGATCCGCCTCTCTAACCAACGGCAGGAGATCATCCATTTCGATCATTTTCTTATATCTATCTTTCAACCCCTCTTTTTCTGCTTTTGGAATCGAAAGTTTGGATAGATCATCCCCAACGAGACCTCGATCGACGTGCTCGATCAAATCGAAAACCTTCTGTACGTTCTCTGGAGTATGGTTGAACAACTGAAAATTCGTATTGAAGCGATGGTTGATACGCTCGGTAACGACACCAAAGTCTGTAATCACCTCATCAAATGAAGCAACAACGTAATGATCTCGATGTGGAAAGATGCGCTGATAGTAGGCAATATACTCGCGGAAACCATCCCTTGCGGACACGTAAGGCTTTTTTAACATGTACGACAGCACAGTATGCTTGGGGTCACGAATTAGGACCAGCGTGGGGATATTCCAGCGGGCGGAGCGGATAATGGTCGCTGGAGCATGCGAGCGGTTTGCCACGATCACTTTCCGAGATTGCGCGCAAAGAAAGGCGCGCGTGGCGAAACTGTTCGCGGATCGTAAAAAGCCCTCGATGACCAGCTCGGTTTCTTTGGAAACCGTTTTCACTCCTCGACTCTGGCCAAGTTGTTTTCGTAAGCCGATAGAGGCAAAGAATAAAAGAGGATATCTCCCCGCAAAGGTAACAAGCTTATGGCGGAGCTTCATCAGACTGAACATCGCGGCCTCTCAGAATCGCTAATCCTGCTCAATACCACTCTGATCACCGGTTCTCAGCGCTATCCTGAGCACAAAACCCACGATCGCCAATAAAATCAGCAAAGTCAGGGCAAGCGCAAGGATCTCCGAATAACCCCCCGCAGAAAGGAGCAAAATTCCAGGAGGGTCCGCTTTACTACGAGCTACCTCGATCGATTGGGAAACGTCGGTAATAATCGCTCCACTTTCAGGGTCTGTCAGCGTGGCCCGAAAATCCCATTTTCCTGGGGACGGAGGCGTCCAATTCAACGCCACTTGGACGGGCACTTCCGAAAGCAGCGTCACAGCTTGCTGGGCCAGATCAGAACTTGTCTCGTCCTGCCGAGCCGTTATGACGAGGGAAAGATTCTGCGCATCTTCCAATCCATTGTTAGCGATCTGAGTTTGAATCGACGTGGGTATGCCAGCGACCCGGCTCTCAAGAGCGGGCATTCGCATGGAGATCGAAAGGTCTGGAGGGGTTAAAGGCTGAATATCGAATTTGCCATCATAGGTGATCAGATAAGCGCCGGGAGCGAAGGACTCAGAATTCATATCAGGCAACCCAGAGATAGAGAAGCCGGGTTGCAGTTCCAGGACAAAACGGAAGCCATTATTTAACGGCCGGAGATCCCTCAGATTGGCAGCCTCTATCCGAACAGTTGGTCTGCCAGCCTGAGCAAATAAGGATTCGAAATCCAAGGGATTCACCTCGATTCGATACAGCGCCAGCTTTCGCTCGAGCTCAAGCCGTTCTTCATTGCTGGTTGGGGGGGCAATGTTAAACAAGGCGGGCGGTTGGTCCGAAGAATTGAACTGGACCCCAGATGAATCTGCGAAAATCAGGTAACCAGGCATGAAATAGAGGCTCTTTTGAGGGACTCCGTTCTTAAACAGAGTCCATTGATTGATATAGTCTCCGCCCAGGTTAACGTATTGGATTTCATGGGTTTGATCAACTTTCCAGCGTCCCCCTTGTGCGTTAAGAAGATGAAGCTTATGGTCGACAGAACTTAGGTAGAGGCCTGGCTGCCGGTGAAGGTCGAAAACATATTCACCTCGCATGCCTACGTTCAGATCACCGAGATCATTCTCTACAGGCTGGATGTCCGATAAACCAGTTACATAATTGTCGCGCCAGTTTTCGCTTGGATCCCATTCGTAGATTCCTTCGCTGGTCCAAAATTTAGACCCCTCCGAGGCAACGAAGGTCGCTCCGTCCCAGCTGTTGTTTATGATCCAGCCAGGGAGCAGCGAGGGAGGGATCAATTGAAGGGTCAGATCATCAATAACAACCGTATCGTTAACCGGATGACGGCCAATCAAGCCGAGCTTATAATCCCAGGTGGTATCATTATCCTGATCCCAAGAATAACGAATAACCTGCACAGGCTCAGGGTTTTTCCTGCGAAATGGGAACATATCTCGTTCCA
>CAZAQS010000082.1:0-7834 GCA_964486825.1 uncultured Anaerolineaceae bacterium | reverse complement strand
TTGGGAGGGGGCTGATATCTGACTGTCCCATCACCGTCCTGATCATCCCATAATGAGGCTAACAAGTCCTCGCCACGCCTGCGAAACTCAATGATCAACTCAACTTGGCCATCCGCAGCCGCATCGAATACCCACAGGTCATTCTCGAAGTCGGTAGCCTGCCACCAGTCCTGGGATGACTTCATATCTCTCCCACGGTCATAGACGAGCACTCGATCGTGATCCGTAATGAAGGCGCATTCAATGATTGTCAGGTCTGGATTGCCGTCCTGGTCCAAATCTTGTTGAATCACAGCGAAGATCTCTATCTCAGCTTCATGCTCAGGCTCCTGAGTAAAAGCAGGCAGCGGAATATTGAAGCTGGTAACAATCATGGCCAGCAGGATGCCAGGCCTATACAAGAAGAGGAATTTGTGGTTCCATTTAGAGAAGATCGCCAGCATCCTTGTAAAGACCTTTCCAATTGATGGATCCCAATTTTTGTCCATATCTATCTTTCTTTGCTCTAATCTCCCGGCACTCCTTCATAAAGCGATAGGCTATCGCCATATTTCCATACCGATCGCGTGCGAAAGAGGCAAGGCGGCCAGGCTCGTAAACCGTGGAAAGGACATCGAGGATTGCCGCAGCAAACCTGGAGGGGTCTTTCGGCGCAGTGCAACTGCCTGGCGCCTCAGCGAGAATTTCCCGGCAAGGGATGATCCAATCCGGTCCCACGACCGGTTTTCCACAGCCGAGAGATTCAACGATGCCATGCCCGAACGTCTCCTGGTGTGATGTATATATGGTGACGTCAGCCTGATGGTAGAGCTGCACTAACTTTTCGAAGGTAATACCACCGAGAAATTCGACCCGATCGCCCACCCCCTGGCTGTAGGCGCGCTGCACCAGGCTGGAATGATAGGTCCGATCCCAGATACTGCCAGTGATCACCAACTTACAATCAAACCATTGGTTTATTATTGAAAGCACATCAATGGCAAGCTCAATGTTCTTCCTCGGATAGACATTGACAGGATAAAGAATCGTCTTTTGTGTGCGACCAGAATTGAAATCCGATGCAGCCGGTGAATGACCCGCAGGCGTAAAGCGTTCTTCATCGTAGCTATGGGGCAGGTGCAGAAGTTTTTCTGGGTCGATCCCTAACTGTTCGTAGACCTGGCAGTATTGTTCAAACTCGAACTTCGTCGCAGTAATGTGCAAATCCCAGTAGGGGCGTTCGAAAATGAGTTTTTGAAGGGGAAATGTGTCCACCGCTCCACCTCGAGAGGGGTCTATTCCGAAACCGATGAGGTTGATAACAAGGAGACGAGATGAATGAGGCCAGCCTTTAAGAATGCGGGCTACATTGGTATTATGAAAAGCATAGATAACATCCAGGTTCAGCCGATTCGCGAGACTTAGGATGGCATCCCCCGCGGCTAAATCAAATGGACTGACCGGGTAGGCCTGATTTGGGCTGCGCCCCCAGAATTTCTGCACAATCTGCAGTGGGCGGGAGAGCAGATGAGGAGCAACCGGCTCTAAGTAGATCTCCAAGTCCTCGACAGTTGCTTTGCGCGGCTTCAGGCCGGAGATCTCAAGGCCGAAAACCCGGCAGCCTGACTTTGAAAAGGCATGCGCCAGCGGTACGGCCTCGGTACGACCGCTGCCAATGCGAATAATCGATCCAGTAAGGAAACCTATACGCATCAATTCAGTATCCACTCTATACACTCATTCCCAAAAACCCATCAAAGATACCCGAGACCTCTGAGCCTTTCTTCCAGCTCTTCCAGTTCCTCTTCTGCGAACTGCACTTCTCCAGCTTGTTGCAATGTTCCATACGATTCGATAAAGCGCAGCGGGTAGCGGTTGAAGAAACCGTCTTCAAAAACATCCTCAATCACGCGACCATCCATATCTTGAGCAACCGGCCGGTTTTTCAGAGCGAGTATGGTAGGAGCGACGTCCAAGATGGTGGCGTCTTCCATCCGGCATTCCTTACGGACTCCGGGTCCTTTCAAAATCAGGATTCCCCACTCACTGTGAATTCCACTGAGCCGGCCGTCGGTGAAGATGAGATCGCCCAGGCGGCTCGTGTGTTCTCCAGGCAAGGATACTGGGAGATTTAAGTCGGCATCCACTCCAGGAATGACATCCACCACAAGCTGATCCGTTTCCGAAACCGAGATCCGAAATACAGGCGCTCCGGTCTCCCGAAAACGAACCTGCTCTAGTGATCCGGCCAGTTTCTCCAGCAACTCTGCTCCCTCGGCCTCGACTGCCGGGCGCAGAAAGGCGCTGTAGCCGAGGTAAGTCAGCCAGACCTGATCCTTAAAACCGACCCTGGAGATCAGATCTTGGGACATGCGGTAGGGTGTATCGTATGCAGGGCCAGCCTGCTGGCCGTGATCGGAGAGCACAACTACAAGCGTATCGTCCGGGACCGCCTCTAAAATCTTGCCAAGCACGGCATCCGCTTCGGTATAGGCTCTGTCGATGACCGGGCCATATTTATTGATCTCGGCCGGGGGAACGTCGCCGAACAATTCCGGTTGGCGGTAGCGCCAGAAGCGATGGCTGATGTCATCCGTATGATATAGAAGGATGGCTGCGAAATCCGGGCGGTATTTGCGAAGCAGATCAATGAAAACGTCCCCATAGATGGCTGTCTCGATGAAGCGCCTGCGGTACCACCAATCGAGTTGCTGTGGACGGGCTACAACTTCGTAAGCCATTTCAGCGATGGCCCGCAGCAGGGTTGAAGAACGGACGCCATGTCGAAGGAGCTGCGCTCCCCCTTGAAGGTAGCTGCGGAAGCCAGAAGGTCGCAGCAGATCGTTTAAAAAATGGAGCTGCGCTGGATAGGTATCCGGCGACCTGGCAACAGAATCTGGAACGGTAAAGCCGGCGTTTTGCGGGGGGGGCCAGGATGCAAACCAGCGGAAGAGGCCGACCCGGCCTTCTTCACCTCCCAGGATGTCGTATATTGCAGGCGATTGTAAATGCAGGCGCGTTTCTGAATAGAAATCCTGCACGCCGTGCTTCTCTGGCATTTTCCCGGTCGTAATGCTCGTCCATAAGGCCGGAGACACATATTGGGTGAAGCTCTTGAGCCTTCCCCAGGTTCCCTCGCGCATCAATCGAGCGATATTTGGTAAGCGACCGGCTTCCAGGAGAGGCAGGATCACATCCCAGGTAGCCGCATCGATTCCGACCATCAGGACTGGAGATTTCCATTCCATATGGATTCATCTCCTACAACGACCCGTTCATTTACTGAGTGAGATCGGATTAGGATAGGATTCATGAACTGCGAAACTTTGGTTGCTACCACTGATTTCTCGCTCTTGGAAAGAGCATTTGGACAAGGGCAAAAGCAGGGGCGCCGCACTCCACAAGAAAATAAAGTGGGATTTTCCAGTAGATGGAGCGCGAAACCAACTTATGCGATTTGCGCAGGGAATAAACATACTTAAACCGAACAAGAAAAGAATAGGCGATTATGGAAGCCCATAGAAATAGGATGGACCAGCCAAACCAAAGACCCAAGATAGGGAGTACCAACAGAGTGAGGCCGCGAGTTGAATGGAAAAGCGCACTCCCCACCCGGCGGTAGAGACGAAACTTAAGATTATGGAGAATGCCGTTGCGCTTCCATCTCGATCGTTGATGGAAGTAGGCCCGCAGGCTGCTTGGAAACTCCGTTTCCACTACACTCTCCGGAACGAGGCGTATCTGATAGCCCCGGGTGATAACTTTCTTGGCGAGAAAGGAATCTGTGCCGATGGAAATCTCCTCGTTAAAAGATCCAACTTCCTCCAATACTGTGCGGTGAATGGCACAATTCCTTCCGAGCAATGCCTTTAGATACTTACGCTTTTGAATAGCTGGCTGCCGCCTCTGCTGCAGAGCATACTGGTAAAAAACAAAGGGGTGCGACAGCTGCGATCGCTTTGGCTTGCAATGACCACTCGTCACCAGGTCTTCCCCTTGAAGGATGGGATCGACAAGCCGCATGAGGGCATCTTGATTCAATAAACAATCTGCATCCGTTAAGAGCAAAATATCTCCCGTCGAGTGTTCAAATCCTCTTCGCAATGCCCGCTGTTTCCCTTCACCTGGTTTTTGTGGAATCACCACGACGGATCCACCAGCATATTGGACGGCTTTTTGGTAGGTTCCATCGCTCCCACCAGCACACAAGATAAGTTCTTTCCTTGGATAATCGAGATCCAAGTATGATTGAATGAACGGCTGGATATTGTCCCCTTCGTTCCAGGCAGCAACCAGGATGGTCAATTTGGGGAAGACAGCTGCATCCGCATATGGAAAACTCATTGCACACCTTGTCTCTGGTTGGCTCTCAGTCCCATGAAGACAGATCCTCAGAAAACTGCGCTAGGTTTTTCTAGCCCAAGGGAGCGAGAGACGAATGAAACCGATTAACTCATCAGAAATTTGGGGAGCCATCAACTGAATAACAAGGAGATAAACAATGCCCCCGCTAAAGGCTAAGAGGAACAAACGCAACGGCGGATAAGCCACGCTCGTGAAGACCGGTAACAATCCAAGAATGGTTATAGCCAGGGCGAACGTACCGACAAGGGAAGGGATAAACTGGCGTATGTAGGCGCCAGGGTCAATCCGGATCACTCTGTGCACCGCATAATAAGAGAGCGGGGATAACAAGTACATTCTCATGACCAGTGCGCCCGCGACCGCGGCAATTCCCCAGCGCACGGCGATCAGAAAAGCAATCACGTCGACAATTGCATAGATCATCATGATCCTTAACCGCCAGGATGGTTTACCGGCGGCAACCAGCACCTGGGTATTAAAGATCGAGATTGGATAGATCAGGCCGATTAAAGACAGCACTTGCATGACGGGAACGCTGGGTAGCCACTTTTCCCCAAAAAAGATCTCCACCAGCAAGGGGGAGAGGATTGACACCGCGATAAAGGCCGGGAAAGCAAACAGGCTCGAATAGCGAGTGGCTTTATAAAATCCAAGCAGCATCTGCTCGCGATCTTCATTCAAGCGAGAAAACGCCGAAATCGTCACTGAGGTGGTGGTGGTAACAAAAATGTTGACGAGCATTTGAATAAAGTTATAAGCGATAGAGTAATATCCGAGGGCTGACGCGCCCATATAATGTCCGATCAGGAAATTATCCATACGCTGACTGAGGAAGACGAGAATATTATTGGCAGTAATATTGGTTCCAAAATCGAAAAGCGCTTTAAAGCGGCGCAACGAGAAGCGAAAACCCGGGCGCCAGTCACTCACATTCCAGAGGACGAGGACGCCGATAAAATGAATTACGAGTGTTTTGATCACCAGACTATAGACACCCAAACCTGCCAGCGCGGAGATGATCCCCACAGTACCACCGATAAGGGTCGAGAAAAGCGTACGGGTGGCAAGTTTTTTAAATTCAAGCTCCCGTAAGAGGCGTGCTTGCTGCGTTGTGGAGAGAGATATGAGGATTAAACTGAGTGACAACCAAACAACGATAGATGATAATCTCGGCTCGTGAAAAAAGCTAGCAACGAACTTCGCGGACGCGATTCCAATTGCGGTCAGGCAAGCTCCAACCAATAGGGCCGTCCAGAAAGCGGTATCCAAATGTTCGCGCTCAATCTTGGGAAACTGTACAATTGCAATGGAGAAACCCTGATCAACAAAAATTTGAACAAAACTGGTAAAAATGGATGCAAGTGCAAACAACCCAAAATCCTTGGGCTCTAATAAACGCGATAAAACCAGGAACACCAGGAAAGAAAGAACTTGATTTCCTCCTCTTTGCAGAGCTGACCAAGCGATCCCTTGCGCTGCTCTATACTTTAGCTCCAATCATCCTCCTGTTTCATCAGATGTTTTTTGGCTCAAGTTCCTTCCAGCCCATCTTCAATCTACGTAGCCTAGACCACGGAGCCGCTCGAGCACCAGTGCATCTTCCTTAAAAGTAGATGGGCAATCTTGATCTTGATTCAAGCTCGAGGCAAATTGGTTAAGAACCTGAGAATGTTGTGAAATGATTTCAGGGTAGGCCGAGGCGACATTTTCTTCTTCTTGTGGATCATTTTCCAGATCATAGAGCTCGATTGTAGATGAGTCCATGGAATTCCCAATGCCTGCGCCGCGATGGATCGACTTCCAACGGGCTGTACGGACGCAGCGGCTATCGTGATACTCGGCGATCACATGTGAGCGATTCATAATGGTTGAGGCGCCAGCGATCGCTGCATCAATATTCTGCCCCTGCCAGTGTTTGGGTATTTCGGAGCACGCCCAGGCACAGATGGTCGGCGCCAGATCCAGGCCAGTGACAAATTCCTCAACCACTTCTCCCCCTCTGTTCATGGTTGGCGACCAGATGACCAAGGGAACGTGAATACCGTTCTCATAAAGCCGTCCATGCCCCGCGCGCGCAGAGCGCCGGTCTAACCCTTCCCCATGGTCGGCAGAAATCAAAAAGATCGTATTATCTGCCTGGGGTGAACGCTGGATGAGGCGCAGAAGCTCACCCAAACGCCGGTCAGCCCGGATTAAAGCCCGGTCGTATAAGTCGACGACCCTGGCCAATTCGGCATCTGTGTAAAGGATTCGCTCAAAATCTGGTGAGTGATATTTCTTTCCCGCAAATGGCAGCAACACCCTCGGCAAATCACTGAAAGGGATGTGCGAGTCGTTGTAAAAGACGAAGAAGAAAAAGGGTTGCTTATCCACCTCGCGCAGATTCTCTTTGACGCAGCGGTTCAAAGCTTTACCGCTCTCAGCCCATGCCGCCAGATGTTTCAAACCAGGCAGCTTCTTATACCAGGGCCGGCCATCCGTAATATGCTCGAACCCGCGCGTTAGTCCGGATTCAGGATTGATGTGAGGGTTGGCCACAAAACCAGCGGTATGGTATCCGGAGGCTCGCAGAATCTCCGGGAGGGTGACCAGATGATCGCCCAGGCGCTGGCCATAATACTCGAGGCGATGGACAGATGGGTATACCCCGGTCAGGATAGAGGCCGTACTGGCAACCGTAAAGGGAGCCGGGGCAAAAGCATGGGTAAAACGTATTCCCTGGGAAGCGAGGCGATCCAGGTTGGGCGTGGTTGAGCGGCTGTAACCGAAGCAGGAGACGTTGCGAGCTCGCATTGAGTCGAATAACACGAGAACAATATTCAGACGGACATTTTTCATCTATCTTTACTTTCTCGAAGCGATCAAGAGATGGGATCCCTGGCCAGCCGTATGTTGACGAGAGAACAAAGAAAGGAACCCGGTTTGGATGGGAAGCCTCAGCCTCCTGGGAAGTAAACGCAGCAGGCCTCCTCCCAAGTTAATTCGTTTGTTCGAGAGTCGACTTCGGCCCGGCGAATGGAGGACGATGCTTTGATTCCAGAGGGATTCAAGGATCGAAAAAACAAATGTGGCCCAAAATGGAAAATATTCTGTATGCCACGTGGAGGAAAAACCCGAACGATCTAAAAGTTTATTCCACTCCGCGGCATCGAAAACATTATGATGTTCTCTGATAGTATTAAAGCCTTCTATCGACCTGCGTCCATGGTCTGGTTTTCCTAAACGGCTCCAAACCCAGTTCCCCCAGAACCATTCATTAAAACGCGGATTGGGGACAGTAAAGACGAATAACCCCCCGGGCCGTAAAACACGAAATACTTCATCGACGACGCGATCTATCCTGGGAATATGTTCGAGGGATGAATTACTAACCACCGTGGCGAATGAGGAATCCGAGTAAGGGAGGCTGCGAACATCAGCGAGTGCAAGCGTATCATACTGCTTACGCTCCCTGGCCTTGCATAGCTGGCTGATCATCAAATCACAACCG
>CAZAQS010000081.1:17206-18465 GCA_964486825.1 uncultured Anaerolineaceae bacterium | reverse complement strand
TGATTATATTGAAATCGACTCTGCCACCAATGCAGACCCGGCAGCCGGTTCCCCGACATTTGCCGGTTACGTCTCCTCCAATCCGGATGTCAAGGTAGTCGTCACCGACCATGGCGGCTTGACCGCTACCCTGGAGACCTACCTGAAGGCCGCCGGCAAAGGCCCCGATGATATCCTGGGTGTCGGTTTCGATCTTTCCCCGGCCACACTGGAAGCCGTGCGCGGCGGTTGGACTGACCTGGTTATTGACCAGCAGCCATGGTTACAGGGCTACCTGCCGATCTTGCAAATCTGCTTGACGAAGGTGTACGGTTTCTCCGGTCTGCATATCAACACCGGGGCTGGCTTTGCTCACAAGGATAATATCGAGTTCCTGGCCCCGTTGGTGGAGAAAGAGATCCGGTAGGATCTTTAGGACCGTGAAGTGTAATGGACCGGAACTTTTATTACCTGGATCGGCCTTGTTCCGTACCCGGTACGCGGAGGCCAGGTGGAACCTGTTGAAGCTATCCAGGTTATGGTTCCAGGTTCCGGTCCATTCAATCACTCGAAACAAGTTTTGTTTCGTCTCAACGATTTTGAGGTTGGATGCAAACAGACATCCGGGTAAATGAGGTAGTTTATGGACAACTTACTTCGAATGGTAAATATATCCAAATCCTTCGGGGAGGTCAAATCCTTGGTAGGCGTGGATTTCGAAGTCGGCTGTGGAGAAGTGGTCGGCTTGCTGGGGGATAATGGAGCCGGAAAATCCACCCTGATCAAGATCATCACGGGTTATCACCGCCCGGACCCCGGTGGAGAGATCTACTGGCGGGGGGATCGGGTTGAGCATTTGACGGTTGCTAAAAGCCGGGCCCTGGGTGTTGAAACCGTCTATCAAGAACGTGCTCTAGCTGACCTGCAGTCCATCTGGCGGAATATCTTTATGGGGCGCGAGCTGAACACTCCGTTGGGCCTTCTGGATATCCAGCGCATGAAGCTGGAGACCGAGAATCTGATGACCCAAATGATGGGATTCACCTCGACGGCTGTTACCCCAGATACGGCTGTAAAAACCATGTCGGGGGGAGAACGACAGGGGATTGCTATCACGCGGGCGCTCTATTTTCATGCCGAGTTGATCATCCTGGATGAGCCGACCATGGGATTGTCTCTTTCGGAAACTAAAAAAGTGCTAAATTTTGTGGGCGAGATCAAAAAAGCAGGTAAATCCTGCATCTTTATCGATCACAATATCTTCCACGTCTACCCAGTCG
>CAZAQS010000081.1:0-17196 GCA_964486825.1 uncultured Anaerolineaceae bacterium | reverse complement strand
GCAGACCGGATCGTGGTGCTGGATCGGGGCAAGCTTGCGGGACAGTTCTTGAAGGGTGATCTGAGCCTTGAAGAGCTGATCGATCGCCTGTACCGGGTGGCTCATACCGGCAGCCTCGAAGATGCCAACGGGCTTGAGAATGCCGGGCTTGAGTTTTCAGAATAAAGGAGTGTTGGTAGATGGATGCTAGAGCAGAAGCAAAAGATAAATTAGCTCCGAAGACAACACCCGGAATCCTGCGTTGGGCGCGCCGGAATGGCCTGCAAATCGGTATCGTGGTGGTGGGCGTCATTATCTGGTTATTGTTTATGATCGGCGCACCGCGGACATTTCTCTCTCCGCATATCTACCAGGCTTTTATGTCTTCCACCCCCTTCTTCGCGATGATGGCCTTACCGCTTACCCTGGTGATCATTTCCGGAGAGATTGACCTGTCTTTTCCGTCCGTAATGGCCTTCTCGGTAACCGTGTTTGCTCTTTCGATGGCCAATACGGGGAATGTCTATCTGGCATTTGGGCTGTGTTTGCTGGCAGGATTGTTTGCCGGTGTATTGAATGGGCTGATTGTCGTCAAGATCGGAGTCCCGGCCCTGGTTGCAACGATCGGGACCCAGTTCTTCTGGAGGGGCGTAGTCCTGGTGGTTAACCAGGGGAATGGCACTTCCCTGGTGCCGGTAAAAAATACGGTTTTGTATGAAGCCCTGGTCGGTCGCAGTACGGGCGTTCCGGCACAGTTCATTTGGGCGATCATAATCGCCTTCCTGGTGTGGACCTTCTTGAACCGTACCAGACCGGGCGCACATATTTACCTGGTGGGCGATAACGTGGACAGCTCCCGATTGATGGGCATCAACGTGGACCGCAGGAAAATCACCGTGTTTGCCCTGGTAGGCCTGGCAGCCGCCTTTGCCGGACTGGTCGCCAGCCTGGAAGTGAATTATTTCTGGCCTACGCTGGGTGAAGGTTACCTGTTGAATACACTGGCTTCCGTTTTCCTGGGCGGCACTTCCGTATTTGGGGGAACGGGCACCATATTTGGTACTTTTGTAGCCGCCTTCATCATCGGCGCTATCAATGCTGGCATCGTAGCCGTTGGTATGGCGGGATTCTGGACGCAATTGATTTATGGCTTGATCATCGTCATTTCTGTTTCCATTCAAACAATCCTCAGCCGGCGGCTGAGATAGTAAGAGCAAGCTTGTTGCTCGTATCATCAAGATAAGGTAAAGGAAAATGCATACGGTAAACAAACCGGCTACATTAGGGGTTATCATTGGCAACCGCGGCTTTTTCCCGGATCAACTGTGTGAGAGTGGGCGCAAAACGGTGCTCAAGGTGTTGGATGAGGAAGGCATCCGCAGCGTGGCGTTGACGCCAGAAGACACGAAGTATGGAAGCATCGAATCGTTAGAAGACGCCCAAAAATGCGCAGACCTGTTCAACCAACACCGCAACGAAATCGACGGCGTCCTGGTGACCCTGCCCAATTTTGGCGACGAGCGCGCCATCTCCAACGCTTTACGTTGGGCGGGCCTGAATGTCCCGGTGCTGGTGCAGGCATTTCCTGACGATCTAACCAGGATGTCGCTATCCGACCGGCGCGACTCGTTCTGTGGGAAGATGTCAGCCTGCAATAACCTGCACCAGTATGGCATCAAGTTTTCGCTGACCACGCTCCATACGGTGGATCCGGAAAGCGAATCCTTCCGAGCTGACCTACGCCGCTTCGTCAGCACCTGCAAAGTCGTAGCTGGGCTGAAAAAGGCTCGCATCGGCGCCATCGGATCTCGCCCGGCTGCTTTCAATACCGTACGATATAGTGAAAAGCTCCTGGAGAGGACCGGGATATCGGTAGAGACGATCGATCTGTCTGAGATTTACGGCCGCTCCGCCCGCCTAAAGGAAAACGATCCTAAGCTGGTTGCCAAGCTGGAGGAAATACGCGCCTATGTGCCCACCAACCAGGTCCCAAAAGGAGCGGTGGAAAAAATGGCCCGCCTGGGCACAGTCATCGATGCCTGGATGGCTGATACCGGCCTGGAAGCCAGCGCTGTGCAGTGCTGGACGGGGATGCAAGAGTTTTATGGCGTGGTTCCCTGCACGTTTATGAGCATGATGAGCAACAGCTTGATCCCCTCTGCATGTGAAACAGATATCGCCGGTGTGGTTGGGATGTACGCTCTGGTACTGGCCTCCCACACCCCCAGCGCCATCGTTGATTGGAACAATAATTACGGCAGCGACCCCGATAAAGGCGTCATTTTCCACTGCTCGAACCTGCCCAAAGACGTCTTTATCCACGAGACCATCAGCTCTGAAGATATCCCAACCATGGATTACCAGGCCATTATCGCCGGGACGGTGGGGGCAGAAAACGCCTATGGCAATATCGTAGGGCGGGTGCGAGCCCAACCCTTCACCTATTGCCGTGTCTCTACCGATGATTACAAAGGCCTTGTTTCTGCTTACCTGGGAGAAGGGGAGATCACCGATGACCCGCTGAATACTTTCGGAGGTTATGGGGTAGTGCGGGTGCCTAAGATGCAGAAGCTTCTGAACTATATCTGTGAAAATGGATACGAGCACCATGTAGCCATCAACCTGTCAAAAACTGCTTCGGCGGTCAATGAGGCGCTTGGCAAGTACCTGGGTTGGGATGTGTACTACCACGAGCCGCAGGATAATTGTTGATGATGAATTCACGCGAACGGGTAAGGCTGGCTCTTAACCATCAAGAGCCAGACCGGATCCCCATCGACCTTGGCGCGACCATCGTTACATCCATAACGAAAAGCTCGTATACCAGTTTAAAAGAACACCTCGGCCTGCCCATGGAAGAGATCCAAATGTTGGATTACGTCCAGCAGCTGCCTTACCTGGATGAGGCGCTTTTAGAGCGCTTCAAGGTCGATTTCCGCATGGCCCAGTTACCCTCGGCCACGGCGCCCGGTTTGAAGGTTTTCGAAGAAGGCGATTACTATGCCTTCATAGACCGCTGGGGCTCCAAGCTACATATGCCGAAAGATGGAGGCTTGTATTTCGATTGGGTCGATTTCCCGGTAAAAGAATTCACTTTAGATGCCCTTGAACGTTATGATTGGCCTGTCCCAGACCCCCAGGAATTTAATATCCAGCTACGCGACCAGGCCCGTTATCTGTATGAAAACACGGACTATGCCCTGATCGGCAGCGCGGTGATCGGCGGCGGGATTTTTGAGCAGCCGGCCAGGACGATCGGTTTGCAGAATTTCTTGATGGCTTTGGTTAGCGAGCCCGAATTCGCCGACCGGCTGATGGAGCAGATCACCGATATCTACATCCAATCCTGCGAAGCTTACCTGGACCTGCTGGGGGAGTATATCCAGGTGTTTACCTTTTGGGACGACGTATGCACCCAGTCGGGCTGGATGATCCGGCCCGATCTGTACCGGAAAATGGTAAAGCCCAAGCAACGCCGGCTGGTCGAGGCGATCAAGAAGAAAACGGATGCCAAGCTGTTCTACCATAGCTGCGGTGCAACTTACGAGCTGATCCCGGATCTGATCGAGCTGGGGTTTGATATCTTGAACCCGGTGCAGGTCTCGGCAGCGGGTATGGACACGCGGCGCCTAAAGCGGGACTTCGGGCGGGATATCGTCTTCTGGGGGGGAGGCGTGGATACACAACACGTACTGCCTTTCGAAAAACCGGGTAAAGTCGTAGACGAAGTGAAAAGGCGCATCGACGATTTAGCGCCCGGCGGCGGCTTCGTGTTCGCCGCCATCCACAACGTTCAGGCAATGGTTCCACCTGAGAACATTGTGGCTGCTTTCGATACCGCCTTTCAGTATGGGCAATATAAAGCCTAATCCCTTTTTGCCAAGACCAGGCCTGGGAGCGTATGTGTTTGAAACCTAGAGATCGAGTCCTGACCGCGTTGAACCACGAAGCGCCTGACCGTTGCCCGATGCAGGTCAGCTTCACCCCCGAGTTCGCAGGGCGCTTGCGAGCCGATTTACAGCTCAAGGGGAAAGGCCTCCACAATCCGCATGGGGGTGGGAACACCTACGAGCTGGAGCGCGCTCTGGGAGAGGATATGCTGCTGACCTCCGTTGGCTGGGCGAACTCCTATTACCAGGAAGACGGCGCTTATACGGACGAATGGGGCATCGGCTGGAAACCGGTTGAGTACCGTACCCCTTATGGCAATGGGATCTACACGGAAATTTGCAAGCATCCATTAGCCAACGAGCGAGCCTTGCAGAGCTACCGGCCCCCGGACCCCGGCCGGCCTGAGCTATACACCCAGGCTGCCAACCTGATCAGAGATTATAAAGACGAGTATTGGATTGTAGGAGTGACGGTCACGACCATCTTCGAATGCGCCTGGGCTCTGCGAGGCTATGAGAGACTCCTGGTGGATTTTGCTCAAAACCCGGAGCTGGCTGAATGCATCCTGGAGATCCCCTACCGGTTCCATTTAGCGGCTGCTAAAAAGCTGGTTGAAATGGGCGTGGATATGGTCTGGATTGGGGATGACGTCGGAACGCAACAGTCGCTGCTCATCTCTCCGCGGCATTGGCGGAAATTTCTCAAGCCGCGCCTGGCAAACTTCATCGCTGAGTTGAAAGGCGTCAATCCCCAAGTAAAAGTGGCCTACCATTCGGACGGCATGATCTACCCAATTATCCCGGACTTGATCGAAATCGGCCTGGATGTCCTAAACCCGGTCCAACCGGCCTGCATGGACCCGGCCCGCTTGAAGGCGGATTTCGGCCGGCAGCTATGCTTCTGGGGCACGATCGATGAACAGCATACCTTGCCGTTCGGTAACCCGGAGAGCGTGCGGGCAGAAGTGATCCAGCGCTTGAAAACCATCGGCCGAGACGGGGGCCTGATCCTGGGCCCAACCCATCACGTCCAGCTGGATACGCCCATGGAAAATTTTTGGGCCATGATCGACACGATCACCCAAACGCCCTATTCGGCCCTGCTGGACAGGGAATGAGTGAACTGGCAAATCAGGAAACCAGATGGCTGCAAAGAACCAGGTCACCATATTACAAGTAGCCCAGGAGGCAGGAGTCTCTACGCAAACCGTATCCCGGGTGATCAACGACCGTCCCGATGTGGCGCCCGAGACCCGGCGGCGAGTCAAGGAAGCCGTAGCTCGCCTGGGGTACCGTCCAAATGCCCTGGCGCGCGGCCTGAGCCAGCAGCGCAGCCACACCATAGGCGTGGTGGCAGTTGCCTGGGAATACTATGGCCCGCTGCGGTTTTTGGTGGGTATCGAGGGGCAGATCCGTGCTATGGGCTATAACCTGCTGTTGGACCTGCTCCACCACCCGGAGAACGAAAATGTGGAACAGATCCTGTACCGCCTGCTCTCCAACCAGGTGGATGGGATCATCTGGGCTGTTCCTGAGATCGGAAATAACCGCGCCTGGTTGAACAGAGCCGCAATGAATTTGCCGGTTCCGGCAGTCTATCTAAGCATGGGCCCACGTCCCGATATGATCGATATCTCCATCGACAACCGGGAGGGGGGGCGGATCGCAACCGCTCACCTGGTATCGCAGGGATATGAAAAGATCGGCCTCGTTACCGGGCCCACCGATTGGTGGGAGGCGCGCCAACGGAGGTTAGGCTGGCAGGAGGCACTGCAAGCGGCTGGGTTACCGGCGGAGACGAACCAGGTTGTGGAAGGAAATTGGTCCGCTTCCAGCGGTCGCCAGGGCTTACTACACCTGCTCGAAAAATTCCCGGAGATGGAGGCCGTTTTTGCAAGCAACGACCAAATGGCCCTGGGGGTCTTGCAGGCGGCTCATATGCATGGGTTGAGAGTTCCCGAGGACCTGGGTGTGGTAGGCTTCGATAATATCCCAGAGTCGGCCTTCTATTGGCCGGCCTTGAGCACTGTAAACCAGCCCTTGTTGGAGCTGGGGTGGACGGCTGTCAAACAGCTTTCTATGCTGGTGGAAGCCTTCCATAGGGGAGAGCCTGTGGAGCCGTGTAACCCCACGCTCTTGGCGCCCGAGCTGGTCGTGAGGGCCAGCTCCATCCGGCTGCCCTCGGGGAATCATCCGGTGATATCAAGTCAATAATGAATATGGATCTATGACCAAAAGAGAAATCATCAAGCTTGTGCTGGATGGCCAAATCCCGCCTTATGTGCCGTGGTCTTTCGGTTTTACCTACGAGGCGAAAAAAGCCCTCCAGGCCCATTACGGGATACAGGACCTCGAGCCTTTCCTGAACAACCACCTGCTCAAACTGGGCAGCGATATTGGCTTCTTCCAGGACTTGGCGGACGAGCGGGTCCAGGATGTGTTTGGTGTGGTTTGGGATAGGAGCGTTGATAAGGACATCGGCAACGTGGAAGGTTGTGTCCTGGCTGAGGCGACTCTGCGTGGCTATGTTTTCCCCGATCCCTTGGACGAGCGTTTCTTCGCAGACATTCCGAACAAAATCGGGATGTACGGCGACCGCTTCCGGGTATTCCAGATCGGTTTCTCTTTATACGAGCGAGCCTGGACCTTGCGCGGTATGCAGAACCTGTTGGTGGATTTCTACGACCACCCGGACTTCGTCGTTGACCTGTTGAATGCCATCGCCGAGTACAATATTGCCCAGGTACAGGAAGCATTGAAGTATGATATCGACGCCGTGTATTTTGGCGACGATTGGGGGCAGCAGCGCGGTCTGCAAATGGGGCCAAAGTTATGGCGGCAGTACATCCTGCCGGTGCTGGAACGGATGTATGCCTGCGTCCGTGATAACGGTAAATATGTCTTCATCCATTCTTGTGGGGACGTAGATGAGCTGTTTGATGACCTGGTGGGGATTGGCCTGAACTGCTTTAACCCTTTTCAACCGGAGGTCATGGACGTTCCAGCCCTGCATAAGCGCTATCGAGGGCGGCTGACCTTCCATGGAGGTCTTTCCACCCAAAGAACGCTGCCTTACGGGAGTGCAGAGGATGTCCGCCGGGAGACAGGCAAACTGTTAGAATTAGGCCGTCAAGGAAGTTATATCCTCGCACCTGCCCATGATGTTGAAGGTGATGTACCGCTAGAGAATATCCTGGCGTTTATAGAAATGGCCCAAGCCCAAGAAGGCATCTGTATCTAAAAGGGAATAGATAGGAAGACTTGATGTGACCAAGATGAGCCAAACAAAATATTCAATCGGCGTCGACTTTGGAACTGAATCGGGAAGGGCGCTTTGAAGCCGGCATTGACCCTGAAGACGTGATCGGCCTGGGGATCGATTTACCACCTGCACCATGCTGCCGGTCAAGGCCGACGGGACGCCCCTGGCAACGCTGCCGGAGTACCGGGAAAACCCGCACGCCTGGATCAAGCTGTATGCGGAGTACCTGCGCCTGCACGATTACTTTGGGCGGGGTGAGAACAATGTGATGAAGACGTTTACGAAGATCAAAGCCGAGACACGGCGGAGCAGCCGCTAAAGGAGTGAAGGTATCGATGATGTTAGAAGAGCTGCGCAAGGAAATCTGTCTGCTGCATCTTGAGTTGCCCAAGAATAATTTGGTCACCTGGACCAGCGGTAACCTGAGCGGGCGGGATGCTGAAACAGGCCTGGTTGTGATTAAGCCGAGCGGGATCCACTACCACGAGCTGACGCCGGAAAATATGGTCGTGGTGGATCTGGACGGCAAGGTGGTTGAAGGGGATCTGAAACCCTCTTCAGACAACTTTGCCCATACGTATATTTACAAGCACCGGCCGGACGTGATGGGTATCGTCCACACGCACTCTACGTTTGCTACGGCTTTCGCAGCCCTGGGGCGGCCAATCCCGGCCGTCTTGACAGCCATCTGTGATGAGTTCGGTGGTCCCATTCCTTGTGGTGGATACGGCAAGGTCGGTGGAGATGAAATTGGCCGCGAGCTCTTGCGCGCCATTGGTGACAGCCCGGCTGTCCTGATGAAGAACCACGGGGTTTTTACAATCGGGAAAACGCCGACTGCTGCCGTCAAGGCCGCCGTCATGGTTGAAGATGTGGCTCGCACGGTGTTCTATGCCATGCAGTTAGGGCAACCGGACGAAATCCCCCCCGAGGAGGTAGCCCGGGCTCGCCGCCGTTATATCGAGGAATATGGCCAGGAGGGTGGTTAAAACGATCTCCTCATAATCTTCCCCGCTGAGCATTGGTTGGAAATGGCGATGCCTTAATCAAAAAGCCCTGGCCCTGTCCAGGGCTTTGCCCGTCTACCTGCTCCTGCTCATATCGGATAATTAAGGTGTATAATGTCATCCATGTAGACGGGGGATGCCCAAGATATCTATAAATTATACCGCCTGCTCTTTTGGAGGGACATGAGGTCCGGACTCCCCACTTCCCAGAGGCTGTTAGGTTACAGCGGTGTGCACGGCGCTACCGCTGACCTGCTGGGGTTGGAACAAGCCGGCTGCTCGAAAAATGCCCATTTCACCTGCGTATGCGGCCTGGAGGGGGAGAGCGATGAATGAGTATGCCGATCTTGAAATTGGCCTGCATCGTCGGGAGGAGGGCTCTTACGCAGTTGAGTTCCGCTTCAGCCCACCGGACAGCGAAGCTGTCGTGAGCATCGGGCAGTTCCGCCAGAGCCAGGTCACCTTCGACCTGGCGGAGCTCCAAGAGCTGTCTTATGATCCAGAATCCTACGGGTTGAAGCTGACCCAGTCCTTATTTGACGACCCAGAGGTCCGGACCGCCTTTGCCATGGCGCGCACCAGCGTCCAAACCATGGGGGTGCCGTTGCGTTTGCGCCTGATGATCGGTCCCAGCGCCTCAATCCTGCATAACCTGCATTGGGAAACCTTGCGCGACCCGGAGAGCGGCAGCCCGTTGTCCACCAGTGAGAACCTGGTCTTTTCGCGCTACATGAGCAGCCTGGACTGGCGACCGGTTCGCTTGCGTTCGAAGGGCGAGCTGAGAGCCCTGGTGGTGATCGCTAACCCGTCCGGCCTGGAAGCCTACAACCTGGCCCCAGTCAATGTGGAGGCTGAACTGGAGCGAGCCCGGCAAGGGCTGGGCCAGATCCCGGCGGTAGTCCTCCCAAAAGCGGACGGCAGCCAGCCCCCCACGTTGAACCACCTGATCGACCAGCTGCGTGACAGCGATTACGACATCCTATACCTGGTTTGCCACGGCGCGCTGGTAAAGGAGGAACCCTGGTTGTGGCTGGAGAACGAGGCGGGTGAGGTGGCGCGCGTACCGGGGGGCGAGCTGCTCACCCGCTTGAACGAGCTGGGTGAGCGTCCCCGTCTTATCGTGCTGGCTTCTTGCGAGAGCGCCGGCTCCGGGAGTGGGGACGCCCTGGTGGCCCTGGGTCCGAAACTGGCCCAGGCCGGCATCCCGGCTGTGCTGGCCATGCAGGGACAGATCAGCGTCCGTACGGTCTCTGGGTTCATGCCGGTATTTTTCCGCGAACTGCAGCGGGATGGGCAAATCGACAGGGCGGCGGCCGTTGCCAGGGGCGCTGTGCGCCAGGAGATCGATCACTGGATGCCGGCTTTGTTCATGCGCCTGAAGAGCGGGCGCATCTGGTATGTTCCCGGTTTTGGCGACGAGCGCAATGAATTCCAAAAGTGGCAGGGGCTGGCCGGGTTCATCCGTGAAAAGACCTGTACACCGATCATGGGGCCAGGCCTGGCAGAATCACTGTTGGGTTCACGTAGGGATATCGCCATGCGCTGGGCTGAAAAGCACGGCTTTCCACTGGCCTTTGAGGATCGGGATGTACTGCCGCGTGTGGCCCAGTACGTGATCACCAGCCAATCCCCAGCCTACCTGTCGGTTGCCGTACGGGAAGCTGTGCGGGATGAGCTCCACCGCCGGTATGAGGATGACCTGCCGGAAGACCTGCGCCAAAAAGCCTCCTGGTCGCAGGGAGACCTGGACCAGGCCATGGAGCAGATCGTGGCCAAATTCTGGCAGGATAACCCGCAGGACTCCTACAGGCTGCTGGCTCAGCTCCGCTTGCCCCTCTATATCACAGCCGGAACGCAGGGATTAATGAAGCGGGCACTGTTGGATGCCGGGGCGGACCCGGTCGTAAGAGTCTGCCCGTGGAACAAATGGATACCCAGGGAACACGCCATTTACGAAGAGACCCCTACCAGTGAGAGGCCCCTGCTGTACCACCTCTTCGGCAACATCGACGTACCGATGTCGCTGGTATACGCCGAGGATCACTACTTTGACTATTTGATCGGTATTACCCTCAACAAGAGGTTGATCCCCAGCGTAGTACGGGCGGCGTTGAACAGCACCTCGCTCCTGTTCCTGGGATTCCAGATGGATGACTGGGAATTTCGGGTGTTCTTCCGTTTCCTGATGGCGCAGGAAGGCCGGGAGCGGCTCAAATTCTACAGCCATGTGGCCGCGCAGATCGAGCCCGAGGAGGACCGCATCATGGACCTTAAGCGCGCCCGCAAATTCCTGGAAGAATACTATGAAAGTGAGAATATTTCGATCTATTGGGGCAGCCCAGGAGAGTTTTTGAAGGCGCTATGGCGACACCTGTGATGGGTGAGAATCCTTACGTTGGACCGCGTTCGTTCCGGCGGGGCGAACAGATCTACGGCCGCGAGCGGGAAACGGATCAATTGACCAATTTGATCATCGCCGAGCGCATTGTACTGCTGTATTCCCCCTCTGGAGCCGGTAAGACCTCCCTGATCCAGGCCAGCTTGATCCCCCGCCTCACGGCGATGAAGTTCCGGGTGAGGCCAGTGGTACGCGTCAACCTGGACCAGGCGGCTTCCCCTGGGGATGTCCGGGTTGCCAACCGCTATATTTTCAGCTCGCTGCTTTCATTGGAAGAAGATATCCCGGATGGCGATAAATTCCCGCTCGAGCGCCTGGCGGGGATGAGCCTGCGCGAGTACCTGGCAGAACGCCAAAACACGGACGGCGGGCGCGGCGTCGAGGTGCTGATCTTCGACCAGTTCGAGGAGATCCTGTCCCTGGACCCGACTGACCAGGAAGCCAAGCGCGAGTTTTTCAGGCAGGTAGGCGAGGCCCTGGAAGAAGCCAATCTTTGGGCCCTGTTCTCGATGCGGGAGGATCTGGTGACTGCCCTCGACCCCTATTTGCTGTTGGTGCCGAGCTGGCTCAGCAACACCTTCCGCCTCGACCTGCTGGGCATCCAGGCCGCCCGCCAGGCGATCCAGGGGCCGGCCCGGCAGGCCGGGGTGGAATTCGAAGATGCAGCCGTGGAAAAATTGGTGGATGACCTGCGCCGGGTGCGGGTGCAGCGCCCGGACGGGGAGATGGAAATGCAGCTCGGCCCGTTTATCGAGCCAGTCCAGCTCCAGGTGGTCTGCCACCGCCTGTGGGAGGCGCCGCGCCCGGACCCCGCTCGGATCCAGGAGGCCGACCTGGCTGCGTTCGGGGAAGTGGATGAGTCGCTGGCCGATTACTACGCTCAGCGCGTGTCTGCAGCCGCCCGGGAGACCGGTGCCAGCGAGCGGAGCATCCGCGAGTGGTTCGACCAGAAACTGATCACTGAGGGGGGGCTGCGCGGCACGGTTCTGATGGGATCCGAGCGGAGCGGTGGGTTGGACCCGCGCGCCATCCGGCTGATGGTCGACGCTCACCTGGTGCGGGCGGAGAAGCGCGGCGGGGCCACCTGGTTCGAGCTGGCCCACGACCGGCTGATCGTCCCGGTGCGCTCGGACAATGCCGCCTGGTTCAAGGAAAACCTCAGCCCGCTCCAGAAACAAGCCGGCGTCTGGGAGCAGCAAGGCCGCCCGGAGCGGCTGCTGCTGCACGGGTCCGACCTGCTAGAAGCGGAGCGCTGGGCTTCGGGGCGCCGGGACGAGCTCCTGTCCTCCGAAGTGGAGTTCCTGGAAGCCTGCCGGACCGTATCCGAACGCGAGCGGCGAGCTCGCCGGCTCACCCGCCTGATCGCAGTCCTGGGAGTCTTGTCGATGGTCCTGGCGGTCCTGGCCACACTGGCGTACTTGCAGGCCCGGCAAGCCACGGAAGAGGCCCGCAGGCAGGCGCTCGAAGCTCAGCGCCAGGCGCGCCTGGTGCACTCTGGATTTTTGGCATCCCAGGCCCAGGCACTACTGGAAACCTTTCCCCAGAGGAGCTTGCTATTGGCTGTCGAGGCAAACAATTACTTGTTCTCCGATACCCCGACCGTACCTGCGGTTCGAGAAAGCCTGCGCATGGTGCTCAAAGACCCGCACGGTATTCCGCTGAGCGGGCATGAGAACGATGTGGAGAGGCTGGCTTTCAGCCCGGACGGGCGCTGGCTGGCGACCGCCAGCAATGACAGCGGTGGGGCAGCCGTCCGGCTGTGGGATATGGGTTCCCCAGACCCCGCCGCGCAGCCGGTCGTGTTGGGTGGATTTGGGGATCAATCAACCGCCCTGGCCTTCAGCCCGGATGGGCGCTGGCTGGCAGCCGGGGCCGAGCAAGCGCGTGATTTTACCGTAAGTCTGTGGGATTTGCAGGCCGGAGCGCCGTCCGAGCAGGCTATGCTACTGCGCGGCCCGCATGCCCCACTCAACTCTCTGGTTTTCAGCCCGGGCGGGCGCTGGCTGGCTGGCGGCAGCATCGACACCTCCACTTATGTATGGGACCTGGGAAGCGGGGAGGTGGTTCATCCGCTCGAGCTAGAAGGCCAGGACAGCCCGGTCCAGGCGCTGGGATTCAGCCCCGACGGAGGTTGGTTGGCCACGGGCGGCTTGAACGGCTCTGTCCTGCTTTGGTTTCTGGGAGCCGGGATCCCTGCCGAACCGCACAGCTTGCCAGGGCATACCCAGCAAGTCACCGGCCTGGCTTTCAGCCCGGACGGTCGCTGGTTGGCGACTGGGAGCGGGGACCAGACGGCCAGGATATGGGACCTGCAAAACCTCGGCCCGGCCGCGGAGTCGCCCAGCCTGCAGGGGCACGAGGGCGAAGTTACCGCCCTGGCCTTCAGCACGGACGGACGCTGGCTCGCAACCGGGAGCGCAGACCGGACGGCCAGGATTTGGGACCTGCAAAACCTGGGCTCGCCTGCAGATGGGCTCATCCTGCACGGGCACGAAGCGGCCCTTTCCAGCCTGGCCTTCAGCCCCGACGGGCGCTGGCTGGCGACGGCCAGCCGGGACAACAGCGTACGCCTCTGGCAGGCGGACTTTGACAGGAACATCGAAGAACCTCTCATTTTGCGCGGTCACGACGACCAGGTGGCAGCTCTTGCCTTCAGCCCCGACGGGCGCTGGCTGGCTAGCGGGGGCTTCGATGACTCGGCCCGCTTGTGGGAGCTGGGAGAGGCCTTGCCGTCCGGCAACCCGGTTTTGTTGACCGGCCATACCGCTGAAGTAACGGTCCTGGCTTTCAGTCCGGACGGCGTCTGGCTGGCAACCGGGGGGAATGACAACAGCATCCGCATGTGGAGAGTAGGACCTGGAACCTCGGTCCTTGAGGCAGCCAGCATGGACGGTGATTGGATGGGCATCACCGGACTGGCATTCAGCCCTGACGGGCGCTGGCTGGCAAGCGGCAGCCAGGACGGCGCCGCCTGGCTCTGGCAGCTGGAGGCAGATCTCTCGGCGGCTAATCCAACCCCCCTGGTGGGCCATACGCTCTGGGTCAACACGCTGGCCTTCAGCCCAGATGGGCGCTGGCTGGCGACCGGGAGCGGAGACCAGACGGCCCGGCTATGGGACCTTCAGACTCCCGATCCTGGCGCAGCTTCTACCGAGCTGAGCGGTCACAACGATGAAGTTACTCATCTGGCCTTCAGCCCGGACGGGCGCTGGCTGGCGACCGGGAGCGCAGACCGCACCGCCCGGCTGTGGGATACGCATTCCACAGACCCCGCCGCCGGGGGAACCCGCCTGGAGGGGCACGAAGGTAAAATCACAGCCCTGGCTTTCAGCCCGGAAGGGCGCTGGCTGGCAAGCGGCAGCCTGGACGCCACGGCCCGCTTATGGGATCTGCAGGCCAGTAGCCCCGGGGCAGAGTCGCTCGTCCTGCAAGGGCATACCCGCTGGGTGGCGGCACTGGCCTTCAGCCCTGATGGGAGTGAGCTGGTAACCGGCGGTGGCGACCAGTCGGCCCGGGTCTGGGACCTGGCATCCGGTGACCCCAATGCCAACAACTGGGTCCTATCCGGACACCAGGAGGTCCTCACCGCCCTGTCTTTCAGCCCAGATGGAGATTGGCTGGCGACCGGCAGCGCAGATGGGACTGCCTGGATGTGGGATTCAAATCAGAATTGGCATCTACTAGGTGAGCATGTAGGACCCATCAGCAACTTGGCTTTCAGCCCGGATGGGCGTTGGCTGGCAACCGGCAGCCGGGACCCAACCGTCCGGTTGTGGCTGGTGCAGCAGGAAGAGCTGATGGAGATGGCGTGCTGGAGCGCCGGCAGGAACTTAACCCAACAGGAATGGGAGCAGTCTTTCAATAACCAACCCTACCGGGCGACCTGCGAGCAGTGGCCGGAAGGGCGTTAGGGCGTAGGACCGGTCACGGGCAGGTCCCCGACCGCCACATTGCACTCCGCGTAAGCCCGGTCGTTGGCTACCCAGCCTTCAAGCCCCCCCTCTTCAAGCCGGGCCTTGATCCACAGCCCGTTCGAAGTGCGTTCCAGCGGCTCGAATTGGTCGCCTAGCAGCAGGGTCGTCAGGCGCCTGAAATTGGTGCCCGGCCCCGAGCGCAGGTTCACCGACTGCACCACGACGCGGCAGGCCCATTGTAGTAGCTCGACTTCTCGGATCGTGATGGTCTCATAGTGGATGTGGGCCTTGGTGTTGTCCAGGGTTTGGACGAAGAAGCCCACCTCCCCGCCAGCGTAATCCCCGTCCCTCAGGCGGGCGACCTGTTCCCCGTTGATATGGAAGGTGAAGGCCTCTCCCTGGGCGTCCACCCGTAAGATATTGACAGTCCCCACACCGTTGATGGAGTCTTCATTGCCTTCCTGGAGGACTTCCACGCCGCTGAGGGAGTGCTTGGTGACGCTCCAGTTCTTGGTGTTGGGGGAGAGGGTGAAAGCGTAGAACAGGTTTCCGGAGCGGCGGAAGACCAGCCCGTAGGAGTAATCGCCCTCGGGAACGCTCAGGTCTGCATCTGCGAAGATCTCTACCTCGGCGGTGAAGTCGGTGAAAGACTGCCCTGGGACCGGAACCAGCTCGTTGGAATTCGGCGCATGCACCTCGACGTGGTAGTAACCCGGTTCGTGGTAGCCGATGTAGGAGTTGTCGAATGCGATCCCTCCCCAGCCGCTGCCGGTGTCCGTGAAATCATCAAAATACAGCAGCCCTTCCTGCACGAGCTCGACTTCTCGGATCGTGATGGTCTCATAGTGGATGTGGGCCTTGGTGTTGTCCAGGGTTTGGACGAAGAAGCCCACCTCCCCGCCAGCGTAATCCCCGTCCCTCAGGCGGGCGACCTGTTCCCCGTTGATATGGAAGGTGAAGGCCTCTCCCTGGGCGTCCACCCGTAAGATATTGACAGTCCCCACACCGTTGATGGAGTCTTCATTGCCTTCCTGGAGGACTTCCACGCCGCTGAGGGAGTGCTTGGTGACGCTCCAGTTCTTGGTGTTGGGGGAGAGGGTGAAAGCGTAGAACAGGTTTCCGGAGCGGCGGAAGACCAGCCCGTAGGAGTAATCGCCCTCGGGAACGCTCAGGTCTGCATCTGCGAAGATCTCTACCTCGGCGGTGAAGTCGGTGAAAGACTGCCCTGGGACCGGAACCAGCTCGTTGGAATTCGGCGCATGCACCTCGACGTGGTAGTAACCCGGTTCGTGGTAGCCGATGTAGGAGTTGTCGAATGCGATCCCTCCCCAGCCGCTGCCGGTGTCCGTGAAATCATCAAAATACAGCAGCCCTTCCTGGGATATCGTTTCTATTGTAGGAACAGGCGCCTGGGTGACGGCGGGAGTAGGGGTAGGAGCAAGCGTATTTGTTGGGGCGGGTGTATTCGTGCTTGCGGGGGCTGGTGGAGCGGTAGCTGTAGAGGGCAGGCTGGTCTCACCCCTGCCCATCGAACAGCCTGCCAGAGCTAAAGCGAGCAGGATGGTGATTGCCATGCGGTTGCAATAGGGATGGGTGCGCTTGTTCATGCTATTCTCCTTCAACCCGGTCAACTGCGCAGCGGAAGCCGGCAAATGGTATAAAAAGCTCTGGATTGGGAGCAGCAAACTGTCGGTAAGCCGAATCGCGGATCAAGCCGTGCCGTCCACCGCGCAAGATCAAATCGCCTTCCGCAGCAGGAGCGTATGGCTCACCAACCCACTCCCATACATTACCGGCCATATCGTAAACGCCGGAGGGACTGATATTGAAGGCGTAAGCGCCAACCGGGTAAGTTTCCGTCAGAGGCAGGCGATCGACCTGGCCTTCCGCCGTCCGGTCATCGCCCCACGGGTACAATCGGGGCTGCGGGCCGGGGCCGCGGGCTGCCACTTCCCACTCGGCCTCGCTGGGCAGGCGCTTGTTTTCCCATGTGCAGTACGCGCTCGCTTCTTCCCAGGTCACCCCTTGTACCGGGTGTTCCGCCCCACCCGGCCAGACGAGCGGCGGCTGGCTGCCGGTTGCTTCCAGGTAGGCCTGGTACTGAGCGTTGGTCACTTCGAATATATCGATCCAGAACCCTTCCAGCATGATCTCTTGGGCTGCGATATGGAAGTTGTCAGCCTCAGCCCGGCCGATTTCATAGGTCCCGCCCTCGACCTTTACCATCCCTTCACCAGACGGTAAGTGGGCAGCTTCAACAGTGGGTGTCGCTTGGCCTGGAAGATAGCAGGGTTCTTGAGGCCAGGCGCTAACGATCGCCCCAAGGCCGTTAAATTCCCCTGTGCCCTGGATGCGGGTCAGCCAATCCAGGACCTCGTCCTGGCGGGCACAGATGGCAGGTGAGGGAGGCTCCCCGGGCCTGACATACACCGCCTCACCCTTTTCGGCGATCACAGCCTGTCCCTGGGCCCGGAACTCCACCGTCCCTTCATTTACAACCCCACAGGTGATCCTATCGGGAGTGTGGCAGACCACAAAATCCGTACCGGGAGCCAGGGTGGTCAGCGTGGCGTACTCGGTCTTTAGAACGACCCGCACATCATCACTTCCAAGCAAACGGAGATGAGTATTGCCGTAAGTTTGGTTGAGGCTCAGGGATGTAGCACCGCTGGGCTCTTCAGTAGCAGCCGCCAGATGAAGCTCTGTCCTGCGGAACATCCCTACCTCAACCCGGCCCGGGAACAGC
>CAZAQS010000080.1:3963-18619 GCA_964486825.1 uncultured Anaerolineaceae bacterium | reverse complement strand
TTGGGTTGTTATAAATTCGCTCATTTCAGAATTCAATATAACTACGAGTTTTGGATACTAGATTGGATTGTGGATTGCCAGGCGGTGGAGTAAAGCATTCGTAGACATCGGGTTGCTATGGCCGAGCAGTCGCTGGATTTCCGAGATAGGCCTTCCGTCCCGGGACATATTCAGTGCAGCAGTATGGCGGATCAGGCGGGGAGACACTTTGACTGGCAGCCTGGTCGACTTACCTAAATTGTGTAAGATTTGCCAGATGCTCTGCCGGCTCATACGGATGCCATTTTGGCTGATAAACAAGGCCGGTTCTCCATGGGCCGGGTTCAATTCAGGCCGGCTATCCTCAATGTACTTCTGGATTGGCTCTCTCGATTCGCCCATAGATAACCACATATCTTGATCCTGGGTGGGGGTGAGATGGAAGCAGCCGGAATACAGGTCAATGTCGGTCAGATCGAGCGCGACCAGATTACTTACCGCCAGGCCGGTTTCCAACAGCAGTACCAGGATAGCGAAGTCGCGTACAGCCAGGGGTTTCTTCGATGCTGACAACTCATTCTTCAAGACATTGATTTCCTGAGGCGTAAGGCATTGTGTTTGTTCTTGTGGATTAAATCTTGATTTATCAATTACCGAAAGCCCAGGCAAAGTCAAGTTACCTTGTATATAACCTTTCTGTATCAGATAGCGCTCGAAGCTTTTTAAGCTAGCCCTGCGTCTAAGCAAAGTACTCAGTCGAAGGCCATTCCGGCGCTCGGCCTCCAGAAAATCTGCAATATTCTGGGTATTCAAATCTGCTAAGGTAGGGGGTCGTTGAAGAGTTTCACCTAAATGGTTAAAAAAAAGCCACAGGTCGGTGCCGTAGGCCAATCGTGTGCTCCGGGAATATGAGGATTGGGATTCCAGGCTGGCTAAAAATGCCGAAATTTCTGCTTGCATGCAACCTGTCCTCTCGCTCACTAGATGGAATGTACCCTTCCACCGGAATCCCTGAGCTGAATGAAATCGTAATTTACTCCCTCCCCTTAGAGCCTTAATTATTATATCATGGGGGAATAGCCGTACCTCCTACTGACTTTACAGATTAGTGATTAAATTCTCATATTACTGCCAAACCTTGTGCAGTTTTCTTTCAGTTTTGGAACCGAAATCAAGGCATGAGGCTTTTGAATGCTTTTATCGCCCGTTCGATGCCGTCATCCTTTATCCAATAATGGGTAACCAACCGGAAACGGCGTTCCCCCACCACACCTACATAAACTTTTCGATCGGCGAGCTTAGAGGCAGCTTGTATAGCATTCAAGGGAAGGCTTTCATCCAGAGATATGAACACCATATTGGTTTGTGGTGAATTCTGGTCGAGAATCAGCCATGGGACTTCAGAAAGACCCTCAGCAAGCAACCGTGCCCTGGCATGGTCCTCTCCTAACCGGTCAACCATCGTATCAAGAGCGACAATTCCAGCAGCTGCCAGAATCCCAGCCTGCCGCATTCCACCTCCCAGTTGCTTCCGGATGCGGTGGGCGAGGGCAATGAATTCATGACTGCCGCATAAAACAGACCCCACCGGCGCGCACAGGGCTTTACTCAAGCAGAAAGTGACCGAATCGGCCGGCTCTACGAGCTCGGCAGCCGTTACACCTTGATCTATGGCAGCGTTAAAAATCCTGGCTCCATCCAGGTGAAGTGCAAGCTTATGTTGGCGGGCGATTTCGCCTACAGCCGCAGTGTATTGCCTGGAAATCGAAACCCCGCCACAGCGGTTGTGGGTATTTTCCAGACAGATCAAGCGCGAGCGGGGAAAATGTGCATCGTCGGACCGGACTGCACCGCAAAAATCTTCGATGGTGATTGTCCCATCCGGTTGGTTTGGAAGCTGGTGAGAATGAACGCCCCCAAGAGCCGAGATGCCGCCTGCCTCATAAAGGAAAGTGTGGGATTTATTACCCAGGATAACCTCGTCTCCCCGGTCACAATGGGCGAGAACTGCAGCCAGGTTTCCCATTGTCCCTGAAGGGACGAAAAGCCCTGCTTCCTTCCCGACCATTCCGGCTGCCATCTCTTGCAAGCGATTAATGCTTGGGTCTTCTCCGTAGACGTCATCGCCAACGTCTGCCCGGGCCATCGCATCGCGCATTTGAGAAGTTGGTTGGGTGACTGTATCAGATCGCAAATCTACATATTCCATCGTTGAACCTCATTGGTTTTCTTGAATCTCTCGAAGGGCCTGATTGAGTTCATCTGGCAACTCTGATTCAAATGTTCGGGGTTGGCTTTCACCGGGAAGGTGTATGACCAGCCGGGTGGCATGAAGGAAATACCGCTCCAGAGGAAGAGTTGGTTTATGAAAACCATAAACCGTATCTCCAACAACGGGGCAGCCAATAAAATCAAGGTGAATGCGGATCTGGTGCATCCTCCCCGTAATAGGGTGAACTTCTAGAAAAGTGTGTTTGTCGAACTTCTCCAGCGTGCGATATTCGGTTACGGCACTGCGGCCCTTGTGTGGCACGACGACGGCCATTTTCTTTCTAGAAGCTGGACTGCGTCCAATAGGCGTCTCTATTCGTCCACTGGGTGTAGGCGGATGACCATCGACCAGGGCAAGATACGTCTTCTTGACTTTTCTGTCACGAAACTGATCTTGCAGCCAGCGATGCGTTGATTCGTTTTTAGCTATCAGGATCAGGCCAGAGGTATTTTTATCAAGGCGATGAACGATCCCAGGGCGAGACTCGCTATCCATTCTTGCCAGATCTGGAGAATGGGCCAGCAGGGCATGCACTAGCGTGCCTGTTGTGTGCCCGGCAGCCGGGTGTACAACCATTCCTGCCGGCTTATTGACTACAATCATATTTTGGTCTTCATATACGATGTTAAGCGGTATGGTCTCAGGCAGGATCTCTCCGGAATCAGATGCTGGGACCTGGATCAAAATGGTGGCTTCGCCCTCTAAAATTTGTCCAGCTTTTTTCGCCTGTACTCCGTTAACGTTTACAGCTCCATCCCGGATCAAGGATTGTAGCCGTGAACGAGAAAAGGCTGGAAGTCGCTCCACCAGGAACTTATCCAGCCGTTTTGCCTCTTTTTCTGAATATTCCAGTTGAATCTGGTTATCAATCACCCCAATGTTCCTCTGAGAGGCTTTCACGTTTACCATAGCTTGAATCATTTTGATCGTTGGCATGTCGGTTGTCTTTATCCTGGTTCGGAGGACCTTCAGGCTGTTGGCGATCCTTGATCCAAACGCCGATTACAAGCACGGCAACACCTGTCGAGATGCTAGCATCCGCGATATTAAATACTGCAAAATTGAAAAAGGAGATGAAATCTGTAACGTGGCCTATAAAAATTCGATCGATCAAGTTGCCGATTGCTCCCCCTAACTGCAGGCCTAAGGCTAACCTCAATGGCCAATCCGTATAAGGAATACGAGGGTAGTAATAGATGATGGCAATCGATACAAGAATGGCAAGCACCGCGAAAACAATACTCAAATCTTGAAACATACCAAATGCTGCTCCGGTGTTTCTCCAATGCACGATGCGTACAAATTCCTCTAACCCTGAAAACGGAGCCCACATTTCCCCGAAGGGGATGTTATTGCGTACCCAGGCCTTCGTCCATTGATCAAAAAGGATAATTGTCCCAGCTATGAAGAACAATAAGCCATATTTTCTTGACAGATTAAGCAAAGTGTATCTCCCAGTACTCTATTGCGGTTAAATTCCCATCAATTGTACCAAGGATTGAATAGGCAATCGTTTTTTTATTCAGTTTGAGGATATGGGTTTGCATTCCGATGAGGGCTTAAATCTTTCCCAGGAGGTCGATTTGGTGAGCAATGTACACCAGCTCAGATGAATCGATCTGGGCATGCCGCGCATTTATCCACTCTTGAAAAGCCCGCCGGTCGAGCTGTGGCTGGCCTTGTAAGGCATTTGAAATCGTATGGATGATGAAGTGCAAAAAGTAAGCTTCTTCCTCAGTATAGCCATTTTCTCCGGCAAAAATAACCCAATCCGAAGATCCAGCTGCCAGGATCATCCCTCCAGCTTTTCGAATATGGTTGAAAATATGCCGGCCGGTCTGGCTATCCCCGGAAGGTAGACCTCCGGTTATGCGTGTGTCCATCGTTTCGTGGTATAGAGCAAGTACCTGGCGGTCGAGATCTTCATCAATCTGGGGCTCCAGTACAGTGAGGCCATCATAATTTATGGGAAAATAGAATAAACCTTCGCGGTCGAGCAGGCGGAATAAACGGGGCAGCAGGTGGGGGATATCAACAAGGTCCAGGAAGGCGTGTGCAACAAGCAGGTCGTAATTCTGCCAATTGCCGGCTTGTTCCACGAAATCTAGGACATCCGCAGTTTCAAATTCTACTGAAACGTGTTGAGAATATTTTTCCAGGGAAAAGCAGCCATGTGCAGTTTCATTGACCTGGAAGCCGTTCCTATTAGCCCAGGCTGGAAGGCTTGAAATGGCATACCTGGTATTCTCGGAGGAGAGGTCGAGCCCGGTATATGAGGCTTGCGGAAGCAGGTTAGCAGATATTAACCGTTCTAGCATCGAGCCGGTGCCTGCCCCAATCTCTAAAACTCTCAAACCGCTTCGCCTGTTGATCGCTTCAGCTAAATCCGCCCATACCTTTTCATTAATGGCCCGGTCGTCGACACCCTTCTTCGTTTCCAGGTAGCGGGTGAAAGAGAAATATTTAGGTTTTGTTGTAACTTTTTTCATGACAGGGTATGTAGAAAGCGCCTGATGCGGCCCATGGTTTTTTCCCAGGTAGGATGCCTGGAATAGCGCAGCCTGGCAGCGATTCCCATCTCTGCTAGCAGTGAGCGGTTTTCAACCAGCCGCCGCAAGTAGGCAGACAGATGAGTGGTATCGTGTGGTTGGATGAGATAACCGTTCTTTCCATGCTCAATGATCTCCCCAGCTCCCCCAGCAGTGGTACCGATGGCAGGGAGGCCGAAGCCCATTCCCTCCAGGTAGGCGATTCCGTATCCTTCATATGTAGATGGTATTACCAGGACATGACTTTCAAATAAGTGATCTACCAGTTTCCTGTCAGGGATAGATCCATGGAATTTTACCTGGTCAACAATTTTATTCTGCTCAACCAGGTGTTGAATCTGGTGGGTGTACTTTGGAGCGATATCAGGTCTCCCGACAACCGACAAAGACCAGGAGCAATCCGAAAGCTGGCTCAGAGCTTGTATAAGAGTTGGAAGGTTTTTCCGGGGAATCAAATTTCCAACGAAAATAATGCGTAATGGACCGGACTGGAAAGCGCGCTGGCGAATTTGAACATCAGAAATTGCCGGGCGGAGGCGATCTCCGGCAGGGAAAGCGACAAGGGCCGGTCTTGTTGTCTTGCCCGTGATTGATTCCACTTTTTGTCTTGTTGCGCGGCTATTAAAAACAAAGCCGTCCACAGAAGACAGATATTTCTTTTCTATCCAGGTATAGAATAGATTCTGCCAGGTAGGAAAACCCTCACTGCAACGAAGGTGATGGACAATCGAAACGATTGGGAAATCGACCTGGTTCCGTAAACGACTGTTTAGCAAAAACAAGGATGGGTGGTTTAATTCATCTTGCAGGAGGATATCTAGATGCAGGGATTTCAAGCACTCGACGAGAGATTTAGAGAAGTTATCAGCCAGGTTGCGAGCGTAACTTCCTGGCGTCAAGGAAATAATCTCAACCTGGTCCCCCTGCTCGAGTAGGTGTTCGACCAGTTTCCGGTCGTAGAGATAGCCCCCCGACTGGGAGTTCAAGCTGCCATAAATGAGTAAGCCAATCCTCATAAAAACCTTTTGGAAAGGTCAGCATTCCCGGCGGAATGAAGCCCAGGCAATTTCATTCTCCCAAATTTTTACCGTAACTGCTTCAAGTGAGCTGGTTTCCATACCGGACAGGAACTCATCCGAGAGGATGCGCGCGAAATGCTCGATGCTCGGATTCAGCCCTTCAAACTGGGGCAAGTCATTAAGGACCTGATCCCGGTACCGGTTCACCATCGATTCCAGTCTGCCTTCAATATCTACGATATCCACCAGGTAGCCATGTCCGTCAAGTTTCGTACCTTCGATCTGAACTTCAAACTGGTAGTGGTGGGCGTGCTCGTGATTTTCGAGTCCCCAATCTCCTCCGATCAGGTAGTGCCGGGCAATAAAATCGCGCTTGACTGCAATCGTGTACATTCTTTTCCTTTCTGTAGTGCTATTCTTTTTCCGAACGAGATCTCTCCACAAGCAGGATCCTTCCCCTGTCTTATAAAAATCGCCATTTCCTTAAACTGGATATTCCAATACCACCTGGACCACCGCACCGGATTCTTGATCTAGCAACTGGTAGGCTTGAGCAGCATCATCCACCGGAAAGCGGTGGGTAATAAAACGGGAAGGCCGGACAGAAGCCAAGGCTTCCCATGCAACCTGCAGGCGGCGCGCCTTGTCCCACCTTCCTGCCAGGCTAGGGTCTATGCTGCTGACCTGGCTGCTGACCAAGTTAATTCGGTCCCGGTGAAATCGTCCCCCGAGATCCAATGCTTCGCGTTTGTTCCCATACCAGGAGCCAACCATTATCCGGCCTGAATAGGAGCATATCTCGAGAGCCTGGTTTAGTACTTCGGGATGACCCGAGAGCTCGAAAACAAGGTCTGCGCCAGTCGGCATGAGATCCTTGAGCTCATGGGAAAGGTCAGGATGGGCAGGGTCTAAGCTTAAATTGGCGCCGAGCTCTAGTGAATATTCTCGCCGAATCGGAATGCGATCCAGGGTGACCAGGCATGATAATGGGAAACGCGCAAGCACGGCTGTCGTCAGCAAGCCAACCATGCCTTGACCGAAAACGACTACTTTTTCTCCAATAAGTGGGCGACTATCAAGTAAAAAGTTGATCGCTGTTTCCATATTCGGGAGGAAGACAGCCTCCTCTATGGATATTCCATTTGGCAAGGGGTGAAGTTCTTGGGGTGGGCTGGCGAAATAGCTTTCGTGTGAATGGAAGGCAAAAACCAGCTTCCCCACCCAGGCAGGATCGACTTCGGACCCGGCTTCCACCACCTCCCCTACCATAGAATAGCCGTATTTCAGTGGATATGCAAATGTGCTTGCCATACCAGGGATGCTCGCGTCAACGGCAATTCCTACCGGGAATTGACCCCGGTAGACCAGCATTTCTGTTCCCGTACTGATCCCTGAGAGCAATGCTTTTACCAACACCTGACCAGGCCCTGGAGCCTGCAGTTCTTCTTCCTGGACCCGGATCTCTCTTGGGGCGTTGAAGGAGACAACCTTGCGCTTGAGCTTACTTACCATTCAGGAGCACCCCATACGATCAGATCCTCTCCTAGGCGGGCGGAACCAACTTCTTTCAACCTGGGCATCGGAGATAACAACCCCTCCAGGACATGCAAGCCTCCTACGAAAATTGGGCTTATTGTGACCACAACCCGGTCTACCAATTGGCATACTAGGAAACTGGTGATTACCCTGGCGCCCCCTTCTACAAGGACGCTGTTGATGTCGTACGTTGCCAACCGGTCCAGGAAGGCAAATAGATCTACCCGGCCTGTGGCATCTGGAGGCAAGCGAAGTACCCGCACGCCACGAGATGTAAGATATGCCTCCTTTTCCCGATCGGCAGAATTTAAGGTTGCAATCCATGGGGGAGCGGGGTTCTCTAATAAGCGTGCCTGTACTGGAAAGTCCAGGTGACTGTCAAGTATAACTGCCTGGGGATCTTTGCCCTCCACCAGGCGCACAGTAAGCAGGGGATCATCGGCTAAAATAGTGCCGATGCCAACCGTGATAGCTTCGTGTACGGTCCTCAATTCGTGTGTCATTTGCAGGCTCGCCTTTCCACTAATCGGCAGAGCTGCCTCACGGCGTGTGCTGATACTCCCATCGATGCTTTGCGCCCAGCTAAGTGTGACATACGGTCGACCGGTCCGTACTCGATGCTCTTTTGCCTCCAAGAGCCAGGTTTCGACCGGAGTAAACACGTTAGTGGATCTCGTAATCAACAGGGGGTAAGTTCAGCAAATGGTTCATCCGCCTTTCTTTTGTAAAGAGATAATCAGCATTATCCCCGTTGACCGTGGGTAGGATGGGTACACGCTCGGATACCACCAAATTCAGCTTCTGTAGATCCTGGATTTTAAGGGGATTGTTCGTAATCAAGCGCACTGATTGGACCCCCAAATCCTGCAAAATTCGTGCTGCAATAGTATAGTCACGCTCATCAGCCTGGTGGCCTAAGAGAAGGTTAGCCTCGACTGTGTCATATCCCTCATCCTGGAGGTTATAGGCGCGTAATTTTTCAAGTAAACCAATACCGCGCCCTTCCTGGCGCAGGTAAATCAGAATCCCTTCTCCTTGTTGCGCAATCATCCCCATTGAATTCTGCAACTGCTCACCACAGTCACAGCGCCGGGAACCCAGGACATCCCCGGTAAAACATTCTGAGTGGACGCGTACCAAGACATCCGATTTTCCTATTACCTCACCCTGGACCAAAGCCAGGTGGTCCTTTTTGTCAAGGTTGTTTTTGTAAAGGCAGAGCTGGAACTCTCCCTGTGCGGTCGGTATGCGCGTGCTAACCATCTTTTTTACATTCAAATTATTGGCCATATTTTATCCTAGCCCCCACTCACCCTGATGAGACTACGCTCTGATATGCGCCCCTAAGCATTGGAATCATGGGGATTGTACTATACCAGATTCTACTGCCTGCTATCCAGGAACAAAGCCACGATCAGGCCAACCTCGATCAACTTTGTCACGTAGCCGAGAATTTCACGGGCGCCCAAAAAAAGCCATGCAATTATGGTAACGGCAGTAAAGACTATGAGAGCCCATCGAACGAGCCCTCGATATTTGCTGAATTGGGGCAGGAAATAGGCAGCGATCAACACCAGGTAACCGATCCCGTTGAGCGTGAAGAGTGGGTCCACTCCTCCCATCATGATATTCAATAGGATCCCATGAATGGCAGCGGTTGCCAGGCCTAACAGCAGGATGATCGCCTGAAGCAATCCGAAGCTGGTTTCGTTGGCTTGAAGTTGTTTCGTGCTCATACTTTATCACTCCTCTCCAATGGAATTGGAACTGCTTGTACCCCCGATGGTGATCTGGGTGAACTGGCTGAAAATCCCCCCAGCCATAAACCCAGGCTGCCAAGCGTAAAATCACGGGCTCGAATCAGCAGGCTTACGCTGATGCCCAGAGTGGGCTCTAACCCCAGAATCTGCATTGCCGCTACTTGCCCTGCTTCTAAAGCGCCCAGCCCGGCTGGCACAGGCATCAAGAAGGCTACTCGGGCGGCAGTCAGCATGAGGATAACCTGGGTTAGCTCCAACCGAACCCCAAAAAGACGCAAGGTGAGCCAGTATTCGAATATCATTAAAGCCCAGGTGATGAATGACAGGCTTAAGGCTCCCAACAAATAGCGTGGATTTTTAGAGACGAAAGAAGCTACCTGCTCTTCTGCCGAGAACACATGGTCTCGGATACGAGCGAAAGTAGACATCCACTGGTCCGGAATAGATAGTTTCATCAATAACAACGAAATAGGGCGGATACCAAGCTGAATGAGTGTCATGTAGATCACTGGAAGGGCCAGGAGTCCTGCAAATAAGGGCAGGACTAGTACTGAAATAGAAAGTAATTGAGCTTTGAAAACCAGGATCAGCCCCAAAAACAGGAACGAGAAATTCAATAACATCTCAATTAGTTTATCCACACTTATCCCGGCCAACGCAGTCCCGCGTGGCAAGTGATGATGTTTTTGAAGGAGATGCACCTGGAAAGGTTCACCTCCAATCTGTGGGCCTGGCGTGAAATAAGAGACGCCAAAGCCAGCCAGGCGATATAGGACCAGGGATGGAAAGGGTAAGCGGTGCCCTAAGGCATAAAATACCAGCCACCAGCGCCCTACTAAGAGCAACAGGATCAATCCGTTCACCAGTACAAGGCCGAGCAAGGCAGCCGGGTTAACGCCAATGATGGTCGCGTAAATATCTGCTACGGGAATATCACGGATCGCCCACCATAGTAAAGGTATGGAAAGCAATAATAAGCTGCCTGCTTTAAGGATGCCTTTCTTTTTAGCCACTCTACTTGTAACCTCGCCCATCTCTATTCCTTCGAAGATGGTTGATTGATTGTATATGGACCATCAATCCCCGTATTCCGCAGTGCTTCTAGCTAAAACCGAGACTCTGCTGGCCTCACCTACTTTATTGAAGATCAGCCTGTCCTCCGGCTTCCACAGAGAATAAGGGCCCGTACCCAGATAGATCATAGAAACATAAATGATGATCAGGAGAAATTGCGCCAGCTGAAGCGATCCGAAGATCTGGTCAATGCCTAATAAAAGTAATCCGGCTATCGAAGCCAGCCGGCCCGCAATACCAAAGATCAACAGGAGCATGATGAAGGTTTCCAACGTGAAGTTGATCATCCCAAAAACTTCCGGTGAAAAGATATCAAGAGCAATAGAAGATGAAATCCTGTCAGCGTAGTAAAGAAACTTTTCCCAGCTGAATAGGATGAGGCTGGCCATAAGCACCAACCGCAAGGCAACCGGGAAACCGTTCACGACCAGCCACCTGGCATCCATAAATCTTCTGCTGTCTGTGGATGGGATGATCGCGCTAACGATCAGCCAATCCAGGAGAAATCCACCCAGGAACGGGATTGCAAATACTATGGCTGCTACAAAGGTGCCGGGAGGCGTGAATATGGGCCAAAGCATTACGGATACAAATCCCATCTGCAGGCCTGCAAATGCCCTGCGCCTTACGCTTTCCGGCAGCTCTTGATTCGGGTAACCAAACCGGGACCGTAGATACAATCCGCAAAGGAACAGGTAGCGAGCTAAAGCAACTACCAGGTACCAGGTTGGCAATTGCCCATATTGAATTGCCAGTAAGATCGCGATCGAGATTCCTATCCCATCCAGTCTCATGTCTAACGCCTCACCCAGGCGGGTGACATGATTTGATACTCTAGCCAGGTAACCATCAAAGAAATCAGCTGCTATAACAAGGGTGAAAATCAAGGCAGGAACCCAAGCTAAAGGATAGCCCGGTTGAGGTAAAAACAAAAAGCCAGCCAGGAAAGCCAGTAAGACGCCTCGCATCAGTGTCAGAGCGTTACCAGGTCCCAGGCTGGGGAGCAAATCAACCTTACCCGGCCTGTGGTTCTTGGGAAGGTTATGCCACAAGATCCATGACAAGTAAGAAAAGCCGAGTACAGCCGTTATCCCCCAGCCGATCGCAAAGCGAGGTTCCCAAAGTAGTAACAACACTAAAAACAATCCCGACAGGGCGAGGAAACCTGCCACTGAGAAGACGGCCCAACGTTTTTTTAGCCTTGCGATTGCATTCATGGACTGTAACACCACCCTAGCGTTTCTGGATAATTAGATAATTATACGCAATATTGACTGAAATGGATTTACCACTGTTGATTGGAACGTGGTATTGATTTCCCCTGGTTCTATCTTACCATAAGGACTGCAGTTACCCCTCTATGGTCCGACACGCCATCGATCAAGGCTGTCCGGGCTTCGATTGCTTCGAAGTGGCTTGAGTAGAAGATATAGTCGATCCTCGAAAGCCAGCGGGGGACATACCAGTTTCCGATACGAGGCCGGTCGCTACCAGGGATGGAGCTTCCCGGGAAGGTGTGCCCCAGGCCGAAACCAGCCACCCGCCAGGCATCTACTAATTCTGAGGTGAGTATCCTGTATGAATCATTTTGAGGCGCAGCATTAGCATCGCCGGAGATAAGAGTTGGCCCGCGCTGGCGTACAAATTCAACCAGTGTCCGTGCCTGGGCTTCTCTCTGGTTAAACGTTCTCTCAATATGCTCTCGAGAGCTAATACCGGTTGTGGAGGTCATATGGATATTGACAATGGTTACTTCCATATCCTCCCAATCCAGGATCAATACTTGTGGACCTCCAATCCAACCATCCAGGAGCTGTATCCCCGTTTCGTGGATTGGGTAGCGACTGATGGTACCGATCCCGCGCGGGTTATCGATTGGGTCTAGTATCTGGTAAGGGTAGATATGGATAATCTCTTCTTGCAATGCGCTGGCAAGGTTGTTGTTAAGCTCCTGGATGAACAGAACATCAGGGTTCTCGTGCAGGATGGTCTGAATAACCGGTGAGGTATGGTTATGCCAGGCCAAAACATTATAGGTCATTACAGACAGAGAGGTCGCAGACTCGGAATTATTGGATGCTGCAAGACGCAAAGGGTTAAATTGTGCTCCCCATAAGAAGATAAAAGCGACCGAGCCGGTGATAAACCCTAGCCATAGCCACAAACGCTTATAGAAAAAGGCTGCCAGCAGCAACAATGGCAGTGGGAAGAACAGGTATACTGCCAGTAGATTTACCAATCCCAGGTAACGCAGGCGATCTCCAAACACCATGTATCCTACTAGCCATGCCAACAGGAGCGCAAGATATAACCAGCTCAAAAAGAGGAATGCATTCGATGCCCCCCTTCTAATCCCTGCTTTCATATAGATATCAACCCCCTGTACCGGGTGCTGTTAAAGATCCCGGTGATTAAATTGCCTCACAGCCAAGGCGAGAGCTGTCATTGCATAAAGGATGGCATATCCTATCATGACCGGGCTTGGAACGGATTGGGTTGAGAATGGGCTAAAGCTGCCCAAGGCGCCGGCAATTGGGGACTGCATCTCGTAGGCGGCCCGTTTCCAGATTGCTTCTACCGGCAAGATCAGGCTGCAAATCACGCCGATATCAACGGCAGTCTGGTTCTCTAAGAAGGAACCAAATTGTTCGATCCAGCCGCCGATAAAGGCAATCCCATATAAGCCGAAGACTAGCACTCCGTTAGCTAAGGTTGAGAGAATCGTTCCTCCCAAAAGAGATACCCCAAGCAAGAGGATCAGGTTGAGCCACATCAGGGCTAAACCTCGCAGGGCGTTTGGGGCAGTATATCCCAGGGTAATACTCGCCACCAGCATAACACCACCAGCCATCAATATCAGGTACAGGGTCAGCATTCCAGCAAATCCCAACCATTTCCCCAAGACGATCTCCCAGCGTTGAAGCGGCTTGCTGGCAAGTGTCTGGATCGTACCGGAAGAAATTTCCCCTGAGAGGGTGTCTACAGAGGTGAGCACGGCCATCACGATAGAAAGGAAATTGACCACATACAAACCTGCCATGAAGATGAAACTGAACATTTCGCTAGCAACTAATGCTGGCATGGGCCGGGCCTGAGCGGCGATTTCTTTCTGAATCTGGCTTAAACCGAGCGCATAGATGATAAGGAAAAGCAACCCAAATATGGCGGCCGCTAAAAGGATCCTTCGACGGGAAGCCTCCCGAAATGTGAGGCGGGCGATGACGAAAATGCTCATCAAAGACCTCCTTCATCCCCAACGATCTGCATGAACAGGTCCTCCAAAGATATCTGCTCGGGATGAAATGAATAAACCGCCACACCATTTTCGACCAGGTACCGATTAACTGCCGGTAGATCTGCCTCACCAGACAGAGTCAGTGATAAATGATCCCCATCCAGGCGCACATTTTGAGCCCATTGAGCGAGGCCTTTCTCGACTGGTGAGGTTAAATTTTGTACTTTTGCCAGTACGGTCAGTTCGCCATCTACCAGGCTGTTCAGCCGGCTGATGCGAGCGACAACCCCATTCTTAATAAAAGCAACTCGGTCACATGTGATCTCAACTTCACTTAACAAGTGTGAGTTCAAGAAGACACTGGTGCCTTTCTCCTTAAGATCGCGGATGATATCTCTAACCAGGCGCCTACCAACAGGATCCAGCCCAGATGTGGGCTCATCCAGGAATACAAGGGCAGGTTTGTTCAGCAGTGCCTGGGCTAATCCAACACGCTGGAGCATACCTTTCGAAAATGTCCGCAGCTTTCGGACAGCATGAGGTGTGAGCCCCACCAGCTCAAGGAGCTCCTCAACCCTCCGTTTCGTACTACCCCGAGGCATATGGTAAAGGTCTGCGTGTAGGGTCAAGAATTCGGAGGCCGTCAACCAGTCATGGAATCGGAAATGTTCCGGTAAGAAGCCCACCTGGCATCGTATAGATGGGTCTCCCAATGGCGCGCCGAGCAAAGTGCCTTCTCCAGATGTAGGCGCGACAAGTCCTAAGATCATCTTGACCGATGTTGTTTTACCAGCTCCGTTCGGCCCGAGAAAGCCAAACACCTCCCCCTTTTCAACGTTCAAAGTCAGATCTTCGACGGCGACCTTGTCCCCGTAAACTTTTCTGAGACCATTTAATTCCAGCGCCAGGTGGTTATTAACGGACATAAGCTTACATACATATTCGACAAAACGTGAAACGCGAGCATCTCGCGTTTCACGTTCATTAGGTTGGTTCAGCTAAATTTTAACCTAGTTAAGAGAGTTTGCAATATCGACTGCTTCGTCAAGCGATCCCCGACCACTCAATGAATATATAACCCCATTTTTTACCCAGGCCAGCATGAAGCGGGATCTATCCCCTCGGTCTGCCTGATGTACCCATACCCCCTGGACCCCATCTACCATGACATCCGAGGAGGATGAGGATCATACTCCCCCTCGCGAGCTGTTCCCTTGTCTACCTGGCAATCC
>CAZAQS010000080.1:0-3863 GCA_964486825.1 uncultured Anaerolineaceae bacterium | reverse complement strand
TTATGCTTTTGAAATGCCTACGCTCGCCTTTTCCCCATCGAACTCAAGGGTAGCGCTGGAAGCCCCGTCAGGAGGGCGAGTTGAGCTAAGCTTGAGGGTGAGGGTCTCTCCCATGATGTATTCACGGTGAGCTTCCACGGCTTCAGCTAACCTGGGGCTTGCATGCAGGAAAAGATGGATGCGGTCCGCGATATCGAAACCGGCCTGTTTCCGCATATCCTGGACCCGGCGTACGAACTCCCGCGCCAGGCCTTCTTTAACCAACTCTGGTGTCAGATCGATATGGAGAGCACAGATATATGGTCCTTCCGATGCTACGGTTAAGCCGCTACGGGCCTCAGCGCGGACTTCAACCTCACCCGGTTGTACCTCAAGGGTTTCTCCGTCCACGGTAACCTGGACGGGTTGTCCTTCTAACAGCGAACGGGCTGCAGTTTCTGCATCCAACTCGATAATCGCCGCCCGCACGGCTGGAAATTGGCCCTTATATTTTTGGCCAAGCTGCTTAGGGAGGGGATTAAGTGTGTAAGATACCGCCTCTCCTGCAGAGCCCAAAACCCTGACCTGCTTTACATTAAGCTCATCTTCCAATAGCTCTGCGTACCGTTCCAGCGCTTGAGCTTCTTCTGTCCCAGTTACCGAGAAGGCTGCTTCCGAGAGGGGCTGGCGTACTTTGATGGCGGCCTGGTTACGGGCGGCGTGGCCGAGTGAGGCGAACCGCATGACCAGCTCCATATCCGCATTGAGTTTCTCATCGATCAGCTGTTCGTTATAAGCTGGCCATTCTGCCAGGTGAACCGACTCTGCGGTCTCCCTGTCTACTGAGCGAACCAGGTTCTGGTAGAGCTCCTCAGCCAGGAAAGGCATGGTTGGGGCCAGCAGCTTACCCAGGGTTATAAGAACCTCGTATAGAGTGGCGTAGGCTGCATCCTTGTCTGCATCTGACTCGCTTTTCCAGTAGCGACGGCGGGAGCGTCGTAGATACCACTTGGATAGGTTCTCTACAAAGGCCTGGATCGGTCGAGTAGCGCCGGGGACGTCATAATGCTCCAGTGCGGTGGTCACGTTCCTTACGAGGGTATGCAGCTCGGATAACAACCAGCGGTCAAGCTCGTTATACGGGGGGGTTCCGCTAGAACCAGAAGGCTTCCAGCCGTCCAGGTTGGCGTAGGTCACGAAAAACGAGTATACATTCCAAAGTGTGAGGGTGAAGTTGCGTACCACTTCCCCAACCAGATCAACCGAGAAACGCCGTTCTTGCCCAGGCGGGCTGGCTGTGTAAAGGTACCAGCGAAAGGCATCCGCTCCGTGCTGGTTGAGGACATCCCAGGGATCGACAACATTGCCGCGCGATTTAGACATCTTTTGCCCTTCGGCGTCCAGGATTAAGCCAAGGCAGATGACGTTTTTGAAGGCCACACTTTCGTTTAGCAAAGAGCTGATGGCGTGTAAGGAATAGAACCAGCCACGTGTCTGGTCTACCGCCTCGCAGATATAGTCTGCTGGATACTGGTTCTTGAACATTTCCTGGTTTTCGAATGGGTAATGCCATTGAGCGTAGGGCATCGATCCGGAATCGAACCAAACATCGATCAGCTCCGGGACACGCTCCATTTGCCCCTGGCAATCCTTGCAGGCGAAACGGATCTCGTCGACGTAGGGGCGATGCAGGTCGAGAGAAGCCAGGTCTTCACCAGCCAGCTCAGAAAGCTCAGCTATGGACCCTACCGCAACCTGGCTGTGACAATCACGGCACTCCCAGATCGGTAGGGGTGTACCCCAATAGCGCTCCCGTCCGAGAGCCCAGTCGACGTTGTTCTCTAGCCAATTACCGAAACGGCCGTGCTTGATATGTTCCGGATACCAGTTGATCGTCCCATTCAGCTCAACCATCTTTTCCTTATACTGCTGGGTACGGATATACCAGGTCCCCCGGGCGTAGTAGAGCAGTGGCGTCGAGCAGCGCCAACAGAACGGGTAGGTATGCGTGTAGGTTTCAGCCCTGTAGAGCAGGCCGCGTGCATCCAGGTCTTTCGTAATATCTGGGTCGGCTTCTTTAAAGAAACGGCCTCGCCAGGGACGTACATCGGGAATAAATGTGCCGTCTTCATTAATTGTCATCAGCACAGACAAATCATGCTCAAGAGAGGCCTGAAGGTCTTCCGCCCCGAAGGCTGGAGCGATGTGGACCAGCCCGGTGCCGTCCTCTGTGGTCACAAAATCTTCCAAGATAACATAATGGGCCGGTTTATCCGGGAGCAGGAAGGTAAACAGAGGCCGGTAGCGCAGACCTTTCAGCTTCTTGCCTTTAAAAGTCTCATAGACGCGGACTTCCTCATCTCGGAACACTTTTTCGATCAAAGGGCGCGCCAGGATCAATTTTTCAACACCGCCTTCCGGTAAATCCCTCTCGACGATGACATAGTCCACGTCCGGGTGCGCAGCCACAGCGACATTACCTGGCAAAGTCCAGGGTGTGGTTGTCCATATTAGCAAGGAGGTGCCCGGATCATCCACCAGCGGCAGGCGCACGAATACCGAAGGATCGACCGCCTGTTCGTAGCCCAAGGCCACTTCGTGGTCGGAGAGAGGCGTCCCACAGCGCGGGCAGTACGGGACAACTTTATATCCCTGGTAGAGCAAGCCTTTATCCCAGAAGGTCTTCAAGATCCACCAGACGGTTTCAATATAGGAATTGGTATAGGTGACGTAGGCTTCCTCCAGGTCGACCCAAAAGCCGATCCGGTCTGTGAAGCGTTCCCATTCCTGGATGTATTCGGTAGCAGACCGCCGGCAAAGCTCGTTGAAGCGGTCGATCCCGTAAGCTTCGATTTGGCTCTTGGATGTGAAACCTAGCTGTTTCTCGACGCCGATTTCCACCGGTAGGCCATGGGTATCCCAGCCGCCTCTACGGATCACGTGGTAGCCGCGCATAGATTTATAGCGCGGGAACATATCCTTGAAGGCGCGCGCCAGGGCATGGTGCACGCCTGGCAGGCCATTGGCTGTGGGAGGTCCTTCATAGAATACGTATTCCGGGCTTCCTTCCCGTTGGACTCCCGATTTCTCGAAGATTTTGTGGTGTTTCCAGAAGCGAAGCACCTCTTCTTCGAGAAGGGTTATATTGAGTCTGGGAGAGACAGGTTTAAACATACATCCTCCATGCAGAAGAACTTGAGACATGCAACCAGCTGCCTCGATAGATTGCGATAAAAACAAAAACCCTCGCCCCAATCAGGGACGAGAGTGCAAACTACTTTTGGTAGTGTGGTGAATAAATCACCTGTCTTTGTGCACCTCGCGGTACCACCCTGGTTCTCGCCCGCAGACGAGCACCTCTGCCAGGAACAGTTTCCGAAACAGGAAACGAAACCTGTATCCGGCTAACGGGGGATAACACCGGCGCACCTACTTGCAAGCCATGAATAAAACTGGTCGCTTTCAGCTTGCGGCTCCGGAAGGATTTTCAGCTTGCTTACCTGCCCCGGCTTTCACCAAACCCAGGGTCGCTGCCAGTCCTTGCAAGCCTACTCGTTTCCATCATCGCCTTTAATATTTAGTAACTTGGTCAGGATTATGCCATAATCAGTCTAAATGGTCAATCGAATCTGGTATTGAGAATCAATTTGCAAATTTTTGTAACCATAATGGCATTTATTACCACTAATATAAGAAAGCCTTTCTGATAGGAAGGAGATGAATTGGAACATCAAGAAGATGCGGAACTTGTAATTCTCACCCGAAATGGTGACCTGGAGGCTTTTGGTTGCCTGGTTGAACGCTACCATGGCCGGATGAAAAGCTTCGCTATACGTATGCTGGACAATGAAGATATCGCCCTCGAGATGGTACAAGAGGCCTAT
>CAZAQS010000079.1:0-18659 GCA_964486825.1 uncultured Anaerolineaceae bacterium | reverse complement strand
TGACACTTTTCCAGGAGGAGGCTATGGCGGAAATCTTGGTCGAGTCTGGTACCAAGCGCTTCGGCAATTTTGTAGCCGTCGACGACGTCTCCTTGACGGTGGAAGACCAGGAATTCGTGGTGTTATTGGGACCGAGCGGCTGCGGAAAGACGACCCTGTTGCGCGCTATCGCCGGATTGGGAATGGCTGACGATGGGCGTATTTGTATCGGCGGGCAAGACGTGACTTACCTGCCGCCGCGCCAACGCAACCTGTCGATGGTCTTCCAAAGCTATGCCATTTTCCCTCACATGAAGGTCTACGACAATATCGCTTTCGGTTTGAAGATGAACAAGTTCGAACGGACCGAGATGGACCGGCGAGTGCGGGAGGCGGCGGAGCTATTGCATATCGAGGAGATGCTGGACCGTTTTCCGGGAGCGATGAGCGGCGGGCAGAGGCAGCGGGTTGCCGTGGCGCGGGCCATCGCGATGAAATCCCAGGTGCTGTTGATGGACGAGCCGCTCAGTAACCTGGACGCCCTGCTGCGCCTCAAGATGCGGGCTGAGCTGAAGCGCCTACTGCAGGAGATCAAGACCACCACCCTGTACGTCACACATGACCAGATCGAGGCGCTGAGCATGGGCGACCGGATCGCAGTGATGCGAGGCGGTAGGATCTTGCAGTGCGATGAGCCGGGGGTGGTCTACGATAAACCTGCTACTCAGTTCGTGGGTGGCTTTATCGGTACGCCCCCAATGAACTTCATGGAAGGAAAGGTTGAACGTCACGACGGTCAGGTGAGGGTGTGCATCGGGGATTTCCACCTTACCCCGGCCGAGGCCATGCAGCCCCTGCTGGCGCCCTACGTGGACCGGCCGGTAAACGTGGGCATCCGAGCGGAGAATATGCAGGTCTTGCAGGAGCCCACCCGGGGGGCCTTGCAAGTGGAGGTGTTCGTAGTCGAGCCTCTGGGGTCGCAGAACCTGCTCACTGTTCAGATCGGTGACGAGACCGTCAAAGTGGCTACGCATCCGAATATCAAGGTTGAGCCGGGCATGGACATCTGGCTGCGCTTCCCCGCAGACAAGATCCGTTGGGTTGACCCGGAGAGCCTGCAAGTCCTTTACCCTTCTGAAAACGGGTCGTGAGCGGGGTTACAGCCCATATCATCAACCATACCCATTGGGATCGGGAATGGTTCCTGACCTCCGAGTCCACCAACCGGTGGATCGGAGGTCTTGTCGATAAGGTTGCCCGGCTGGGAAAGGAGAACCCGGCTTTCCGGTACTTCCTGGACGGGCAAACACTGGTGATCGAAGACCTGCTGGAGCTGGATGCGGGTTACCAGGGTCTCGTGAAGCGCCTAATTAGGCAAGGTAACCTGCTGATCGGGCCATACTATTGCCAACCGGACTGGCGGCTGACGGGGGGCGAGGCGTTGCTGCGAAACCTGCTGTACGGGCGGCAGGATATGCAGAAATTTGGCGCTCACACGCAGGCGGGTTGGTTGGTAGATACCTTCGGGCATATCTCGCAAGCTCCCCAGCTTCACTTGCTTTTCGATATCCCGGCGGTCTATATCTGGCGGGGTGCGCCAGCGATGGCGCCCTATTTCGAATGGCAAGGCCCAGACGGGAGCCGTCTTTTCACGATCAACTTGTTTGGCGGTTACCGCAACCTGTACGGGGTGACCCGCACGCCTGAGATCGGCGTGGCGCGCCTGCTGGCAGAGCTGGACAAGCTGCGGCCCTACTACCCTACGCCGGATGTGCCCCTGTTCGATGGCTATGACCTGGAGAACGATCCCGAAGACCCGATGAGGTTCTACCAGGCGCGTGCCAGCCAGTTACCGGGATGGGTCCAGTTGGAGGCTACCACGCCTGGCGGGTTTGCCAGCGAGATGAGTTCCAGGCTTGAGGGCCTGGTGGTGCTCACAGGCGAGCTGATCTCGGGCAAGTATGGGGCAGTCTTTCCGGGCAGTCTCTCCACACGGACATATTTGAAGGTGATGGCCAGTGACTGCGAAAACATGCTATACCGGCTGTGCGAGCCGCTGGCGGTGCTGTCTCTCGGGGCAGGGCGAGCTTACCCTGCCGAAAAGTATGAAGCCTGGGGACGGGCGTTGCTCCGGAATTCGGTGCACGACTGCATCTGCGGCGTGAGCATTGACCAGGTGCACGAAAAAATGGAGTACAGCTACCGGCAAGTCTTCGAGCAGATGGAGGCTGACCTGCACGACTCGCTGGCCTATCTCATGGGGGATTATCCGCCCGGGTTGTATTGCGTGAGCGCCAATCCCTTCCAATACGAAGGCTGGCAGGTCCATGGAGAGCGCTTATATCCCATGCAGGCGCAAGGGGTGGGTGTATGGAAGGCAGGCGAGTCGATCCCTGTGCGGAGGGAGAACCGGCCGGTGGGAGCCTTCCACTGGCAGAACGAGCATTACAGGGCTCAGGTCGGGACAGATGGGCGGGTACGGGTTGGCCAGGCCGTCCTGGGAGCGCTGCTGGTGTACGAGGAGGGCGGGGACACGTATTCCGAAGAGCCCGGCCGGTTCCTGGGGGCCTTACAAGCGGATGGAATGCCTGTGGTCGAGCAGGAGAGCGAGCTGCACGCGGTGGTGCGTGTATCTTGCAGCCTGGGATGGCAAGATGGGCAGGCTTCGGCGGTAGTGCGTTTGACCTTCGACCGCTCCCCACTGCTGCGCTGGCAGGTGGATCTGGAGGGGCGGGGTGTGGATTACCGGGTCGAGATGGTCTTCGAGACAGCCCTTTCTGGGGAGATTTATGCAGGGATGCCCTTCGATATGGTTTCTCGCCAAAAGGTAGAGCGGGATTTGCTGCCGCGCAAGCTGGAAGGCCGTCTTGCGGATATCCTGGTTGGCCAGCGCGAGTTGGGGGAGGTTCGCTGTTTCCCATTCCACGAGTACCTGGCAGTATCGGACGGGACCACGACGTTGACGGTTTTTGCCAGGGGACTGCACGCCTACCAGGCCGGACAGGATGGGCGCTTGAGCCTGCCTTTGCTGCGGGCGGTGGAATGGTTGGCGGCGCCTGACCTTCCTGGGCGCTCAGGAGACGCCGGCCCGGCCTTTTACGTTCCCGACGCACGCTGTGAGCGACGGGTCACTCACGAGCTGGCGTTCGCAGCGCTGGAAGGGGATGTGCAGCAGGTGAGGCTGCAGGCTATAAACGCGGGTTTTCAAAACCCGCCTCTGTTGGTGGAGGTGGGGGGTAATGAACCTCACGCGGTTGTGGAAGATCCTGCCGGTAAAGACACTCCGGTGATTGTGGAAGACCCAGGCGTTAGAGACGATCCATCCGGGCGGCTCTACGAGTTGCGCGAGGATATCCCCATGAGTAGTTTGCATTATCGGGATGGGATGGTGCAGGCCAGGTTTTTCAACCCGGGCGAAACCACCAGGTCGTTGTCCCGGCTTTATCAAGAGGTCGACCTGAACGGGAAGCGGTTGGGGATGGTGGAACACATCTCACCGGGGCGGATCCTGACGGTGGAGCTTCCGGAGCGGCAGCCGGCTGCTGCCCGAACGACCCGGATGCCAGTGAAAGTATACAATGCGCCGGTGTGGCGGGTGGGCGCCAACAGGGGAGCGCCCGAGCCTGTCGTTTTGGACAGGCTGCGGGAGTCGATCGAGCGCCTGGAGGGGGAGATTGCAGAGGCGGCTACGAAGACAGACCAGGCGAAGGGGGGCGAGGCATACCGCTGGCAACACCGGTTCTACGTGTTACGCCGAGAGCAGCTCGAGTACCGTCTGTCGCTGCGCCTTAACGAGATCAAGTTGGGAATGGGCGGTAAGCTCTCTTACGAGTACCTGTATGAGCCGGACGAGCAGGTGGACAAGATCGGATATGAATTGAACCAGCTACGGATCCAGCGGCGGATCTACGACTATGTCGTGCAGATGGGGGAGAAATCATCAACAGATTACGCAGATTGAAATTGAGAGGAGCAACCCCTTTGGCGCTCGGGAATGCGAAAAGCCTCCCGAACGGGAGGCCTTGTATACAGGGTGGCTGAAGGGGCTTGAACCCTCAACCCTCGCATCCACAGTGCGATGCTCTGCCTATTGAGCTACAGCCACCATGTGCCCGCTATTCTATCATGTTCCAGGGCTGCTTTCAAGCAATTCCCGGATGGCGACCGGCGCTTGCTCTCTCTTTACCCGTATTTGTGTCCCTGCCAGCAGGTTCTTCAGCGTCACCTCGCCGCTAGCGGCCTCCTCCGGGCCGATCACGACCACAGCCTGCATGCCCATCCGGTCGGCGTACTTGAATTGCTTGGGCAGCCTGGCGGTTGTAGGGTAACAGGCCACTTTCAGGCCTGCCTGGCGCAGCTCGGCGGCTGCCTCGAATGAGGCCAGCATATGCTCTTCGTCGAAGACGGTCACGAGCACCGCCGCTGGCGAGCTTTCCAGCTCTTCGGGTAGGCGGCCCAACTTTTCCAGGATCAGTGTGATCACCAGGTCGCCCATAGCGAAGCCGACCCCTGGCAAGGGCTCGCCGCCGACGTCTGCCATCAGGTTATCGTAGCGCCCACCGCCCAGGATCGCCCGCCGGATATCGCCTTTCTGCTCCTGGGCTTCGTAGACCGTACCGGTATAGTAGTCCAGACCGCGGATGATATGCGGTGCAAAGCGCACGTACTCCTTGACTCCCAGCGCCTCCACAGCTTTGAAGAAGCGCCTCAACTCGTCGGATTTCTGCCAGAGATCCTGGTCTCCCAGCAGCTCCTTCAGCCCGGTCAATTGCTCATGGTCCAGCCCGCTCTCCAGGGCGTATGCCTCCCATTCAGATGGCGTCATCTTATCGCGACGATCGATCAGGCGGAAGACCTGGGTGCGCAGCTCGGCTCCGATCCCCAATCCCTCCAGCTCATCCTCCATCAGCCGGCGGTTATTAACCAGTACCTGCACCTCGTCCGGCTGCAAGCCGACCTCATTGAAAAATGTCGCCATGACGGCTGCCAGCTCGGCGTCCGCCTCTGGAGAGACGGCCCCGACGATGTCCACGTTCCATTGAAAGAACTCGCGCGTGCGGCCCTTCTGGGGTCGCTCGTAACGCCAGAAGGGTCCCCAAGACCACCAGCGCAGCGGGAAGACCAGCTTGTTTTGGCGTTGTGCCACCATGCGCACCAGCGTGGGGGTCAGTTCCGGCCGGAGGGTGATCAAATCCCCACCCCGGTCCGGGAAGACGAAGGACTGTTCCTTGACCAGCTCCTCCCCCGACTTAGCCGCGTACAGGTCGATCGATTCCAGGAAAGGCCCGTCATATTCCTGGTAGCCGTAGGCTTCCGATACCCGCCGCATTTTGGCGTACAGGAAGTTGCGCACGCCCATCTCCTGCGGGTAGAAGTCGCGTGTGCCTTTGATGGATTGGATCAGGTTTTTCATAATCGCTGCTTTGCCTCTGGAAATCTGGATCTTCAAAGCTGGATTTTAGCACAAAAACGGTTCAATGAAGCGGGACAGGCTTATAAAGGAGAAAATTTCCAAAAAATTAAGGTAAAATCGATTATCAACTTTAGAACGGATCCCCATACCCAAACGACCAGCAAGAAGGAGGAATAGATGATCGTAGTAACCGACAGCGCTGTGGACCTGACCCGCGAGGAGGTTCAGGAGCATGATATCAAAATCGCCCCGCTGCATATCCAGTTCCCGGAAGGCGGCGTCTCAGCGGAAGAGATCAGCCCGGATGATTTCTATCACCGCTTGAAGGCTATGGAGCCCGAACTCCCCACCACCTCCCAACCCTCAGCGGGCGCTTTCGCTGAGCTGTATAAAGGCCTGGCGGGGCTCGAGCGCGATATCCTGTCGATCCATATTTCCTCCGGCCTGAGCGGGACGCTTGAATCTGCCATCCTGGGAGCTCGCCAGTCTCCGGAGGTCAAGGTGAACCACGTGGATAGCATGACCCTTTCAGGGGGTCAGCGTTACCAGGTGCTGGCGGCTGTCAAGGCCATCAAAGCCGGCATGAGCTTGCAGGCCATCCAGGAACGGCTGGATACGATCCGCGCCGCTACCGAGACCATCTATACCCTTGAGACGCTCACCTACCTGGCGCGTGGCGGGCGTATCGGGCGGGTGCAGGCCCTGGCAGGCTCGCTGTTGAAGATCAAACCCATCATCAAAGTGGACAAAGCCGACGGCAAGTACAGTCAAGTCGGGAAAGAGCGCACCGTCCCCAAGGCGCTGGAGGCCATCCGGAGCTATTTGCTGGGCGTCTACGGTGCGCAGACGGCCGTGTGGGTTTCCGTCATGCACGGGCAGTTCGCAGAGCAGGCCCGAGTGCTGCAAGACATGCTGGGAGAAAAGCTGAATGTGGCTAAATCTGAGGTCCTGCGCATTTCGCCGGTTTTGGGTGTGCATACCGGCCCTGGCGTGGTTGGTGCGGCGGTGGTGCCGTTAGAACTCATGGAAGGTTTTGAGTGAGACTACTGACATGGAACGTCAACGGCCTGCGGGCTGCCCTGGCTAAGGGCGCCTGGGGATCGTTGATGGAACTATCTCCAGACGTGGTCTGCCTGCAGGAGATCAAGGCTCGCCCGGAGCAGCTTGGGGAGGAAAGCCTGGACCTTTTTGCCGGTTATGGGTCCTGGTGGAACCCGGCCTCCCGGCCGGGCTATAGCGGCGTGGTAACCTTTACCCGCCAGGCGCCCCTCCAGGTCCAGCTCGGTATGGGTGTCATAGAGTATGATAGCGAAGGTCGCCTGGTCCTGACACGCTTCCCTGGGTTTTCTCTCTTCAATGTCTATTTCCCCAACGGTCAGCGCGACCACGGGCGACTTAAATATAAATTGGATTTCTACCACCACCTGCTCGAGCTATGCGACCGGCTGCACGCGGCTGGCGAGCGGATCATTATTTGTGGAGATTTCAACACCGCCCATCGCGAGATCGACCTGCGCAACCCAAAGCAGAACCAAAACACCTCCGGCTTCCTGCCGGAGGAGCGGGTCTGGATCGATCGCTACCTGTCACACGGCTTCGTGGACGCTTACCGGGCACTGTACCCCGAGCGGGTCGAGTACACCTGGTGGACCTACCGCATGGGCGCCCGGCAGCGCGATATCGGCTGGCGTCTGGATTATTTCCTGGTCTCCGAGGCGCTTATGCCGTGCGTCGAAGCGGTGACGGTGCATAAAGATGTAGACGGTTCCGATCACTGCCCGGTAACGATGGATCTAAAGGAAAAGAACGGGGGAGCTAAACAGAAGCTGCCCGCTGAAGAACGGCACAAGGGAAGTGAGATCTTGGGGGAGGCATAAAGACAATAGGAATCCCGTGAAATGTTTTAGACTATATCTTGTTGATGTGTAGGTAAGAGGGTATTTAGCATGAGCTATAAAGACATCATACAAAAATTGGTAGGATACCATGTGGCGAGCAACCGCCGCCTGTGGGGTCATCTGATGGTGCACTTGACGGACGAGCAGTTCACGCAATCGCTCGGCTATTCACACGGCTCGATCCGGAATCAGGTAGTGCACCTGGCAGCGACGGATCGCTACTGGCTGCATGACATCCAGTCAAAGCCGGTAACCGGCCTGGACCCTCAAGATTACCCTACCCGTGAGAGCTTCAATACCACATGGGAGGGCATTGAGACGGCGCTGCTGGAGTATGTGAACTCACTGGCAGACAACGATCTCGATGAGGTGCCAAACGGTCTGATGGAGAATCGTTGGGAAGCCCTCGTGCATATCGTCAACCACGGAACAGATCACCGGGCCCAGATTATGAGCATGTTGCATCGCCTGGGCACGCCAACCTACCAGCAGGAGTTTCCCGACTACCTGCGTAGCCAGCGTTGGGTGAGCAAAACGGACGTGCTGAAGCTGGTCCGCTTCTGGCATAGCAAATTGGAGCAGGCCTTGGCATCGGTTCCTCGTAAGAAGATGACGGAACCTGCGGTGGGTGGGTGGTCGATCAAAGATATCCTGGCCCACCTTACATGGTACGAGCAACAGGTGGTCGGCGCGCTGAGTTCGCGAAAGCTAGCCAAACTGGAGCTATGGGATCTGTCGCCAGAGCAGCGCAACCAGCAGATCTACGAGGTGCAACTCAGTCAACCTTTGGAAGAGGTCCTCCAGGAGCATGAACGGGTGCAAAAGGCGCTCATCCAGGAGATCGAGAGGCTGGATGATGAGGATTTGAATGACCCATCCCTGACTCGAGAGATTTCGCCTGGTTCAAAGCTATGGGAGTTTTTGGAAAGTAATATCTGGGTCCATTATATGTTGCATACCGAGGCGCTGTGGGGATGGCTGGAGAGCAGCCAAGAATGAGGTTGGCTCCGACATCTAGGCTTACAGCCCCTACTCTCCTCCCAAATCCAGATTCATCTGGACCGCCAGCCGGTGCGGGTCGTTGACGGGCTGGTGGCAGGTGAAGTTCTGGCATACATAGGCGGTGGCCTGCTCGTTGACCATCTGCCTGTCCTCCAGCAGGGCCGGCGCGGTATCAGCTGGCGGGTAGGGTGAGATGGACGCCACCAGGCGCGGCCGGTAGGCGCTCCAAACAACTTCCAGCAGAGATTCCGTATCCGGGTCGCCTGGCTCTCCCAGGATGACGACTTCTTTGACCGGCCCAAGCGCGAAATCCATGGCGGACAGCCATTTGCCGAACGCGGTCGGGTAGCGTACTGCGGCTGCCAGGGCTACTTCCAGGGCTTTCTCGGCGATCTCGCGCCAGTCTCCTCGCCCCTCGTAGTCTGCCATCTGCAGCAGCGCCGTGACCGCCAGCGAGCTCCCGGATGGGACGGCGTTGTCCTGCAAGTCCCTGGGACGTGTGATCAACGTCTCATGGTCGTTGCGAGTGTCGAAGAAACCGTACCCGGACGGGTCGCTAAAATGCGCCAGCATATCCTCCGTCAGGTGCCTGGCCCATTCGTACCAGCGCGGCTGGGGGTCGGACTGGTAAAGGGCTATCAGCCCCAGGACCAAAGCCCCGTAATCTTCCAGGTAGGCGTTATGGCGAGCCTGCCCCTCCCGCCAGGCGCGCAGCAGGCGCTGCTCGGGGTGCAGCTGGGCGAGCAAGAAGTCAGCATTCTTGATCGCTGCTTCCAAATAATCCTTGCGTTTCAAGTAACGGGCTGCTTCGGCCAGGGACGCCAGCATCAAGCCGTTCCACGACACGAGCACTTTATCGTCGGTGGCAGGTCTTACGCGCTCCTCACGCGCCTCCAACAGGACCGCATGCAGGCTTTCCAGGCGCTCCAGTACCTGTTCCACACTCAGGTTGAAGGCTTGTGCGAGTTCCGCATCGTCCATCACCCGCTGTAAGGCGTTGCGGCCTTCGAAATTGCCGGCTTCGGTGATTCCGTAGGCAGCCTTGATGAACTCGTAACGATCCTCGTCCCCGAGGGCTTCCCTGAGCTGCTCGGGCGTCCAGACGTAGAACTTGCCCTCTTCCCCTTCTGAGTCGGCGTCCAGGCTGCTAAAGAAGCCGCCCATGGGATGGGCCAGCTCGCGCAGCACGAAATCCAAGGTTTCTTCGCAAACCCGCCGGAAGCTGTCCTCACCGGTGAGTAAAAATGCGTATAGGTATACCTGGGCGAGCTGGGCGTTGTCGTACAGCATCTTTTCGAAATGGGGCACAAGCCAATCCGCGTCGGTGCTGTAACGGGCGAAGCCGCCCCCCACCACGTCATACATGCCACCCTTGGACATGGCTTTCAGGGCGTGAACGGAAACGTCCAGAAGCATCTTATCGCCACGTTCGGCCTTCCGCAGGGCGAACTCGATTGACATCGGCTGCGGGAATTTAGGCGCCTGGCCCCAGCCGCCATGCTTCCAATCGTAGGATTGAGCCAGCGACAGCCCGGCATTGTTGAGGGATTCCATGCTCAGCTCCTGGCGTTTGGAGGGCACCTGTGGGGCGCTTTTCAGATGCTCGGTGATTTCCTGGCTGGATTTCAAGAGCTGCTGGCGGTCGTTATCCCATAGGTTGGCTATGCTGAGCAGGATCTCGCGGAAGGCCGGCATATTAAAGCGACGAACGGGTGGGAAGTAGGTACCCCCCCAGAAGGGCTCTCCCTGGGGAGTCAGGAAGATGCTCGTCGGCCAGCCACCCTGTCCTGTCATGGCGACGATGGCGTTCATGTAGATACTGTCGATATCCGGGCGTTCCTCCCGGTCCACTTTAATATTGACGAAATGCTCGTTCATAATGCGGGCTGTATCCGGGTCCTCGAAAGACTCGTGCTCCATGACATGGCACCAGTGACAGGCCGCATAGCCGATGCTCAGGAAGATCGGTTTGTCCTCCCGGCGCGCCTTTTCCAATGCTTCGTCTCCCCATGGGTACCAATCGACCGGGTTGCCAGCATGTTGTAACAGGTAAGGTGAGTTTTCATTTGCCAGTTTATTCGTCATAATAACCTCTAAAATTCTATTCGAACGGATAACGCTTGCCCGGCTTCCAACCAGGTTGTGTGCCAAACTTGGGGGTGGGCCGGCATGGTAAAATCCCCTGCATGGTTACCATCCAACAAACTCGGCCGCTCCTGGTGCGCTGGGGACCGGCTATCCTCATCATGTCCGTCATTTTCTTTTTTTCCTCGATCCCCTCTCAGGCGCTGCCTGTCTTCGGAAATCACGACCTGCTGGTGAAAAAGTTTGGTCATGCAGCCGGATATGCGCTGTTGGCGGCGTCGATCCAATGGGGGTTGGGCAGGTCTGACCTCAAAGGCATCGCCCTGGCCTGGCTATTTGCCGTTTTATATGCTATCAGCGATGAGCTGCACCAGGCTTATGTCCCAGGCAGGAGGGCCAGCCTGGCGGACGTGGGTATCGACGCCGCAGGGGCTTTTCTCGGTCTGCTACCGTCCTTATACCTGTGGCTACGTTCTCCCCCTCGGGAATAAGCCGGGGTAGGGCTTATTCCCCAAACTCCAGATCGAACTCTTCGTTCTCGTTCCAATCGTTCACCGCTTGAAGCTCGATTTCCCCAAACATACCCTCCTGGTGCACTGTGACCAGGTGGCGCTTGATCAACTCTAACATAGCCAGGAATGTAACTACGATATCCAGCCGGGAACGGTGCTCGCCTAGCAGTTTCTGGAAGGTGACGCGGGTCTTTAATTGTAGGGAGCGACCGATCAAGCGGATCTTTTCCCGGATGGTCACCTTTGGTCCGGGTACGACACTATCTAGAGAGCTACGCGCGTCTGGGCGGCTGAAAAGCGAGGCAGCTACGGCTGCCAGGTCCTGGGCAGTGATCCCTGCCAGGTCAAGTGTCCCCTCGATCCTGGGGGGCGGGGCAATGCGCAAATAAGTTCGCAGCCCGGCTGCTTCTCGTTCAGCTAGCTGGGCAGCGATGGCCCGGTAACGTTTATAGGCTAGCAATTGGAGGGCCAACGCTTCCCCCGGATCTTCTTCACCTGGCTCGCGAGAAGGCGGGCGCGGCAGAAGCACCTCGGACTTGATCTGGATCAGCCGGGCAGCGATGACCAGGAATGCGGACACCTCTTCAGCGGCCCTTTCCTGGATTTGGCGCAGGTGTTCCAGGAATTGGTCGGTAACCTGGGCCAGGGCTAGTTTCGTAATGTCCAGCTCGGCATGCTCAATCAGTTGTAAAAGGAGGTCGAGCGGGCCTTCATAGACGTCTGTGGTTACCCGGTAGGCTCCGGCCTGATGGGAAGCTATGCCGATGTTCATTGTCCAAATTATACCTGACAATACCAGGCGCTCATGCTATACTTGGGTGGCTTGTTTAGAATTTTCCGGTGGCAAAGGTCTCACGCTCCATCTAAAGAGATGCCTGCCGATAACCCTTATAAATTAAAAAATACTAAAATTAGAGCCTTGGAGGAAGATATATGATCTCAGAACCTATTCATGTTACAGACGGTGAGTTTGAAAGCAAAGTACTGCAGTCGGAAATTCCCGTCGTGGTCGATTTTTGGGCGCCCTGGTGCGGACCCTGTAAGATGGTAGCGCCCACGTTGGATAAGCTGGCGAAAGAACAGGCCGGTAAGATGCTGATCGCCAAGGTGAATACCGATGAGAACCCAGATTGGGCAGGACGTTACGGCGTGCAAGGCATCCCAACCATGCTGTTGTTTTCGGGTGGCAAGATCGTGCACCGCCAGGTCGGAGCACTGCCTGAGCCGATGCTGCGCGAGCTGGTCAACCAATTCCTGGCTGTGCTTTCAGAAAAAGAATAGGTTTAACTGGCTTTAAGGCTCTTGAATTCTCTCAATCCGCGCCCCGAGGGCGCGGAGTTTTTCATCTATACGCTCGTAGCCCCGGTCGACTTGACCGACATTGCGGATGACCGACTTGCCTTGGGCGGCCAAAGCAGCCAGAACGAGCGACATGCCCGCCCGGATGTCCGGGCTTTCCAGATTTTCGCCGTATAGCGTGGTTGGCCCTTGCACGATGCAACGGTGTGGGTCACACAGCACAATATGCGCGCCCATCCCCACCAGCTTATCGGTGAAGAACATGCGGCTCGGATACATCCAATCATGAAAGAGGACGCTGCCTTCGGATTGAGTTGCGATAACGATGGCGATGCTCATCAAATCGGTGGGGAAGGAGGGCCAGGGCATTACACTGATTTCCGGAATGGCGTCTCCCAGGTCTGGCTCGATGACCAGCTTCTGATCTGCGGGTACCACCAGTTGCTCCCCATCGATCTCCCATTCTACACCCAGGCGGCGTAGCACCAGGCGGATCATATCCAGGTATTGGTGCCCGGCGTTGCAGATACGGATGGAGCCGTGGGTGACAATGGCTGCACCAATGAAGCTGACCACTTCCAGGTAATCTGGCCCAATGGTAAACTCCCCGCCATGCAAGCGTGGCACACCTGTTATATGCAGGGTATTGGAGCCAATATTTTCAATCTGCCCCCCCAGCTTGTTAATGAAGTGGCACAGCTCCTGGATATGCGGCTCTGAGGCGGCATTACGCAGGACAGTCTTGCCTTGAGCGGTCACTGCAGCCATGATGGCGTTCTCGGTGGCGGTCACGCTGGCCTCATCCAGAAGGATATTGTTTCCCTGTAAGCTCTCAGCCTGAAAGCGGAATACGCGCTGGACGCGGTCGTATTCCGCGTGAGCACCCAGGGATTTGATGGCCAGAATATGCGTATCTACCCGCCGCCTTCCGATCACGTCTCCACCGGGCGGGGGCAGATTCAACACGCCCGAGCGGGCAACCATCGGCCCGGCTAACAGGATCGAGGCCCGGATGCGCCGGCAGAGATCTGGGTCCAGGTCCGCCGGCCTGACTTCCGCAGCCTGAATCCGCCAGGTATGGTTTCCCACCGTTTCGATGGACACCCCCAGGCTTTCGAGAAGGGCTCGCATCGCCTGTACATCCTGGATCTCTGGGACATTATGCAGGGTCACGGGCTCACTGGTCAGAAGGCAGGCTGCCAGCATTGGCAGGGCTGCGTTTTTATTACCAGAGGGGGTCACATCTCCTTCGAGAGGGACTCCGCCGTGTATGATGAATTTTTCCATGTAGTCACTCCTGTCATCGTATCCAAGCCCGAGCTTCTGCCAAATTGTAACCGTTTTGGACTAACTCGTGCTGGTAAAAAACTTGCTCCATTTTTCAAGCTGTTGGATCGGGTTACTGCTATAATTTAAACATGCTTCCACTCTTATCTTTTATCTTGATCGTTATTGCCGGATGGGCAGCTGGAGCCTTGATCAACTATCTGGCAGATGTGCTCCCTTACCGCCGGCGACCGGCCTATCCATTCTGCCTGGTGTGCGAAGCCAGGTTCCCATTGGCGAACTACCTGCTACTGCCTCGGGAATGCCCGGATTGCGGCAGCAAACGCCGCCCTCGTACCTGGCTGGTGGAGCTGGTTTCCATCGCGGCTGCAGTGTGGTTGTGGCGGTCGCCACCCGATGACATGGGATTTGCTGCCGGCCTGTTGCTGCTGGTCTATTTTGGAGTCGTGGTGGTAATTGATATGGAATACCGGCTGATCTTGCACCCCGTAAGTATAGCCGGCAGCCTGATTGGCCTGGGGATTGGCACCTGGCTGCATGGCTTCACAGCCACTGTACTGGGTGGGGTGGTAGGCTTCAGCTTGATGCTGGCTTTTTACTACCTGGGTGCGTTGTTCTCCCGGTTTATTGCTCGACGGCGTGGGATTGTGGTGGGCGCTGGGGAAGCGCTTGGCTTCGGTGATGTCAACTTGAGTGGGGTATTGGGCTTGATCTTGGGATGGCCCCTCATCCTGCCTACCCTTTTCCTTTCGATCCTGATTGGTGGCGTGGTCAGTCTTGTGTATATGTTGGTTATGCTGGCTTCCCGCAGATATCAAGTGCTAATGGCCATCCCATACGGCCCCTTCCTGGTATCCGGAGCTGTGCTCCTGATCTTCTTCCAAGATGCGGTTCTCTCGCGCTTATTCCCATATCTATGACAGGGCGTGCTAATCATCGCCCTGGCCTTTAAACCAGAAATAGGATGTATGGTCTGCAACCAGTCCATACATCCTATTTCATTGTTCATTTACTAGAGTTGAGTTCCAGAGCTTGAAGCTGGGATCGGGCTTCACTTACGCGACGGCCTCCCGATTGGTGCGATGGAACCAGGTACGCCATTCACGCTTCTGCCACAGCACCAGGATGGGAGCAGCGATGAAGATCGATGAGTAGGTTCCGCTAAACAGGCCGACCAGCAAGATCACCGCGAATTCCCGCAGGGTTACTCCGCCGAACAGTGCCAGGGCCAACAGCATGAACTCCACTGTCATCAACTGGGTATTGATCGAGCGCTGCAAGGTCTGTATGATGGAATGGTTGACCAGCGTTTCAAAGTTGAGCTTGCGGTAGATATTCGAATTCTCACGGATGCGATCGAAGACCACGATCTTATCCTGGACAGAGAAACCTATCACAGTCAATAGCGCCGTGAGGAAGAGAGCGTCCATCTGCCAACCGAACAGGTAGCCGCCGACGACGCCCAGACTGATAACGACTCCCACATCGTGCAGCATAGCGATAATGGCGCAAACGCCATAACGGAAGGCGTTGGGGATGCCACGGAATGCAAAGGTGATATAGATGACGACTGCCAGGGCAGCCACACCCACCGCACCGGCAGCCCGGGAGGTGACTTCCGCCCCGATGGTCGGGCCTACGCTATCAAAGCGTAGCACGGTCACTCCGTCTGAAAAGCGCTGTTCCATGCTGGCGACGATGCTGCTGCGGCTATCATCGTTTAAAAAGGAGGAGCGTACAAGGAGAGTATCGGAGCCGGTCGTTTGGACCTGGGCGTCCAAGACTCCTAACTCTTCGTACAACTGGTGCACACTCGCAGGCGCCGGCAGTTGTCCGGATTCAAACCTTACTTCCAACAGGCTGCCGCCGGTGAAGTCGATCGCCAGGGGTAGGCCTCCAATGATCGCGATGATGATCCCAGGCACGATGACAAGTAAAGAAATTGCAAAAAAGATGTAGCGTTTTCCGAGGATGTTGAGCATGACGGGTTCCTCCTTAGATCCCAAACCAGCGGGCCAGGTTGGTAGGTTTGACGACCTGCATGGTGAGGTTGAGGAACGTCCGGGTGACAATGATGGCAGTGAAAAGGCTGACTCCCACCCCAATCATCAGGGTGAGTGAAAATCCCTTCACGAAGGTTGCCCCATATGCGCTACCGAACCAGAACAGGATCAGGCAGGTGATGATGGTGGATATATTCGAATCTCGGATGGAAGGCCAGGCGCGCTGCCAGCCAAGCTCGATGGCCTGGCGCAGGGTTCGACCGGCGCGCAGCTCCTCTTTCAGGCGCTCGAAGATCAGGATATTCGCATCCAGAGCGCTACCGGTACTCAACATCAGGCCGGCTATACCTGGAAGCGTCAGAGTGACCGGGATATACCTGAAAAGAGCAAAGGTGATCAGGGCATAGGTGAGGATGGCGAGGATGGCGACCAGGCCGGGCAGGCGGTAATACAGGCCCATAAACAGGATCACGATGGCCAAGCCTACGGAGCCAGCCAGGATGCTTTTCTGTAGGGAGTCCTGGCCTAGCGTCGGCCCAACCGTACGAGTCTGGGATACTTTCAAGGGGATGGGTAGGGAGCCATAACGAAGTTGGACGGCTAAAGCGTTGGCGCTTTCGGCGCTAAAGTTTCCGGTGATAACGCCGCTACCTTCTGTAATGGGGTTCTGAATGCTGGGGGTGGAAATTATCTCTTTATCCAGGACGATGGCCAGGATTTGGCCTACGTTCTGGGTCGTGTAATCTCTAAAAATGGCGGTGCCCTCGTCTGTCAATTGGAAGGCGACTTCATAGGTGCCTAAAGCCCCGGTCGTCACGCCCACCTGCTTGATGGCTGCCCCGGTCATGACGGTGTGGTATACGGTAGAGGGCGTTGCTTCTGTCTCGCCATCGGTTGGCTCAGTAAGGCCGCCATTGGTGCTCTCAAAGTCGGTCTCGATGGTGGCGCCAATCATGGAGTAAGCCACTTCGGCAGGGACCATCGACATGTCCACGAATTCCAGCAGGGCGGTCCCTTTGATGGTGTTGATGGCTTGCTCGGGGTCCTGAATGCCCGGGATCTCGACGACGATAAACCGGTCCCCCGCTCGTTGGACTACCGCTTCGACAACGCCCAGGCCGTTTACCCGGTTCTCGACGATACTGGTAGCTGTATTCATCGATTCGTCGGATATATTCGAGCCTTCTGGCAAGTCGGCTTCCAGGAGCACCTGAACCCCGCCCTCCAGATCCAGACCCAAGCGGGTGGAAATTTCACGGTTGATACCGCCTAAATGGATGCCGGGGTGGTTCGGCAGAACAAGCCAGACCGCAACGGCGACAATGACGAGAATAAAGATAAACGTACGATATTGTTTCATCAGGGATCTGTGGCCTCCAGATTCACACAAATGCCAGCCAAGGGCTGGCCTGCTCGCCGCTAAGGAGTTGGCGAGCCATTTCAGTGGGCGAAGCGATTATACTCCTGAATGTAGGCTGGTGAAAGGGATTTAAAATACCTTAAGAATATGCTCACCCAGCCTTTTTTAAGAAATCCAGCACCTGCTGAAGGACTTCCTGTGGGTTGAGGCCGTCCGTCTCCAGGTAGAAGTCGGCGTTTTCCCGGGCATGTCTCAAGCGCTTTTGCTCTTCCAGGTAGTCGTCTGATGTCCAATCCATGACCCTTCGGCGCATTGATTCCTCGAAAGTAACGTCGAGAAAAATGAGCAAATCTGGCTTTGAGATGATCTGCCACATGCCCGGTACGTAGGAATGTTCTTGTACGATATGTCTTGCCTGGTAGCCGTGTTTCGCCAGGCCTTGCTGGAGGGTTGATTTTCCACAAGCACAAGGGCCGACGATGCCTATCTTCCGCTTATCCTGGGTTGTCTCGGACATAGACGATATGGCTACAGTAGCTGCGCTCCCATCATAATTTCCACAGGCTGACTTATGGGGAAGCTGCCCCTGGCAAGTGTCACTGCGAGTAACTCCACAGCGCCCTTCGCGATGCAATCTCAACCGTGTCATTAGAAGCCGGCTTTTTGTGAAGCAGTCATCAGAGAATGAGGCAGAGATTGGTTCAGCCGGCACAGAACGATAGATGCGAAAAGATGGTGGTTTAGAATGATCTAAAGTTATCCGCCGCAATGCTCAGGCGCCGAAGGGTATCCGCAATGTTAAGCGGCGGACGTATCCGCCGCAATGCTCAGGCGCCGAAGGGTATCCGCAATGTTAAGCGGCGGACGTCGTCCCCCATGTTGCTACGCGTCCTCATAACAACTACGCTGGTGTCGTCCACCGGCCGGCCTTGATCGAGCTTCATGGCATGCTCTAGTAAAGCATTGGCAATGATTTGGGGATGAGGATCGTTCTCTTCCAGCGAGGCTTGCAGGCAGGTACAGACGTCCATCACCTCTCCCGAGCGGCTACCGGCATGGACCAACCCATCCGTATATACCACCACCGTCAGCCCTGTTTCTAAAGGTACTTCGCTAATCACTGGGCGTGTATCCCGGTAGATTCCTACCGGGTTGCAATCTGCGTCCAGGCTGAGAATCTTTTCCCCATGAGCCAGGAGCACGGGGGCTGGATTGTTGCGCGTGATCACCAGCGTACTGGTCTGCAGATCAACCGATAATATATTGAGTGTGGCAGATACCTTACCTTTACGTTCGGTAAAGAGGTAATCGGATGCAGCCCTGGCTGCAGCTCCATCGCGTACACCCTCTGATAATAATGAAATAACTTTGCGCACCACCAGGTTGGAGATGGTTTTAGCGCCAACCCCGGAGCTCTGACCATCCGCTAAAACAACGGATACTCCCCCTCCCGGGCGTTCGACTACTTCTACGGTATCCCCACTGTATGAAGTAGCATATTTACCGACTTTAGCTACTGCAACAAGGATTTCCATGGTTAAATTTTACTTCAATATGCTTACCTCTTCAACCGTCGGTAGCAGTCAGTTAATGAAGTGTATATCGATCCAGGCAGTTCGATCTGAAAAAATGCCTTAACTTTGGGGGGTTGCAAATCGAAGTTAAGAAATCTTTGCTGGCTTTGTGATGATAAGGACCAGCACCTGGCTTGCGGGCAGGGAAAGCCTTTCTACCTGCACCTCGAATCCACGCTGGCGGGCCGGCTCCAGGTAGCGATCGTCCCATTCCGAGAGCACGGCCCAGGTTGCCGTGGGTCTGGTA
>CAZAQS010000078.1:0-18677 GCA_964486825.1 uncultured Anaerolineaceae bacterium | reverse complement strand
TTCGATTTCAGTCTCGAGATTGATCGAAAACATTTCAGCCACGCGGCTACGGGCAAGCTCCACTAAAGCTTGGACATCCTTTGCACGGGCTTGTCCATGATTGATGAAGAAGTTGGCATGCAAACGGCTGATCTCGGCGTCCCCGATTCGGGTACCCTTAAGACCTGCCGCATCGATCAATCTACCAGCGTAATCGCCAGGGGGATTTTTAAACATGGAACCCATGCTAGCTCCGGGTGGCTGGGTCCGGCGGCGCTGCTCGTTGAAAGCTGTCATCCTAGCTTGAATTTCGACCTGGTTATCTGGCATGCTCCGCCCCAGGCGAAGAAGGGCTGCAAGCACTACCGCCTCTCCCGGCTTGCTCTTGAGGGTGCTGCTGCGATACGATAGCTCCAACCTGTCCGCCGTCCAGGTCTCCCTGGAAGCGACCTCACCCTTAAGGCGCGCCATACCCGGCAACTCAGAACGATGCAAGATCTCTGCCAATATCAGGCTTTCTGCCATGTCGCTTCCATGAGCCCCAGCATTTCCAGCCACCGCCCCACCCAAGGTGCCAGGTATCCCGGCTGCCCATTCAAGACCAGCAAAGCCCCGCGCTGAGGCTTGTCGGGCAATTACACCCAGGCTGGCGCCCGATTCAGCCCACACGACTGGTTGATCCTCCTGCTCCTCGAAACGGATGATTTTCGCCCGGTTGAGGATGACCACCTGGCGCACGCCTGCATCGCTGACCAAAACGTTCGAGCCGCCACCAAGCACAATAAAGGACTGCTCGAGCCCCCAAAGAGCTAATGCAGCCTCGCCAAGTTCTTCAGCGCTGTTTACAACTACAAGCGCATCCGCCGGGCCGCCAATCCGCGCAGAGGTAAACCGCGCCAGCAAGGCCTTCTCCTGAAGGCGCTCACCAAACAACCTCCTGAACTGCTCTATGGGCAGTCTTTGGGATGGTGGATCGATATTTTCTGGCTGCTCGATCATGCTTACCTGCACGCTACCTCTCCAATTTCTTTACAAAAGCATCTACCGCTTATAAGCCTTGGATGAACTCGATTAGCTGCTTCACAATTTCTATCGAGTGCGTCGTAGGCTTTAACTTCGTATGGCGATCTCTTTTTATAGTCGCTTCCGCTTCTCCTACCGTTGCCAGGCATAGGGCGTCTAATAAACCGGCTTCAGTATCCGAGGAGCGATAGATACCAGATCGGGAGCATCCGCTTGAAGTTCTCGGTTTTACTTCAGTCATCCGTACGGCTCCTTTCCCTCAACGCTGCCAGCACCTGTGCGCTGACTTGATCCGCATCCCCTGCGGAGAGAACCAACAGTACATCCCCCTGATCCATGTGAGTAAGTAAGAAAGCTGTGGTTTGGGTCAAGTCAGGAATAAAATAAGCATCCGGATGGTCCATTGCTTGAACGACATGTAGAGCTGAAAAATCAGCCTCGACGGGTTCCCGTGCCGCGTAAACCTCTGTCACCACGACATGGTTTGCTTCGATGAAAGCAGTCGCAAAATCCGCGAACAATGAGCGGGTACGGGAATAGGTATGCGGTTGCCATACCACCCACAGCTGCCTGCCTGGGAAACGAGCTCTTGCAGCAGACAGGGTCGCCCGGATCTCAGTGGGGTGGTGAGCGTAGTCATCAATAACGGTAATCCCGTTGGCCTCCCCGAGGACTTCGAAGCGACGCCCGGTGCCTTTGAAAGCGGATAGCGCACGGGCTGCCTCGTTCAAGGGCAATCCCAACTGGTCTGCAACAGCCAGCGCCGCCAGGCAATTACGGACGTTATGCTCTCCCGGCACCTGTAGGGCGATCCGCATTGGCTCTGAACTGCGGCTCCGTATGATTACTTCAAAGGTTAATCCGCCTACCGGATTATGGGCCATACCATGGGCATAATAATCGTAGTCTTGGTCGCATATCCCGTAAGCTAAAGCTTTGATCCCGTGCGCGCCGGCTTCTTGTAGCAAGCGTGAAGCGCCAGAATCATCTCCACACACCAGAAGCACACCATCATCTTCCAGGCTCGAAGCAAATTCAGAAAAGGCCTGGAAATAATCCTCCTTAGCCAGGAAAAAATCCGGATGGTCGTATTCCACATTCGTTATTACGGCAACCTTCGGTTTTAATCCCAGGAACATGCGATCATATTCATCCGCCTCAATGACAAAAGCAGGGCCTTTTCCAGCTCGCGCATTTGTGCCAAGGTTGCGCGAATCGCTGCCGATGATATAGGAGGGGTCCTGACCTAATGAAGACAGCATCCAGGCGACCATGGCTGTCGTGGTAGTTTTTCCATGCGTACCGGCGACTGCAATTCCTGTACGCTCATCCATCAGGGTTCCCAGGAAATCCGCCCGCTTCAATACCGGGATATTGGCTGCCAACGCTGCCTGAACCTCAACGTTATCATCAGGAATGGCCGAGGAGCGTACTACCAGGCTAGCGCCGGAAACATTTTCAGGATCGTGACCTACATAGACGCGCGCGCCAGCTTTAGACAGGCTTTCCAAAATTGGGGAGGCCTGTCGATCGGAGCCGCTGACCGAGAACCCGCTCTCCAACAGAAAGCGAGCAATGGCAGATAAGCCGCTCCCAGCAATTCCAATCAAATGCACATCAACCACATCACCCACTCCATACATTAGATAAATACAACAATCACGAATAAGAACGCCAGGGCTACAGCAAAATAAACGATTGGCGGCTCCAACCAGGTCGGTGGCATAATTTCAAGCAACCGCATGGCAGCCTGGCCCTGCTCTGTACCACCCGGAGGCGGGCTGATATCCGGGAAGGGATAGCCTGCCTGGTGAAGGAAATACCACATGGTACCCACAATCAAATATCCGTTCAAAGCGCCTAAGAACAGGCCCAATAGAGAATCTTGAAAACGTTCTCGTACGAAGCGGCTCCCTGCTATGCGGGTAATATTGGGAGTCTGGTACCCGAAAAAAACCAGGACCACGATGATAATTGTCCTGAACCAAAACTGGCCTGCACCGCCGACTTGAACGAAGGCGCTAACCACTGGCAGATACCTCTCCACTACATTTATGATGAAGATCGATACGATCACACTAAAAGTGACCAGGAGTTCGCGCGACCATCCCCGCATGGCCCCAATCACCGCAAACATTGTTGCCAGGAAGTAGAAGAAAAAGGTGAGAGTCACCATATCTAGCACCCCTCCCTGGGGCTGTTTTCTGCCAGGTGAACCAACAGGCTGGCAATACAATCTGCTGCCTGAGGTTGAGCAAGGGATTTCATCTCCCGGCGCATCTCTTCACGACGGGTAGCTGAGCGCATCAAATCTCTTACCACATCCAGCAAATTAGCGCTGATCGCCTCATCTTCCACAATCACGGCAGCGCCCCGCCTTGCAAGATAGGTGGCATTCACTTTCTGGTAACGCCAGGCATGAGGGTAAGGCACTAAAACTGCTGGCAAGCCGTAAAAGGGCAACTCGCCCAAAGTTGAGGCTCCTGCTCGAGACACTACCAGATCGGCGACCGTCATAGCAGCGCCCATCTCTTCATGCAAATAAGGATAGGCATGGTAGCGATCGGCCAATTCAGCCGATAGGCCCTCACGAGACCTCTCCACTTCCGGCCAATCTAGCTGGCCTGATAGATGGATCACTTGCATTTCAACCAGGAACTCCGGCAAAGCTTTCAATAAAGAACGGTTCAAAGAGCGGGCGCCTTTACTTCCGCCAAAGACCAGCAATACTGGAATGTCGGGCTCGAGGCCAAAATGCTGTCTGGCTTCTTCTCGATCCCAAGCCCGCATATCGTTTCGCAATGGATAACCGGTAACAATTACCTGCGCCTTGCTAGGCAACCATTCAGAGGTCTCGGAGACAGTGGTAGTGATTTGGTCTGCGAAGCGCGCCACCGTCTTGATCGCGAGTCCAGGCTCAATATCTGGCACGTAAAGCAGGCTGCGAGGCCGTTTTATCCCCGGGATGGGTGTACGCGCAGCCATTGCCACCGGGACTGCCAGGTAGCCCCCCGTGAACAACAATACATCAGGTCTGAAGCGGCGGATAATCTGGCGTGCACTCATAAAACCACGGCCAAGCTGCAGCAAATTACCGGGCAGGGCTTGCAACCCGACCCCGTGTACACCTGCCGCCGGGATTGCCCGAAAGGGTATTCCCGCTCGCTCGACCAGATTTTCCTCCATGCCTCCCACACCTCCTATCCAAAGGACTTCTATTGACTGAGCAGATAAGGAAGTCCCAAATTGAGCAGACTCTTCCTTCACAGGCTCAGAGCTTTTCTTAGTAAGGGCCTGAAGTACGGCGAGGGCTGGATACACGCCTCCGCCAGTCCCGCCCGCGCAGATTAACAACCGCACTGAACGACTTCTCCTGTACTTCTTTGCTCTTTTCTGAAAGCCGTGAAATGTTAAATAGGATCCCTATAGCTGCCAAAGATACCATCAAATTAGAGCCACCCGCGCTGATAAAGGGCAACGCATTACCAGCAAAGGGTAACAGACCGACCATTACACCCATATTTACAAAGGCTTCCAATGCTAACCAAGCAGTAAGCCCAGACGCCAACAAGGCGCCCATCCCATCTGGGGCCCGGCGGGCAATGTTCAAGCCACGCCATAACAAAAGGCCAAAAAGGGTTACCATGAACACAGAACCAACCGCGCCGGTCTCCTCTCCAACCACTGCAAATATGCTGTCCGTATGAGGCACAGGCAGACCGGTTAGTTTTGTATCAGCCTTGCCAATGCCCACACCAAACCAACCACCTTTGACGAAAGCCTCGAAAGAGCGCCGGACATGGTAGGAGGCTTGCGTTGGATCCTTCAGCCCAGGCAAAAAGCTGCCCCAACGATCACTCCCTGTGGCGCTAAAGAAAACAATGAAGCTTCCAATCACTACGGTTAATACCACCAGAATGGTGATCTGGCGCATGTCCGCTCCTGCCAGGAAGAAGAGCACACCTCCTAAAATAATGATGGTGATCACCGCGCTCAAATCGGGCTGGAGAAAGATCAGGCCGCCAAAAATACCCAAAATGCCAGAAAGTGGCAACAATCCAAAACCTACCTCGCTCAACCGATCACGCTTGGCGTACAGCCACACAGATAAATAGATTACGATTACCAACTTGGCTGCCTCAGAGGGCTGGATCGAGCCGCCAGTCAGGCTGCGAACTGCGCCATGGCGTTCGTCGCCCATGAACAGGACAACCAGAAGAGCAACCATCGTAACCAGCATCATAGGGACCGCCAACTTCTGCCAGTGGTGATAATCAAACCAGACCAGGAAAATGGCTACCAGGCTGCCCGCGCCCAGAAAAGCGAGCTGGCGAAGGAAGATCCGCGTCGGTGATCCATCCACAACAAAAGAATACTCCCAACTGGCAGAAAAAACCATCAAAAGGCCAATAATGATCAAGGTACTGGTCACCAGCAACAAAGGCACATCGATCGCCAGGCGCACAGGCCGCCGGGATGAGCTGCCCCTTGAAGCGCGGTAATTGATCGGGGAATCAACCTTCTCTTCCTGAGGAGTACCGGATACAAACCGGGTTGGTTGACCGCTTTCCCCCGGATTACCGGGTAATTCAGTATTCCTGCGTGCAGCCCGACGTGCAACAGCACTGTTTTTCGACCGGCCGGTTTTCAGCAAATTGCGCCAGTCCTTTATAGATCCATTACCCATCGTTTAAATGCCTCCCCGCGCTCCTCAAAGTCATGGAATTCATCAAAGCTTGTCCCTCCAGGTGAAAGCAAAACCACATCACCTGGCTCGACTATCTCAGCAGCCAAACGGACCGCCTCCCGAAGCCCGCGGCATTCACTTACCACTAAGGACCTGCCATACATGCCGCCCTCATTTTCTAAAGCCTGAGTGATGACACCTCGCGCTTCTCCAAACAAGATCAGGTGGTTGACTCGTTCCCGAACCAGGGCTGCAAATGCCTCCCAGGGCAAGTTTTTATCCCGCCCGCCAGCTAACAGCACGAGAGGCTCATCAAAGGACTGGATGGCTGCCATCGAACGCTCTGGAGCTGTGGCGATTGAATCGTTGTACCAACCTGCTCCTCCCCACGAACGGACAAACTCCATGCGGTGAGGCACGCCCGTGAATCCTTCCACGCCTGCTGCCATGGCTTGCGCCGGAATACCGGCCGCCGCGCTTATGGAGCAGGCCGCCAATACATTCATCAGGTTGTGCCGGCCGCGCAGGCGGATGTTTTCCAGGCCCATCACCTCCAGCTCAGAACCACCTTCCCGTAGATAGATAGCATCTCCTTTAAGATAAGCGCTTACTTGAGCCATAGCCGCCGGGCTCAAGCCGAACGAATAAATTTTACCCTTCACTTTCTCGGCCAGGTCCCATGCGCCAGGATCCTCATTCCCCAGGACGGCGATATCACCTGCTTTCTGGTAATCCAGGATATGGGCTTTTGCAGCTATATAGGAATGCATGCTCTCGTGCCGGTCCAGGTGGTTAGGTGTGATATTGAGAACCGCCGCGATATCCGGCGATAAGGTCATGATCTCCAATTGGAAGCTGGAGAGCTCCATCACCGCCAGGTCCCCAGGCTGCATCTCATCCAGGTAAGAGATCAACGGGTCACCGATATTGCCTCCCACCCAAACGCGCCCACCCTGGTAACCTGCGCCAGCCATGCGACCTACCAATGTTGTGGTGGTGGTTTTCCCGGCTGAACCCGTAATGCCAACAACCAGACAGGGAGCAGTCTCCAGGAAAATTTGCGAGTCGTTCGAGAGCGGTATGCCGCGTCTCTTCGCTTCAACCAGCAAAGGCAAATTTAGCGAAACGCCTCCGGAAGGACAAACCATATCGGCCCCGTCCAGGATCTCCAAGGGATGCCCGTCTAAAGCCCATTCGATAGAGCCTATCCCATCTAAAGTCTCCCTGGCTTCCCTAAACTCTGCCTCGGTCCGGCGGTCGGTCAATACCAGGTGGCAGCCCTTTGGGGCAAGGTAGCGCGCTAGAGCCAGACCCTGGCGGGCAAGCCCTACGATCACCACACGTTTTCCTTGCCATTCTGCCATCTTCTCTATACCCTTGATCCTGGTTATCCGCTTTGAAATTTCCTTGTTTTATACGAGCGCCAGGGCGACACCGATGATTGCACCCAATAGACCGATCAACCAGAAGCGCTGCACAATTTGTGTCTCGGACCACCCTGATAGCTCAAAATGCAAGTGCAGGGGAGCCATTTTGAATATCCTTCGCCCACCAGTCCATTTAAAATAAGCGATCTGCAACACCACGCTCACTGCCTCGCTAACCGGGATGATGGCGACAACCGGGAGCAAGATCCATTGTCCGGTCATCAGCGCTACGACAGCCAGGGTAGCTCCCAGGGGCAGCGATCCGGTATCGCCCATGAAGAGCTGCGCCGGGTGGACGTTGAACCATAAAAAACCGAAGGTTGCACCTACCACCGTGAAGCAAAAACGGGCTAAAAATATCTGGTCCTGGAGTAGGGCAATCCCACCAAAAGCTGCAAAAGCCGTGGCTGAGATCAAGCCTGCCAACCCATCCAGGCCGTCGGTAAAGTTGACTGCGTTTGAGGTAGCTACAATAATGAACGCTGCCAGCGGAACGTACCAGAGGCCCAGGCCGAACTCAAATGTAAAGCCCGGTAGGAACATCTCCGGAACCTCCAAGACGTAACGCAGGACGATGGCAATCGCTACGGCGAACAACACCTGGATCATTAGTTTGCTGCGCGCCCGCATGCCTTCACCGACTCTCCTGCGTGCTCTCAGCTTCTCCCAGTCATCGATCCCGCCCAGGACAGCAAAACCCAGAAGCGTGCCTAGTGGGACCATAATGGACCTGCCCAGCACGGAAAACCCGATCAGCGAGGCTGCATTGAGCAAGATTGTGAGTAAGGTCACCGGCAGGATGATCAGAACCCCACCCATAGTAGGAGTACCCATTTTGGTAAAGTGCCGTTGCGGGCCTTCGACCCGGATCAAATCACCAACCTTATAATGCCTCAACACCCGCAGCAGTGGCTCACCCCAGATTACCGTTAGCATGAAACTGAATCCAGCCAGCGCTAGCGCCATCGACGAACCCGTCATTGGCGAACCTCCAGGGATGCTACAATCCGATTCATCCTCATTCCCCGAGACCCTTTCACCAGCACGACATCCTTAGTGGAGAGATTCTTTTTTAGGTACTCCACAACTTGATCGGTGTTTTCCATCAAGAGAACCGCTTGGGAAGGCAATCCCGCTTCAATGGCTGACTGAGCGATGATTTTACTCAACTCACCCATGCAGATAAGTTGATCGACCACTTCTGCTGCCCTTGCGCCTACCATCTCATGCCCTTGCTTTTCGTATTGGCCTAGCTCCAACATATCTCCTAACACGGCGATCTTTCGCCCGTCCAGCTCTTCCAACAGATTTAGAGCGGCAATCGTGGACTGCGGGGAGGCATTGTAGGTGTCATCCAGGATCAATCCACCACTTTCGGAGCGCACTGCCACCAACCGCAGTTGAGTCGTTTCAGAGCGCAAGCCATTGATAATCTCTTCCCACGAGAGACCATCGACCAGGCCAACTGCTGCGGCACGCAAGGCTGTATGCACGGAATGCCGTCCGATCAGCGGCACCCGCAGGTGAAGCTTTTCCTCGCCGTAATGAAGACGGAAACGAATACCTTCCAGGCCCATACCTACCACATCGTCAGCCCAAAGATCTGCTGCGGGATCCATCCCGTAATAAAATATCCGGGCTTTGGTCTTCTCTGACATCTGCCGTACGATTGGATCATCGTAATTGAGTACCGCAATCCCTTGTGGAGCAGCAGGCAAAGCCTCAACCAGCTCGGCCTTGCCCCTGGCGATGTCCTCCAACGAACCCGCTCGTTCGGCATGCACGGTGCCGATATTCGTAATGATCCCGATCTCCGGGAGGGCCAGGTCGCACAAGAATGCGATTTCTCCTGGGACATAAAAACCCATTTCAAGCACCGCCCGCTGGTGTCCTTCGCTTAAACTCAACAGGGTTAGCGGCAATCCAATCTCATTGTTATAGTTACCCGGGTTCTTTAAGGTGTAGTAGCGCTGGCTGAGGACCTCTGCGACCAATTCTTTCGTGGTCGATTTACCCACGCTGCCGGTGATGCCGATCACTTTCAGGTCCAGTTTTCGCCGCCAATAGCGGGCAATTACCTGCAAGGCCTGCAAGCTGTTTTGTACCAGCAAGCAAACCGGTGGGTTCAGGTGCAGGCTCTCAGGGGGTGAAACATGCTCCCGAGCAGCCAGTGGATCGCGCAGATCCAGGACGGCTACTGCGCCACGATCGTAGTGGGTGAAGGATATTTCTTTTTCGACCAGCGCCAGGATGGCGCCCTTCATGAAGGCTTCTTCAACAAAATCATGCCCATCGCGCTGTTCACCAATCAACGCGACGAACAAAGAGCCGGGAATGACATGCCTGGAATCCACGGCTGCTTCTGTGACCACGTGGCCGGCCCACTGAGGGCTAACCCCGATCAAGGCATCTAAGATACTGGCTAAGGTCAACATATCTATAGGTCAAAAAATTTCTCTCAATTTGTGATGCCAAGTTGCTCACGGACATAGTCCGGCGGGATATTCATCAAAATTACCAGGCGCTCAACGGCCTGGCGAAAAACTGGCGCCGCTACCACCGACCCCCAGGGAGATGTGGTTGGCTTTTCCAGCCATACGTAAACCAGGAAGCGTGGGTCATCTACAGGGCCCCAACCTACAAAGGAAGCATTGGTCATATTGCTGGTATAGCCGTATGGAGTGGGGATTTCAGCCGTGCCAGTCTTACCTGCCACCCGGTATCCATCTACCAGGGCGATGGAAGATTCTGTTTCCAGCGAGACCGCCAGCATTTGTGTTAGGGTGCGAGCAGTTTCTGCTGAAACGGGCATACCGACGACTTGAGGAGAGGTGTTGTACTGCCGACCGTTATTTACTAAAGAGCGAACGATATGAGGCGCCATCATTTTACCATCATTGGCTATCGAAGATATCGCCATGACCATTTGAATGGTGGTGGACGATAGGCCTTGCCCGAAGGAGTTTGTCGCCAGGTCTGCATCGTACCAGTCCTGATCCCCAGGGACTTTCAAGCGACCTGGATCCTCTCCTGCGATTTCGATACCCGTCAAGCGCCCAAAACCAAAAGACTGCATATAGCTATAAAAACGGCTGGGGGACAATTCAGAAGCCACCCAGGCAAGACAAACATTCAAAGAATGCCGCATGCATCCCGTCATATCCTGCGGACCCCATGCGCCGGAATTCCAGTTATAGATGTAAATGCCCCCCATTTCGAACACGCCCGTATCCAGAAATACCGTGTCGGGAGCTACAGCCCCGCTATCCAGACCAGCAGCCATCGTGAGCACTTTGAACACGGATCCGGTTTCATAGGCCTGGCTGACTGCTTTATTGAACGGTGTGCTACCCGGGAAGACCTTGGAATAATCTCCATAGTTGTTCAAGTCCAGCCGTGGAGTCGTCGCCATGGCAAGGATTTCGCCAGTTTTTGGGTCTGCTACGACGATGACTCCACCGGATGAACCGGTTTCAGCGATCGACTGGTCTAGCAGCTTTTCCATGTATGTTTGGATCTCTCGATCGATTGTCAGAACCAGGCTGGCTCCAGCAGGCACTTCCGGGACTTCTTCAACCCGGTTTGGATCCAGCGGCACCCAGATCTTTTGGACGGTGCCAGCCAACAAGTCATTGAATTTCGCTTCAACGCCAAAACCGACCCCTTCTTCATTGACAAAACCAAGGATATTGGAGGCTACTTCCTTTTCAGGGTAGCTCCTTTTTAAAGTCGGGCGAAAAATCAGCCCTCGCAGGCTGGGTGGGTTCTGGTCCTTACTACCGCTCTGTGAAGCCATCTCCCGAGCCATACTCTCGATACGTTGCTTTTGATCCTCAGTTACATTATTCGCCAGTACAGCATAGACAGCCGGCCTCTCTGGATCCAGGGAGTATTTCCGGCTGGCAGCCGCATATACCTGGTCGTAATCGGCTTTGAGGACGCCCATCAGGGTAAAGGCGATCGTTTCTGGGTTCCTGACATCCTTAAGCTCTACACCAATCTCATAAACTGTTTGGTTGCCTGCCAGGAGATTTCCCCAACGGTCATAGATCAAGCCTCGAGAGGGCTTGACCGTGCGCCACTCTCCGGAATAGATATCTCCTTGCGCGCGGAAGATATGCGCCTGCGGGCTGAGCTGAATACGCAGGATCTGAGCAACGATCAGCAAGGCAATAAAACCAAAAAGCATGCCGACCAGGTTGTACCGCCAGGTTAACGTTTCATTGCTGGCTCTCATCGTAACACCTCAGCCAGCACCCCTGAAGGCTTCAAGATATTGGTTTCAAGCCAATCCAATAACGAGACTGTGAAAGCAGGCGAGAAATCCGGACCACTAACCACGGTTGGCTGCGAAGGAGGCGCCAGGTTCGCTTCTTGCCGCCCCGGATAACCCGGAACCACTACGAAGACCAGTTTCTCTGGTTCTACAGGTTGGAAACCGAGAGCTCTGGCGCGCTCCTCCATCATTGAGGTTGATGTCAAGAAGGCCAGGGTCGTCTCCAGATCTGCATTCGATCGCTTTAGATGTTCGATCTCCTTCTGCATCAGCTGGATCTCCTGGCCTACAGTAACGGCACGAGCGGTCACATTCAAGTAAATCCCGGCTACCACTGCCCCCATAACCAAAACCAACAGGAAGAAAACAATATATTGCAACTGTTTCCGCCAGGGAGCCTGGTAATATGCTTGAGTGAGACGCTTTACATTCTCCATTCATCCTCCTGTCAGGAATAGCGGCCCCTAGACCGGATTCACTTAACAGGTACTTGCAAGTGTTGTGCCATTTTTGCGTATATATTAACCTTCATAATGCGAGCTTCTCAGCGACCCGTAAACGAGCGCTGCGAGCACGGGGGTTCCTCTCGACCTCATTTTCTTCAGGGACTGCTGGCCGGCGGGAAATTTCTTTCAGGCTGGCCCGGTGCCCACAAGTGCAAACCGGCTGGCGGGGGGGGCAAATACAATCCTGACTTTCCAGACGGAAGTACTGTTTCACAAGGCGGTCTTCTAAAGAATGATAAGCAATGACAGCCAGTCGCCCTCCCGGTGACAGAGCTGTTACAGCCTGTGGCAAAAAGCTCTCCAACGCTTCCAGCTCACGATTTACTGCGATGCGTAAAGCTTGAAAGGTCAGGGTAGCCGGGTGGAGTCTCCTTTTTCTCGAGGAGCCTGTCACCCTGGAAACGACCTGAGAAAGATGCCGGGTCGAGGTGATTGGCCTGGCTTTAACGATGGCATTGGCGATCTTACGTGCCTGGCGCTCTTCCCCGTAACGGAAGATCAAATTAGCCAGCTCCTGCTCATTTAAAGTATTGACCAGGTCTGCGGCTGTCTCCGGTCTGTCGGGGTCAAAACGCATATCCAGCGGAGCATCCGATTGGAACGAAAAGCCTCGCTCTGGAGTATCCAGCTGCATAGAGGAGACCCCCAGGTCCAACAAGATCCCCTCGACACTCACCCACCCCAAAGTCTCGATTTGCTGGAGCAAGGAGGCGTAGGAGGCCCGAAGGAGCCACACTCGCTCCCCATAGACAGACAGACGTTCAGCAGCCAGCTTAAGCGCCAGTGGATCTAAATCCAGGCCGAGGAGCTTCCCATCCGGCGAGCTAGCCTCCAATATTCCCCAGGCATGCCCGCCTGCTCCAACCGTTCCATCCACATAAGAGCAATCACCACGCGGCTGTAACGCGCTTATAACTTCATTGTAAAGAACAGGATGGTGAGGAAGTGCTCCTCCCATTGGTTTCTCCGTCATAGGTTTTCAATACCTGTAATTTCAACAATTTTGTCCCCTGGTTAATCGTGATCTAGAAAACCGCCCTAAAACATTAGATCGTGGATAAATGCTCCAGGTGAGATAGACCGGACTGCTACAGTTAAATCGAAAGGTCCAGAAGGGCAAAACGCTGCCCGTTCGAGTCATCCTCTTGGATTTGGGTTACTTGCTGTCCCCATAACTCGGGGGACCAGATTTCGAAATAACTGCCTGCGCCGAGGACAACGGCTTCTGAGTCCAGGTTTGCAGCCTGGCGCAGGAAGTCAGGGATGAGGATCCGTCCAGTTCTGTCTGCTTCAACTCGCTCAGCCGTGGAAAAGATGAGGCGCCTGAGAGCTCGAGCGGTAGCGTCGGTCATACTCAAGCTATTTACCCGGTTTGAGACCCGCTCAAAAGCCGGCTCTGGTAGTACAATAAGGTTGTGGTCGAAACCTTGCAGGATATAGGCGCCTTCGGCAGCTAATATTTCACGAAAGCGAGAAGGAATCGTCAGGCGACCTTTGTTATCGATGGAGTGTTGGTACTGGCCCAGGAACATCTGTTCTACCTCGCCTTTAACGCCGGAACGCCGGCATCTTCCGGCGCTCCACTTTCCTCCACTTTCACCCACAATTACTCACAGTATATACGAAATGACGGTAATTTGCAAGTAGTTTCCTCCAAATAACCCTCTTTCAACGACTTGCAATTCGGTAAGCAGCATAATATAAACCGTCCAATTCCATTATTGGCATTATATTGGGCAGTTCAGGTGGGTTTTGATTTACCTGCTATATTTGCGTAAAGTAGAAATTACCTGCCCTAAATAGCTTCCCCCAAACAGGTTGAGATGGTTCAACAGGTGGTAAAGGTTGTAGAGATCGAAACGATTCCGGTAACCATTTTCGAGCGGGCGGACCTCTTCATATGCACTATAAAATTTATCGGGGAAAGATCCGAAAAGGCTCGTCATCGCCAGGTCAGCCTCAGCCCATCCATAATGGGCTGCCGGATCGATAAGAGCCGGGCTACCCCTTTCATCCGTAAGGGCATTTCCACTCCATAAATCCCCATGGATCAATGAGGCTGGCTGAGGGGGTACGAGCTGTGTCAGTCGGTAAGCCAGCCCCTCTACTTTCCCCACATCCGTACTTCCCAAGAGGCCACGCTGGCTTGCCAGGTGTGCCTGGTATACCAGGCGGTGCTCTGCAAAGAATATCGCTCCATCCTCAAGCCAGGGGTTGGGCTGAGGTGTGCTGCCGATATAGTTATCCTGAGGAAACCCAAAACGCGTATGGGTATGGGTATGTAAAACAGCCAACTTCCGCCCGAACTGGGACCAGTATTCAGCCGAACGTGGACCTGGAGATAAATCTTCCATTAACAAAAAATCTTCTCCAGCAATTATTGGTTTCGGAACCCTTGGCCCATTTGGTATAGATAATGCCTTCAGACCTTCCGCTTCCCGGGTAAACATATCCTCGGGGGCATGTGAGTTGGTTTTTAGGAAGAAGCTCTCACCGCTTTGAGTATACAAGACAGCCCCATTATTAATGCACCCGCCTCCCACCTGCTTCAGACCGGTTACGTTTCCAAATCCATTCTCTTGAAGCCAAACTTGAACTGGTGCTGGAGCCGTACCTGGCATCATTTTCCTTAACTTCGCCCCAAACGGTTAGGACCTACTGGAAGCTGGTTTGCTCTTTTCCAGGCTATCTAACAAGCCTTCCACCGACCGTTCAATGACCTGGTAAACCTCCTCAAAACCATCGATGCCTCCGTAATAGGGATCGGGCACGGAAGAATTGGGACTTCCAGCCGGATCAAACTCCCGCAACAGACGGATTTTCTGGCGGTCTTCCTGGCTACGAGCCAGGTCAAGTAGATGAGCGCGGTTATCTTTGTCCATTGCGATAACAAGGTCGTAGCGATCAAAGTCGGATGGCTTAAACTGGCGGGCGCGTCCATCATAAACAAGGCCATGCCGGGCGGCGACTCTACGCATGCGTGCGTCTGGAGCCTCTCCCACATGCCAACTCCCACAGGCTGCGGAACCAGCTTCATACTCATGCGCCAGTCCCCTTTCTTTGACTTTTTCCAGGAACAGATGCTCCGCCAGCGGGCTGCGCACAATATTTCCCAAACAAACAAAACTAACACTTACTTTCGACGTCAATTTTCATTCCCTCCTCTTATCATTACTCTGACTTCCAATCCTACCATAGAGAGGCGTGGTCCGCATGCCACCTTGCCAACAGTTCCGGTAGATCCATATAAAACTTGTACAACTCAATTCTAATATTAATGTATAATGGTGTTGATTCCAGGGTCAGACATTATGATCGTATCGACCAGGATTTACCCTGTCCATCAACCGGCGTTTTTTAGCTGATAAGTGTGGACATTAAAAAGGGAACTGCGGTAGGGGCCCTGATGCTTCGAGTATTATTTATTTCACAAGAAGCAGGGCGCCATCGCGAATAGAACTTTTGTAATCGAATAGGATTGAATCCTCCTGCGCTGGTTCATTTATTCTACCTAATTTTAATCAGCCAGCGCGGTCACGGCATGGAGTAAGAACGTTTCTGATAACCACTGTTCGGTGTTATTTACTCGCCTGGATTTTGGGCCTCTCACATCTAAGAGAACAGGATCCCAATATCCTGCATGGCGTTAGAGATGAAAATATAAGATATGCAGCTCGCAGAATTGACACCCATAAATCGATTTGTTTGTCCATATAGATTTTGCTGTCCGCGCTTCTATCTTATATAGTCTGATTTAATACTGAACCCGTTCCAGGGTTGAGGAAAACGAGCAGTTCAGGCAGCCGTGGCCAAAGTAGGCAGGGTCTCGGCTGTTTGTCGTTAAATTCACAAGGCAGCCTGGCAGGAGAACAAGAAACGATTGGAATCAACTCGCAAGATAACGGCAATCAAAATCCAAAAACGGAACCCTCATCGGGTGAATATTTACCTAGATGGAGAATTCGCTTTCGGACTATCCCGGTTCGTTGCCGCCTGGCTATCGGTGGGACAAGAGCTTACCGAAGAAAAGATTTCCCGGCTACAGGCTGAGGACACTCAAGAAGTTGCTTACCAGCAAGCGCTGAAATTCCTTAATTTCCGCCAACGCTCTCAAGTCGAAGTGGAGCGCAACTTGAAAGAGCACCAATTCTCTGAGGAAGTTATTGCGGGCGTTATCGATCGATTAAGTAACAGTGGTTTCTTAAATGACGAACGTTTCGCCCAGGCCTGGGTCGAAAATCGTAACGAATTCAGGCCGCGTGGCAGCAACTTGCTTCGCATGGAGCTCCGGCAGCGTGGCCTTCAAGATGAGGCCATCGAAAGCGCCCTCCAAGGAATTGATGAGGAGGAACTCGCTTACCGCGCAGGTGTTAAACAGTCCAGGAAGCTAGATGGCTTAGATCGGAACCAGTTCCGAAAGAAGATGTATGCGTTTCTTGCCCGTCGAGGCTTCAATTATGAAATTATCTCGCCGGTGGTAGAGAGAGTTTGGAATGAAAAAAGTTCTCGCCACCCTGAATAAATAAATGGTAACACCAAATCCGAACTTTAATAACGAGGTACACATATGAATACAGCACTATGGATGCTGATTGTACTCCTCGGGGTCAGCCTTGGGATTGCAATCGGATATATCCTCAGATACTTTTTAACAAAAGGAAGAGACGAACAACTACAAAATGAAGCTGAAGCCCTTCTGAAAAGCGCAAAAGAACAGGTCCTGACGCTTGAAATTCAAGCCAAAGACAAGGCCCTCGAAATCAGGCAGGCGGCTGAAGCAGAAATCAACCGCCGCCGGGCAGAGCTTAGCCGTGAGGAAGACCGCCTCCAAAAACGAAGGGAAGAGTTGGATGGTCGCACGGACCGCCTGGAAAAGAGAGAGCAGGCTGTCAACAAGCGGCAAAGTTTCCTGGATAAGAGAGCCAACGACCTGGAAAAAATCCATTCCCAGGGAATGGAAGAGCTTCAACGCATTTCTCAGATGACAACTGAAGAGGCCAGGAATGTCTTGCTGGCAGAAGTCGAAAAAGAAACCCGCAACGATATGGCGCGCATTATCCGGCAGGTGGAAGCAGAAGCCCGGGAGGAAGGCGAACGTCGTGCTCGCAAGCTAATCACAGAAGCCATCCAACGGGTCGGTTCCGAACACGTTGCAGAGGTGACAACATCGGTGGTCTCACTGCCTTCCGATGAGATGAAAGGCCGCATCATCGGCCGGAATGGACGCAATATCCACGCTTTTGAGCAAGCCGCTGGTGTGGATGTGATTGTTGATGACACACCCGAGGCAGTGACAATCTCCTGCTTCGATCCGGTGCGGCGGGAAGTAGCCCGCCGTTCACTGGGCAAGCTGGTTCTAGATGGCAGGATCCACCCGGCCTACATCGAAAAAGTTCTCAAGACAGAGCAAAAAGAGGTGGACCGTATCATGGCGGAGGCCGGCGAACAGGCTGCCTTCGATGCAGGTGTCTCCGGCCTACATACCGAGGTGACCAAGATGCTGGGGCGGTTGAAATTCCGCACCTCCTATGGGCAAAACCAGCTCACGCACGCCGTGGAAGTCTCAAAGCTTGCGTCTGTTCTTGCAGCAGAGCTAGGCGCAGATGTTGAGGTTTGCAAAGGCGGTGCCCTGCTCCATGATCTGGGCAAAGCCATGGATTACAACGTGGAAGGCACCCATGCCATCCTAGGCGCAGAGTTCGCCAAGCGCTATGGTGTGAACAGTAAAATCGTCAATGCAATCGCTTCCCACCATCACGAGGTAGAGCAGGAAAGCGTCGAAGCCGTGATCGTAGAAGCCGCCGATGCTATCTCAGGCGCACGCCCAGGAGCAAGGCGAGAGAGCCTGGAACAATATATCAAGCGGGTGCGCGCCCTCGAAGAAATTGCCGACTCCTACAAAGGCGTCAGCCAGAGCTATGCGCTGCAAGCTGGGCGGGAAGTGCGTATCTTCGTCAAACCCGAGGACATCGATGACCTCGACTCGATCCGACTGGCCCGCGACATCGCCAAGCAGATTGAAGAAACAATGCAGTACCCAGGCCAAATCAAAGTGACCGTAATTCGAGAGACCCGGGCTGTAGATTACGCCAAGTAAGTCTTCGGCTTTATTAAAAAAAATCACCTTCCTCTGGCGTGCCAGAGGAAGGTTTTTGTTTGAGGCATCAATATAATTAAGGCATCAAGCAAGGAAAGGATTGGTGGATCGCTCTCTCCCAAGCGTGGTTTCCAGCCCATGCCCTGAGAGCAGGCGGGTATCATCCGGCAGGGGTAAGATCTGAGTATGAATGCTATCCATCAAAGTTTGGTAATCGCCCCCTGGCAAATCGGTGCGTCCAATGCTTCCCTGAAAGATTAGGTCCCCGCAAAAAACGACCTTTTGTGCCATGCAATAAAAGACCACATGCCCAGGAGTGTGTCCGGGGGTGTGTCGCACTTCCAATTCCACTTCACCCAAGCGCAGGATTTGCCCATGCTCCAGGTCGATGGTAGGCTCTGGACCTGGATCGATACGCATACCAAAAAAAGCTGCACCACCTTCATTGCGCCAAAGCCAGTAGTCATCAGGATGTAGAGCAACAGGAGGCGGTGGGCTTGAACCATCTGCCACGACCCCTGCCCCAGCCAGGTGATCGAAATGGGCGTGGGTTAACCAGATATTCGTAATTCGCCATCCACGGCGGTCAGCTTCATCCAGGATAAGTTGGCCTTCTGCGGCGGGGTCAATCACGACCGCAGCTTTGCTGGCATCATCTGCCACCAGGTAGACATTGGTTTGT
>CAZAQS010000077.1:9101-18800 GCA_964486825.1 uncultured Anaerolineaceae bacterium | reverse complement strand
GACCCCCGTCTTCGTTCAAAGAGATAAATATATATGGGTATTAAATTTTCATTCGGCGCCAAACCAAAAGCGCCCATCCAGAACTTTGTAGAATTGGTAAGGCTCGGTGAAGGATTGGGATTTGATGCAGCCTGGGTTCCAGACCAGACCTTTTTCCCCGATCCCTTTCTCTCTATCGCCATGAGCGCCGCCGCCACAGAAACCATTGACCTGGTCATCGGGGTCGTTAACCCCTTTACCCGCCACCCGGTTCAGGTAGCTCGCGCCGCGGCTACCCTGGATGATATCGCTCCGGGTCGTATTGTTTTAGGCTATGGGGCCGGTAATCGTAAAGAATTGATCGCGCCTATGGGCTACGAGCAGAAGCAATCCACGCAACGCTGCCGGGAAGCAATCCTGGTAAGCAGGCAGCTCTTACAAGGGGAAACTGTAAATTACCGCTCGGAGACGCTCGTTGCAGATGGGATCCAATTGGAAATGCCTGCTCATCCAAATATTCCCATATACCTGGCTGCCCGGGGACCGCAAATCCTACAACTGGCTGGCGAGCTGGCAGATGTGGTGGTAATTGGCGCGCTGATATCGAAAGCAGGGTTAGAATTTGCAATCCAACAGGCAAAGGTTGGCGCTCTGCGGGCTGGGCGAAAGCCTGATGAGGTCGAGTTGATGAGTTGGATCACCTGTTACGTAACCGAAGATAAACCAGCCTGGACCCAGTATTACAGGCCTTCTGCAGCACATATCCTGGCAGGCGCTCCAGCGGAAGTATTCGAAGCCTTGAATTTGAAGAAGGATTTCATGGACACGCTGAAAGCACGCTATGCTGAAGGGGGAAGTGGGGCGGCAGCGAGTTTGGTTCCAGATGAGCTTGTACACCAACTGGCGGTCATTGGCTCACCGGACGAAGTGGCAGAACAGCTGAATACTGCCACCGGCCTTGGAATCAAGCATTTTGGAATATTGGTAAATGCTCCAACCATAACAGAAACAGAACAAATGCTGCGCAAGTTTGCAGAGCATGTGATGCCTGCTTTCAAATAGGCTAGCTATAGCCTTAGGAAGGGCAACAATTTAGTAGATTATCTGTAACTCATGCGTAAACTTATTAAGAGGCAAAGCGCCATTGGCGCTGACTACCACAATATCTTCGATACGTACTCCGAAGCGACCTTTCAGGTAAATCCCGGGTTCAACACTAAAAGTCATCCCTTCTTCAATAATTGTCTTATTTCCCTCAACAATATACGGGTACTCATGCCCGTCCAAACCGATCCCATGTCCGGTGCGGTGCAGGAAGTAAGGTCCGTAGCCTTTTTCGCTGATATAGCCCCGGCAAATCCGATCGATACTTTCGGCTGTCATCCCAGGGCGAATGGCGTCCAAGGCTTTTTCCTGGGCAGCCCGAACGATGTTATATACCCTTAAAAACTCTTCCGGTGGTTCACCGATATGGAAGGTACGCGTCATATCAGAACGGTAGCCTGCCATTCCCCCTCCAAAATCTACGACGACAGCATCGCCCCTGGATAACTTTTTATCGCTTGTCTTATGATGCGGCGAAGCGCCATTGGGACCAGCACCGACGATACCGGTACCAACCATCTCGAAGCCGTTTGCCAATAGCTGTTGGTGTAAAAATCGTATTACATCAAGCTCAGTCATATCTACCAAATCTTGATCCAATAAATGGGCCAGTGTTCGATCGGTCATTTCGGCAGCCTTTGACAAGGCCTCAATTTCCGAGGCATCCTTGAGCATTCGCCAGACCCCAACCGTACTGTCCCCAGGTATATAGTTGGCATCTTTAAGGACATTTTGGATGCGCAACAGGAAAACAGAGTGTAACTCATTGCTGATCGCAATCGTCTTTCCAGCTCCGCTATTCCCAACGACCTGCGATATTTTCTGTATAGGATTTTCAGTTTCCTCCCAACCTATTAAATCGAAAGAACTTGCGTGCTTTTCCATCTGGGGTATTTCAAAGGATGGCAAGACCATTTTCGGACGGCCTTCTTTCGGAAGAAGAAGCAACGTCAACCTCTCGCTCTGGCGATGGGCATGGCCGATCAAATATTTCAAATCGGTCGAATGGGGCACAAACAACCAATCGATCCCATTTTTTGCCATTGATTGCTGGCCCTTTACACAGCGATCCTCAAATGCACTCATTTTGTTCCTCCTGAAAAACGAACCCTATTCCATAACTAATGTAAATAATCAATCTGGAAGTGATGCATTTTTTATCTTTAGAATGACATAGCGCTTCTTCCCTTCAGGCCCTTCTCCCATGTACAACTCGTATCCTTCGGGCCATAACAACAGGTCATTCGTGCAAATATAAGCGTGAATCGAATCTTCCTCATTGCCCTCCTCACGTAGCCTGCAAAATACCGAGCCCGCAATGACATACAAGTAACAATCATAGGGATTGGCGTTTTCCCAAACCTCTTCTGGTTCACCGATTATGAGGTCAGTAGACCCATGGTGATTGGTCAGGAGCTCTACTTCCCTGCCAGGGAAGATATGCTTATTGGTTGCAAATTCACGCAAATTTAGCGACCAGGCTCTGGTGTTTCGTCTTTTCACCTCCAAAAATCCAGACTCGTCATTTGGGTGATCGAAGTCAGGATGCTTCTCTTCTCGCTCATAGACCTCGTCCAAATCCGAAAGGCAGCAGAAGGTATACCCCTCGTCTCGTAACTTTCGGACGATTTTTGGTAAAACACCAAGGGTCATAGGACTGCTCAGATGAAAGGCGATCACAGCGCCAGGATGAGCATTCTCGATAGCCCGAGAAAAAATTCTGCCCGGGTTTGTCTTCCCGGGCCAATGGCCACCGTCTACAGCATTCCTTTGAATAATGCGATAGCCCATCCCAGAAACCAGTTTTCGTACTCGCATATCGATAGCGCCATAGGGGAGCCTAAGCCAGGGGTGAGCAGGTGTACCTGTCAGTTGTCTAACTAATTCATCTGTTGCATCTAACTCCTGCCTGATTTGCTCATCGGCCAAGTAAGTGAAATTAGGATGAGAATAGCTATGGTTTCCAAGTTCATGTCCACTTGCAACCATTTCTTTAACTAATTGGGAATTACTGGCTGTCCACTGCCCCTCCAGGAATATCGTCGCGCTCAAATTCTCGAATTTCAACAGGTCAACCATCCTTGCGGCAATATCAGCATTTCCACCTGCCTCAAAGATCAATGTTATTTTTCGTGCATCTTTTCCACCAGCCATCACCCATACTCCTATCTATACGAACTTGCGCCAAAGGCCTTTCGAAAACGGAATACGTACAGGATCGAGCGGGAGAACATCTCGATGACCATAGCCAACCATATTCCGTTGAGCCCAACTTTCAGTGGACCGATAAAAACCAGTATCAAGGGTAAGCGAATAAGCCAATGACCGATAATCGTGATGATCATGGGAAACCGGGTATCCCCAGCGCCTCTGATACCACCCGTGAGGACCTGATTCACGGCTTCAAAAGGGACTCCCAATAGCAAAATGCCGAGGCTGAGGGGAACCAAAGCTAAAACATCGGCGTCATTCGTAAACAAATCCGCCACACCCGGGAAAAGATAGAAAACAACTACGACAGAACCCATCACTATCCAGGCATGGAATAGCGTTCGCCAACCCGTAGAATAAACTGTGTTTACTTTTCCTGAGCCGATTTGTTGGCCAACCAACGTCATCGCTGTATTCATAAAACCCATTCCAATGAGGAGAATCAAGGACAGCGTGTTCAAAACAATCACATATGTCGCAAGCGCAAGCGTACCGAGTTCCGCCACAAGCCTAAGGTTCACGATTTGACCGACCCTTAGGGCCAATTGTTCGCCTCCCACTGCTCCACCGAGAAATATGATCCCACGAAATTCGTTTAGATCCAGCCCAAACCAACCTAATTGAAGATGGTTAATTCCTTTAATTAAGAGTAATAAAATGGATAACGCGCCTAAACTCCGGCTGATCACGGTAGCCCATCCGATTCCTACCAGACCCACACCTGGATAATTACCAATGCCGAAAACCAATAGGAAGGCCAAAAGGATATGGAATAAATTAGAAACGCCAATAATCATAACCGGCGTGCGGGCGTCGCCTGAACCTCGAAGACAGCCGGCAGCCGTCAGCAATAAGAAGTTAAAAGGGAAGGAGATGGACAACATACGAAAATACGGTACCCCTATTTCTGTTACAGCCATTTCAACGGCCATTAATTCGAACAGGAATGAAGTGAATAGAAAGACGACAACCGTTGCAAGGGCTCCTGACGTGAACGCCAAAAGTAAAGCGCTGACGATTATTTTATTTGCCGAGTTGAGGCGGCCTCGACCCACAGCCTGGGCGACCAAGATCGATCCAGCAGTACCCGTAATGCTATATAGAACTGAGGTAAAGAGGACCCAGTGGGTCACAACAGCCTGGGCTGATAATTCGAGTAGACCTAAATGGCCAACCAGATAATTATCGAAAATAAGCAGCCCAAAGACCAGGAAATGTTCGCCGGCCATAGGAAACGCCAAGGATAGGATTTGGCGACTGGATGGCACATCCATGACTGGCCCGGCATTTATGGATCGAGGTGGCTCAAAAGCGACCTTCCCGCCTGGCCAGGGTTGGGAACAACATACCCCTCTTCGGCTAAAATTGTCTCTAAAAGGGTAATAAAGCTTAGCAAGTAGGTAGGTTGGGCTGAGTGGCTCATTACCCCGACTCTCCATAATTTCCCACTTAATCCCCCTAGACCACCTCCTATATCTATACGATATGGCGTCCTGAGTTTGTCTCGAACTCGATCTTGGTCTATTCCATCCGGAACCTTTACCGCAGTTACAGTTGGCAGGCGTGCATCTTTATTGGCGTAGATCTGCAAGCCCAAAGTCTCCAGGCCCAGCACCAGGGCATCGCGACGGTTGATATGCCTCTGAACACGGTACTCCATCTTCTGTTCATATGACAATTGCAACATTTCGGTCAAAGCATAGACAATCGGGGCAGGTACCGTCTGAATTGGTCTTTCATCCGTCTTGAAATTTCTCAGGTGGGATAAATCTAAGCTCCAACTCGGGACAGTCGTCCGGCGCCGGTTGTATACTTCGGCAGCTCTTTGATTCGATGTAATTAATCCTAATCCTGGGTAAGCGCTTATCCCTTTCTGACTTCCGGCGACGCAAACATCAATGCCTAGCTCATCCACGTTGATATCTAGAGCTCCTAATGTCCATCGGGCGTCTACCATCAAGAGGCAATCATGTTCCCTAGCCAGGGGTGATAGCTGACCAAGAGGCTGCTGGACACCTGTGGAACCATCCCCATGAAGAACTGACAACATTTTGGTAGGCTGTTTTAGAATTTCCTGTTGAAGGGCGTCGAAAGAAACCGCATCTCCGGGGGTCGATTCCACCCGTACAACCTGTGCGCCAATTCTTTCTGCTGTTTTTGCCATTCGTTCCCCAAAATAACCGCTAATTGCAACGATTACCCTATCGCCTGGCTCCAGGAAGTTAAAAAAGGCTGCCTCCAGGGCTGTCTCTTCTGAACCCGGGATCAGATAGGTGTCTGAATTTGAAGTACCCCACGCATACCGAAGCAGCGAAATTGCTTCATCCATAACTTTTAGAAAACTTGGATCATTTGCGCCCTCTAATATCGCGATAAGGCCTTGGCGCGCCCTAGGAGATGGATTACTTAAATCCGGGCTCAGGAGAGTCCTCTCAGGAGGGTTGAGGCGTTGGTACTTTATCAACTCTGCCATCATTTCATCTCCTCTATGGTAAATTTGCCTTTGTCTAATATGAGCGTATCATCGAGCCAGATACTATTATTCCGGCATGGAAAATCCATATGGGCGCGTGTGCGGTTTGTGCCCTGGAAAATCGCTGTATTGGCGCCGAATGCGATCTGCATATTTCCATAAAAGGCCTCCTGGTCTTGTACTGCGCCTTCCAAAAGATAAGCGCCCATCCGATTCCAGTCTGCCCGGTGCTCACAACCCCACCCTATATGGGCAATGCGATAAGCATCTTCTTCCCCAAATGAGCTAAACCAATCCTCGAGCAACCTGGCATCCAAACCGCCATCGATCTGGGTAATCTTTCCATCCTGCAGAGTCATCTTCACCGGAGAAGTTACGTAGCGGCCCAAGCGTAAAATGACATCATTCACGTCCAATACTAAGCTCCCATTGGCGCTTGTCTCGTCTGGGCCGGCTGAAACCATTCCGCTAGGCCAGTTATCCCATCTCCCGGGTTCATCAGCCAGGCTATATAATGCCAAAACTACTCGATCCTTCACATTTACTGTCAGATCTGTTCCAGCCTCCGAAGTCACCCGCATATTTGTTGCCCGTTCGAGATACTCTGCGCCTGCTTTAGCTCGTTTACGGATCTTTTCATCGGGGGAAAGACGTATCAAAACATCTTCTGGTTGACCACAACGTAATACCCGGCCTCCATTTTCTAATGCGGCTGCATTTAGTAATGAATAGGCATGGGCGACCGTGCTGACCAGGTCTAAAACCATATCAACGCTGGCCCAAATTTTGGAAAGAACGCCAGTATCATTTTCAGGCACCGTGGTTGGGACAATCACCTGGAAGGCTTCAGCTCCTAATTCTAAGGCAGCGCCTAAGGCAGCAGCGGGATAATGTGGGCTGGTATGGGTATCAGAGTATATAAGTAATGTTTCATCCGGCTTAAGATTGGAGAGCTGTAATGATTTTTTGAAAAGGGGGACCAGTTCGGTAGAGGCACTGTAGCTGAGGGGAAACTTTTTCATTTTGGGTGACTCCTCATGATTTGTAATTTCTGATATAATAGGTATAATGGTCTAACCAGTAATACATCAATCATAACACCATTGACACTGATTCGCAAGCTATTAACCCTGGTCAAATATATACTTCCGTAAAAGAATTTGCCGGAGGCTGATATGGTAATGTGGGAATATCGTGCTGATGCGAGTTCCACCGTCGATTTGATCCCCTTATTCAAAAAAGGCCTGGAGGCGTGCCAGGTGAAAGCAGGTGAAGATTTGATGATTTACCGCGATCACCAGACCCCGCCACATTACGCGGCGGCATTTGTTTCCGCGGGCCTGGATCTAGGGGCAAATGTCTTCCAAATAACCATTCCTAATAACCAGGCTGACATCTTGGAAGGACCTGTATGGGATATCTGGCATAAAGTAAATATCGTCATTGATCTGGAATCGATCGCCACCAGCATATACAGGCCTCTGCGAGTCAGCGCATTAGCAGCAGGCGTGCGAGTCTTGAGGATAACAGAGCCAGAAGATGTATTGTTTCGATTGCCCCCGGATGAAAACGTTCGAGAAAGGGTCAAAGTCTCCGAATCGTTAGTGGAGCGAGCGGCTGAAATGCATGTCACTTCTCCAGCCGGAACCGATATGGTGGTCAATATAAAAAACCGTAAGGCTTTCGGCTTATGGGGTGCAGCAGAGCAAAGTGGTGTTTGGGCTCATTGGTCTGTTGGGGTTGTTGTTGGAGGGGCCAATCGCGACAGGACCAATGGTGCAATCATCATTGATGTAGGAGATGTTTTGCTCGGTTTGCAGCGCTATGTAAATACCCCGATCGAAGTAATCGTGGAAGAGGGAATCATCACCAGCATCAATGGTGGCTTAGACGCGCAACTCTTGCGAAGCTGGTTCGAAGGCTGGAAAGATGAAAGGGCTTATTATATTTATCATATTGGATGGGGTTGTGACCCAAGAGCAGAATGGAACAGGCTCGGGTACAAGAGGCCAGGAGGCATAGGAGATGTTGAGTCGGTAAATGGAGTATTCCAAATTGCTTTTGGTCGAGACACATCCTGGTACATCGGAGGCGGTAAAAACGATACGCCTGCCCATATGGATTTCAACTGCCTGAATTGCAGCATCGTCCTGGATAAAAAACTCATCACAGAAGAGGGAGCATTCGTACACGAAGACCTGCGTTAGTTTGTATTTAATGAAGGCGTCGTCGCAAATCACGCTTGACAGTAGATACTTTTCTATGGTACTATCTTTTTATCATAGTATACTGGTTAGACCAGTACTCAGTTAATACTTCAAAAGGGTGAAAGGAGGAATATAATGGTTGTAAAGTTGCCTCTTGACTATGCAGCAACAGGCCAGCTTGTAGACATGTTCCGGAAGCATCTCGAGTTGTGCAAGGTAAAGGAAGGTGAGCACGTTTTGATCCATACCGACCCGGGCAGTTATCCCCATTACGCGGCCGCGTTCATGGGAGCGGCCATACAGCTGGGAGCGGATGTATTTCAAATTACTCACCCAAATGGAGCTCCAGAAAAAGCGGTCGTGGATGCCTGGAAACGGGCGGACATCGTCATTGATAATTCTTCTGGGCCACACGCCTACGGGAGGATTATGAGAGAAGCCATGGACTCTGGAACGCGTTTGATGCGCGTGGGAGTTCCAGAAGAAACGATGCGACGATTATACCCAACCCAGGAACTCCGTGAGCGTGTCGTAAAGGGTCAGGAATTGATGAGAAATGCCAAAACTATGCGCATTACTTCCCCGGGAGGGACCGATTTAACCTTTTACAAAGAAGGCCGTGAACCCCTGGGAATTTACAGTGTATCCGATATTCCAGGGCGTTGGGATATCTGGCCTAGCGGCATGGTAAACTGCGCCCCCGAAGAGTATAAAGGGGAAGGTTTGCTCGTCTTATCACCAGGAGATTATATGCTGGTGATCAACCAATATGTGCGAGAGCCGGTCTACATGGAAATAAGGGATGGTGGAATCACATCCTTCAAAGGCGGGTTGGAAGCGGATCTGTTGAGGCTTTGGTTTGCCCGTTGGAACAGCGAGGAATCCTACCACATAGCCCATATCGGCTGGGGCTGCGAGAAACGCGCCAATTGGTTAATCCCAGGGCAAGACAATGAGTGTTTCTATGGCAACATGCAAATTGCCTTTGGATCCAACGTAGGAATTTTCCCTGGCGCCCAAACCCTATGCCCATCCCATATTGACTTCCCCTGCCGAAACAACAGCTATTGGGTAGACGATATTCATATCATGGAAGAGGGAGAATTCGTAATCGATGAATTGAAATATAAAGGAGAAACGACTACCAGCCAGAAGGTAACTGCTTGATACTATGGTCAGATGAGGGCTATCGATATAAGGAGGTAGCATGCCAACAATGAAATCTGCTCCTGATTATATGGATCGTTGCCGCCGTCTTCAGGAATATATGGAGGTTGCTGAAGTTGATTATATATTGGTAGGGCCTTCATCTGACCTTTTGTACCTGATCGGATTAAATAGACCCCAGTCCGAGCGATTAACGCTTTTCCTGTTACCTAGAAGGGGTCCCGGACGCCTGGTACTCCCCGGATTTGAAAGGGCACTTGCTGATCCCCTGGCATCCTTCTTCGAGCTGGCAACCTGGGAGGAAGATGAAGATCCAACTGCCCTGTTCGTTTCACTTCTTCCAGATCGTGGAAGAAACCTGCGCCTGGCTGTTGGTGGAAAGTTATTCGTGCACTTCCTTTTCAAATTACAAAAAGCTGCTCCTCAGGCAGTCTTCATTCCTGGAAATCCGATCATTGATCCCATGAGGATGCGTAAGGAGAAATTTGAATTGGAAAATTTGTCTCGGGCTGGCAAGGCTGCCGAAATTCAACAAAGATACCACTGACCGCAACCGCA
>CAZAQS010000077.1:0-9091 GCA_964486825.1 uncultured Anaerolineaceae bacterium | reverse complement strand
CATGGTTTTCGACGCCCTCCTGGAATCTCCCCTGGTAGGAAAAACCGAAGTACAAATGAAAGCCCAAATTATGGAATTGCTTCCGCAGATGGGGCATGATGCGGCTGGAGGAGCAATCGTAGCAGTGGGACCCAATGCTGCTTCTCCCCACCATCACGTGAGCGCGCGGGTAATTGGTAATGGAGACCCAATCATCATCGATTTTGGAGGTATGGTAAACGGATATTGGTCAGACATGACGCGCACGATCCACATCGGGGAGCCATCTGAGAAATTTTTACACGCCTATAACACCGTCAAGGAGGCGAATGATAAAGCCTTTGAGGCGGTAAAACCGGGCGTAACAGCTGAGTATATCGATAGAGTGGCCCGCGATCATATCAGGAAGGCCGGTTATGGAGAGTATTTTTTGCACCGGACAGGACATGGAATAGGCCTGGATATACACGAGTTGCCTTTCATCGTCAAAGGCGAAGACACCAGCCTCGCGCCAGGTATGGTTTTCAGCATCGAACCTGGTATCTATATCAAGGGAGAGTTCGGAATACGGATAGAAGATATCGTCGCGGTAACGGATACCGGGGGCCGGCGATTGAACAATACAACCCGAGAGCTACAAGTAATTGCAGCCTAATGCAGTTCGGGCTATAATGATCAAGAACCTTATAAAACCGAAATTCACCTGGATATCGTTGCACCGCGAGCAAGGATTTAAAGTATATTCCTGACTCCATCAACACAATATGATCTTACCAGGGCAGTCAGCCAACAATATATGACAGAATTCAACCACTTACTTCAAAGAATTAAAAAAGTCCGTGTTTCCGACAGCGTGGTGGAACAGATCATTTCCCTAATTGAAGATGGGAAGCTACAAGTTGGGGACCAGTTACCCGGCGAACGCGAGCTGGTGAATCAATTCCAGGTAGCGCGAGCGTCTGTACGCGAAGCATTGAGGATACTCGAGTTTAAAGGCATTATCGAGGTGAGATCGGGAAAAGGAGCTTTTGTAATCGGCGACCCTACCACAATCGAACGGGAGGAAAGCGTTCGAAGATGGTTTCAAGAGCATGCAACCGAGGTGATGGACATCCTGGAAGTGCGCGAAGCTCTTGAAAGCCGGGCCGTCAAATTAGCTGCGCAAAGGGCAACTCCCGAGCAGATCGACGAGATAAACCAGCTCATGGATCGCATGGAAGAGAGCCTGAAACAGAGAGAGTTAGACACCCTGGTCCACCTCGATAGGAGCTTCCATCTTTCGATAGCAAAAGCGAGTGGTATACCTGTCCTACTCGAGCTGGTTGATATCATGATCGAGGCGATGGTCAATCCTCGCCGGTCGTTGATGCTACTTCCTGACCGGGCTGAAAAATCGTATGGTGATCACAGGAATATTACGAATGCTATCACGCAACGCGATGCGCCTGCAGCCGAGCAAGCCATGGTGAAGCATATCGAAAGTGTTCGCAAAGCGATTGCAGATCTGTCGCCGAAGGAACAGTAATTCGGCCGCTGTATTATTCCCGATAGACCGCAACAGCATCAATTTCAACTTCGGCAGTCAATCCCAGACCGCTCACCTCGATTGTGGTGCGAGCAGGTAATTCAGTTTGGACATACCTGTACCTCATTCTTTGGGTGAGCTGGTTTACGAAATTAACATTACCTGTTCATGAAGATTGTTGTCCTATTCCTGCCTTAATCGGGGAAAGTGAATTCACTTGAATTCAGGCAAAATAACTTCCGCAAAGCGATTGATTATTTTTTGTTGATCCTGAACACCGGCTGGGGGCATCAACATGGATAATTGGGTTACGCCGGCATCGGACAAGGCCTGTATGCGGTTAATACAGCTTTGGCTGTCTCCGATAATGGTAAAAGCATCTATAAATTCCTCGGATATAAACTTAGCGGCTTCTGCAGAACCTTCCCGGGTGTAAGCGCCTTTTATCTTATCCACAATGTCCATAGGCAGATCCACTGCCTCGAGCACCTCCAATGGCGCGCCGCCTACGATATGAGCTACTACGGGACGGATATTTTCCAATACTTGCTCGCGTCGGGTTGTAATCTGAATCGTCACCCAACTGACAATCTCCATGCGCCTCATGTCCCTTCCAGAGAGGGAAGCGCCGTATTCGATATGCCGTAAAGCGTAATCGATGCCCTTTGGGGTGCATAAACCCCCAATAATGGCGCCATCAGCCGACTGACCGGCAGCTTGAAGGACCAGTGCGCCGCGCCCGGCAATATAAACAGGAATCTCAGGCCCGGCATCAAAATTCAGGACAACCCCCCTGGCAAGGAAGTGCTCACCTTCATGCTGGATCTCCTTCCCGGATAGCAAGCCTTTTACAATTTCCGCCATCTCACGACATTTTTCGCCAGGATGGGACCCGTCTAAACCGAGGGGATGAATCAATTCCTTCCGGTTGCCGGCGCCGATACCTAAATGAATTCTTCCTGGCGCCATTTCGTTCAAAGCTCCAACTGCACGAGCCGCCATGGCAGGGTGTCTGGTGTAAGGATTTGTAACCCCCAGCCCAATATTTATGCGACTTGTAGATAGCGCAAGGGCTGCCATAATCACGTACGGATCGCGGTAAAAGGTCTGATCCGGAACCCAGGCAAAGTCAAAACCCAATTCTTCAGCAAGCTGCACCAACTCGACGAAGTTCTTATAATTTTCCGCAGGGACATGCCCAAAACCGAATTTCATCCTTCAATTCCTTTCGAAATTTAGCGATCCTCGCCTGAAATCCGTTCCACTTCACCTTCCCGGTACATATCGAGTTTCGACTCATCCAGTTCAATCCCCAGGCCTGGTCCAGTTGGCACTACCAAGGCGCCATCTTCCATTTGCAGAGAACTGGTTCCTATGTCATCTTTGAGGAGAAATTGGCCGCCCATTTCGCAGCCCAGGTCAATGGCCGGGCTAGAGGCGGCAAGATGCAATCCCGAGCTGGCGCCGATTACACTTTCCAAAGCGCCACCCACGTAACCACGCATGCGATGGGCCTGGGCGATGGCTGCCATCTTCTTGGAATTAACCAGGCCTCCGGGTCCGATGACATAAATGCTGACATAGTCCGCGGCGCGTAGCCTGGCAATCATAGCCAGGCTTTCAAGGGTTTTGGCGGCTTCATCAGCCATTATCGGAATTGGAGATTGCCTGGTAACTTCGGCCAATCCCTCCAGGTCGTCGCGATGAACCGGCTGTTCCATAAACTCAAGATTGGCCTGTTCCATTTTGTGCAGCACACGCATGGCGGTCTTCAGGTCGTAAGCCTGGTTGGCGTCGGCCCGAATTCGAATATCGTCGCCAACCGCTTTCCTAAGAGCAAGCGCCATTTTTGCGTCATCATCTGGATCCGGCCGGCCTACTTTGATTTTCAGTATTCGCCACCCACGGCCAACCATTTCCAGCCCTTCTTCAACTGCTTTTTCTATCTCCACAATTGGAAGCGACCAGCTCAATGGAATGGATTCCCGCACCTTACCACCGAGTAGATTGTATACAGGGGTATTGAGAAATTTCCCGGCTAAATCATAGGCAGCCATCACCAATGCGCCCTTCGCTCTTAAATTTCCGGGAACTGCCCGATCTAAAGCGACAGTAATACCCTCCTGGTCGAGGGCGCTAAGGCCCAAAACGGCAGGGATCAATTTGTGGCGTAAAATCACACGAACCGTATGAGGGGTCTCACCGAGCTGAGAATGGCCAACCATATGCGGCGCTTCGCCAATCCCTACGATCCCATCTTCACTTGTCAACCGGACAATCACATTTTCCTGAAAATGAGTCGTTCCAATCGCCATTTGGTGGGCGCGAATTACCGGAATGCGCGTTGATTGGATATCAGCTGCAACTATTTTCATTAGCCTTAACTCCTTTTGTATTTATATCAGATCCTATTTCTATGGCTTCTCCCCAATCCTGTTTGTCTGGTTGGACCAGTATACTATTTACTATATTATAAAAGCAGTCTCATGTCAAGTAGGCTGGCTATATCTAGCTTTATTTTTAAGCATCAAAAATTTGTGCTATAATTAATCCACCTGGTTAGACCAGTATACTATTATAACAACGGAACACCTTGAAGGCTTCCCAGTAAAGGAAGGAACGATGCCAAATATCGAATGTGTTGCTGTTTTGGGAGCTGGTCCGGGGGGTATTGCTGCCGCAGCAGTTCTGGCAAGGCGAGGCTACCGAGCCCACCTGTACAATCGCTCATCTGCCAGGCTACAACCCCTCCGAGAAAGGGGTGGCGTAGACATCGAGGGTGACCTGGGAGAAGAGTTTGTTCCACTGCCTGTGGTTACTACCGACATTTCTGTGGCCATGAAAGACGTCGATTTGATTTTAGTTGCTGTACCAGGCTATGGGCAACGTTCCATGGTTGAAGCCTGTATTCCCTACCTGCGCAATGGACATATCCTTCTCCTTTTGACAGGCTCAGCGGGCTCCCTGGAAATCGGGTTGCTCCTTCAGCAGGCTGGTATCAGCCTGGATGATGTTTTGCTGGGAGAAACCGTGACCTTGCCCCAATCAGCACGCATGGTAAGCAGCGACAAGCTCCGCATCAAGCTGCCTTCAACATTGCGCACATCCGCCTTCCCTGGACGTAATACAGGTCGTTTAGTCGAAACGATCGGCAACACGCTAAAGCTTATTCCAAAACCTAACGTCTTGGACCCAGGTCTCAATAACCCAAATTTCCTGATCCATCCGGCGCCAATGCTACTAAACTACGCGGCAGTCGAGCGCGCTGAGGGCATGCTTTCGATCATGAACGAAGGAATGACTCCCGGCGTCTTGCGGTTGATGGATGCAGTAGACAAAGAAAAAATGGCTCTGCAACAGATCTTAGGTTTAGATGTGGTCCCTATCGATGATCTTTACCGTGAAACAGGTAGCGGACCGCACGTTTACCGAAAGAAGGGTGAGCCATTTGGCCTTCGAGATAAGATTTGGGATCGTTATATCACAGAGGATGTCCCTTATGGAACAGTGCTTTATTCTTCTTTAGGTAGTCTACTCAAAATACCAACACCTATCAGTGACAGCATCAATTACGTACTTTCAGAAGTAGAACAAAAAAACTTTTGGGAAGAAGGAAGAACTGTAGAAAAACTAGGCCTGTCAGGCCTGGACCGGAATGGGGTCCTGTATTACCTGGAAACGGGCCAAAGACCTGCCTGAGAACCTTTGTAGGATGAACAACAAAAAATAAAATCTAGTGAAGGAGACCTTAATTATGACTTCTCGCCAACCTGCCCATGCATTCTTTCCGACAGAAGAATTCTTGTCTCGTATCGAAAAAGCTCAAGTTGAGATGGATAAGCGCGGTTTTGATGCATTGCTACTCACTTCGAAAGAAAACGTAATTTACTTTTCAGGTATCCGTACGATTGGATGGAACTCCAAGCACCGCCCCATGGGTATGGTGATCCCGAGAGATAAAAACAAGCCTGTGATTTCGATAATTCCGGAAACCCTCTATGATGTTTCCTACCATAGCTCTTGGGTTGAAGAACTTCGTCCATGGGGCGGGTGGAGAAGAAAGGATGCAGCACCTGATCCGATTACTGCTTTTACGAATGCATGCAAAGAACTGGGGGTGGAAAGGGGCGTAATCGGTCTAGAGCTTGGGTATGGACACCGGATGGGAATGTCGCAGGAAGACTTCCAGGCGCTTACCGCCAGCATATCCGGGGCCAAATGCCAGGACGCCGGACCTCTACTCTGGGATTTGCGAATTATCAAATCAGATCGGGAAGTAAAGGCTATACGAAAAGTCTGTGATGCTACCAACAGGGCCTTCGAAAAAGGATTCAGTGCAGCTTACCCCGGCATGACGGAAAGGCAATTAGCCGGAATAATTATGGCTGAGCTAGCTATCGAAACGGAAGAATTGCCAGGTTTTCTCATGGTCCGCTCCGGAGAGATGAAGTATGGGATGGTCAATGTTGAACCCTTTGATAAGCCAATGAACGAGGGTGAACTTGTTGTCGTAGATGTGGGTGGTAACTACAAACATTACTGGTCAGACTTCATGAGAATGGCAAGTGTAGGAAAGCCCAGCCCCGAACAGCTTCATTTCTTTGAGGCGGAGCTTGCATCCCAGCAAGCCGGGGTTGATATGATCAGGCCTGGAGTCAAACTTCATGAAATCTTTGATGCTTGTTACAATGTTCTCCTGGAAAGAGGTTTCGAACAACATGTGCCAGGTCTAGAGCGTGTAGGGCATGGCTTGGGTTTGGATGTTCACGAACCCCCTTCAATTGCCAGGGGCAGCGAAGTGATTGCACAGCCGAACATGATATTGACGGTAGAGCCAATATTTTGGGACCAACCTGACCATAAGATCGGCAACTTTGCAATCGAAGACGTTGTCCTCGTAACGGAAAATGGGCACGAGGTCCTAAGTACCTTTCCTAAAGAGCTCCATATTTTCCGATAGATCACCTGATCCGATAGAGGTAATGCCTTATAGGGTATGAAAACGCCATTAATTGCAGGAACGTAACAAATCCAATGATGTGGAATAGAAGAATTACCCAAAAGAAAGTGCCTTAAGTAATGTATTTACTGGAAGTACGTGATCTCGTCACAAGATTTTATACACAGGATGGAGTCATTCATGCTGTCAATGGAATTTCTTATGAGCTGGAGCTGGGGGAATCGATGGCTATTGTGGGCGAGAGTGGTTCTGGTAAATCTGTAGGAGTCCTCTCGGTTTTAAGGTTGATACCCAGCCCACCTGGCCGAATCGAAAATGGAACCGTAATCTACAAAGGTCAAGATCTACTTAAGCTATCTTCCCGGGAAATGCGAAATATCCGAGGCCGGGAAATTGGAATGATTTTCCAGGATCCCATGACTTCCCTAAACCCGGTGCTCACGATCGGCAGGCAGATGACGGAAGCAATGAAACTACACTTGGGACTCGAAGACGGGCAAGCAAAGGAGAAAGCGCTCGAAATGTTAAGACTGGTGGGGATACCAAATGCTGAGGGGCGGTTGTCAAATTACCCTCACCAGTTTTCCGGCGGGCAACGCCAACGAGTCATGATTGCCATGGCCCTTTCCTGTAACCCATCCTTGCTGATTGCGGACGAACCAACTACCGCTCTTGACGTAACCATTCAAGCACAAATAATCGAACTGGTCAAAGAGCTGCAAGCCAAATTGGGCATGGCCATCATCTGGATAACCCACGATCTGGGTGTTGTTGCAGGCCTGGTGGATAAAGTTGCCGTGATGTATGCCGGTTACATCATCGAAAAGGCTCCAGTTCACGATCTATACAAGAAAACCAGCCATCCTTACACCAAAGGCTTGTTACAATCTATCCCGACGATAACATCGAGGGAACAAAGACGACTGGACTCGATTGAAGGCGTGTTGCCCGATCTGCTCGAAAAAACAGATTACTGCCCCTTTGCACCGCGCTGCCAATATTCTGTTAGCAAATGCTGGCAAGAAAATCCACCTTTGCTAAAAGTCAAGGAGGCGCACCAATCAGCATGCTGGCGATGGGAAGACGTGCGTTCAGATAGATTGATAGAAACTAGTGGACACTGATCTACAAACAACAAGCATCAATAGGATCGACGAGAAGCAGGTTCTCGTCAAAGTGCAGGGATTAAAGAAACATTTCCCAGTCCGAAGAGGGTTGTTGCGACGCCAGGTGGGCACAGTCCAGGCGGTCGATGGGATCAGTTTCGATATCTTCAAAGGTGAAACATTAGGCCTGGTTGGTGAGAGCGGGTGTGGAAAATCTACAGCAGCTCGTACGATACTTCAGCTCTACTTGCCGACCGCAGGAAAGGTCATCCTAGAGGGGACAGACCTGACAAACCTGAGCCCAGAGAAGTTACGCAGGGCCCGGCGAAATATGCAGATGATCTTTCAAGACCCATACGCATCTCTCAACCCGCGAATGACGATTGGGAATATTATTAGTGAACCATTACTTATCCATAAAATCGGCGCTTCAAACGATCGAAAAAAACGGGTAAAAGAACTATTACAGCTGGTCGGCCTAAACCCTTTCTATATAAACCGCTACCCACACGAGTTCTCAGGAGGGCAGCGCCAGAGGGTTGGGATCGCACGCGCCCTTGCGACGAATCCATCCTTTATAGTCGCAGATGAGCCAATCTCGGCGCTAGATGTCTCAATTCAGGCCCAGATCGTAAACCTGCTGGATGATTTAAAGACAGAATTGGGGCTCACCTACCTCTTTATTGCTCACGATCTTTCCATGGTGAGCTATATAAGTGATAGGGTGGCTGTCATGTATCTTGGCCGGATCGTAGAGCTCAGCTCGAGGGAGGAGGTTTTTGAACGGCCCTTGCACCCCTACACACATGCTCTACTCTCTGCGATACCCATACCGGATCCCGAAAAAGAAGCCAAGCGACAAAGAATAATCCTGGAGGGCGATGTGCCTAACCCTGCCAACCCACCTCCGGCCTGTCGCTTCCACCCGCGCTGCCCGCATGCTACCGATATCTGTAGAGAAATAGATCCTGAATTCCGAAATATGAACGATCCAGGTAACCCTCACTGGGTCGCATGCCACCACGCTGAAAAATTCCTGGATTAAAATTGCCAGGCAACCACGACATGCGGGGGCGTCTTCGCGCGTCTCTTTGATGCGTACCTCCAGGTCCGAGAGCACATCCCTGGCATTGCGCCCCAGGCTCACCTCTATGGACAGCTCAACCTGGGTAGCACGGCAGGAAGCTCCACAGCTACTCCTGGGGTTATGGGGGATTCACCAGGCCCTGCTATTTGAGCAGAACCGGCATGAAGACTTCCCTGGTTAAGGGTTGCGTCGAGTAGCTCAAGCTGACAGCACTCAGGAACACGTCGTCGCCGTAAGTCTCCAACGAGCCCTGCCTCTGGACGGTGATCACCCACAGGCTCTTCGTGCCGAAACGGGACGCCGGAATGGCGATCACCTGCTCGCCGATCTGGCGGTTGGACGAGACGGACACCGAGTCGCCCGACAGGCTGATCACATCGGCGAAGGTATCTCCCGGATCGCATCCTTTTCTCCAGGAAATGAAGGAATACTTC
>CAZAQS010000076.1:0-18964 GCA_964486825.1 uncultured Anaerolineaceae bacterium | reverse complement strand
GCCTATATCGATTCCATTCTCCGGCAGAGCCGAAGCCGGACCCAGGTTACCAACCGGATTCTACGCCAGGTCCTCTCCAATCTGGTGATTTCCGAAAAGACCTACCAGCGTATTGGTCCTGCCGTCAACTCCGGCACCTCGATATTCTTCTATGGCCCGCCGGGAAATGGGAAGACCAGCATTGCCAGGGCAATCGGCAACATGATCCTTGAGGAAAGCCTGTATATCCCGTACGCCATTTACGTGGATGGGCAGGTCGTCAAGCTGTACGATTCGGTCAACCATGTGATCTATAAGGACGAAAACGGCAATTCCAACTCGACCGGAAGCCTGCGCTCGGGAATCCGTCGTGACCCACGTTGGGTGCGCATCAACCGTCCCTTCGTTGTAACCGGGGGCGAGCTCACTTTAGCCGGCCTGGATCTGGTATTTGATGATGTCAATAAGTACTACGAAGCGCCTTTCCAGGTCAAGGCCAACGGCGGTATATTACTGATCGATGACTTTGGCCGCCAACTCGTACGACCGCGGGACTTGCTTAACCGTTGGATTGTTCCCTTGGAAAATCGCATCGATTTTCTCACCCTCCACACCGGAAGGAAAATTGAGATACCTTTTGACGTTCTGGTGGTCTTCTCGACCAACCTACCCCCTAAAGACCTGGTTGATGAAGCCTTCTTGCGCCGGTTACGTCACAAGATCGAGATCGTTGATCCAAGCTTTGAAGATTATCGCGAGATCTTCAACCGGGTTGCGAACAGCAAGGGCATCACCTACTCCGACCAAGGGTTAGCCTACCTTCTCCAAGAATGGTATGTCAAGCGTAACCGCAAGCTGCGCGCCTCCCACCCACGCGACCTATGCGACCAGATCCTGGATATCGCCAATTACATGGGCACGGAGCCTTCCCTTACACGAGAGCTGATCGACCGGGCGGCTGAGTCATATTTTGTAGAGTTATAGCAGGAATACCCAGATGTTTTCATATTTACCCAGGCCCTCAATTTTCGCACACCGGGGGTCAAAAATGCACGCTCCGGAGAACACCCTGGCTGCTTTTGAGCTGGCTATCGAGCATAAGGCAGACGCTATAGAGCTGGATGCAAAGCTGAGCAGCGATGGGTATGTGGTTATCATCCATGACAGCACAGTTGACCGAACAACCGATGGAACGGGTAAAGTGGGAAAGCAACCCCTGGCGGCACTAAAAGAGCTGGATGCTGGTTCGTACTTCGACATCACTTTCCGGCAAGAAAAAATCCCTACCCTGGATGAGGTTTTCGAGGCCGTGGGTGGGCGCATCCCAATCAATATCGAGTTAACCAACTACGCCTCTCCTGCAGACCCTCTACCCGCTATTGCTGCCGGTCTAGTAAGCCGTTTCGGTTTGGAACGCCAGGTAATGTTTTCCTCATTTAACCCGCTTGCTTTACTACGGATACGCAGGTACCTGCCTAAAGCTCCAATTGGCTTGTTAGGGTTGGATGGCTGGGCAGGAGCCTGGACCCGCACCCGCCTGGCAAACCTGATCCCCCACGAAGCGCTGCACCCGTGGCTTGGAGATGTCAATGAATCACTCGTCAAGAAGGTGCATGCCCAAGGGCGACGGTTGCATACCTATACTGTAAACGAGCCTGAAGATATGCGCCGGCTGTATGCCTGCGGCGCCGATGGTATCTTTACCGACGATCCCCTCCTGGCTCGAGCGACTCTGGCAGCCCTCTATACTTGAAAGGTTGGTTCGAGTGGAAATGTTTCCACAGACCTGGCTTCACGAAGCTGCTCAACGCATTTCCCCCTATATCACCCATACGCCTCTGACCTTTGACCCGGCGAACCAGATTTACATGAAATGGGAGAATCGCCAGGTGACCGGGTCGTTCAAAGCACGTGGAGCCTTCAACAAGGTTTTGACTCTGGGTGAATTGGATCGTAAGCGCGGCATCGTAACAGCTTCTGCCGGGAATCATGGTCAGGGGGTAGCCCTGGCAGCCAATCAAGCTGGTACTCGGGCCATTATCTTCGCCTCTGAACATGCTGTACCAGCCAAAGTGGAAGCCATGCAGGCCCTGGGTGCAGATGTCCATCTTGTCCAAGGAGGATATGGCGATGCTGAACTGGCTGGATTGGAATACGTGCGCTCTAGCGGAGGCGTCTGGATCTCGCCGTATAACGACGCGCAGGTGATCGCCGGACAGGGAACCGCTGGACTGGAGATCTGGTCGGACCTGCCCAAACGTTCAAGCATGACCTGGGTAGTGCCTGCTGGCGGCGGAGGCCTGGTCGCCGGTATTGGAGCTGCTATTCAAAGCCTGGAGCCTGGCGCAGGATCACCCCAACGACTGGTTGCTGTACAATCTCAGGCGTCTACCTTCTTATATGACCTCTATCACCACGGTTCCCAGTCCTCTTCCGTCGAGCTTCCCAGTCTTGCAGACGGGTTAGCCGGCCCAGTCGAACCGGATTCGTTGACCATTCCGATGGTCAAGCGCCTGGTGGATGATTTTATTCTGGTCAGCGAGGAAGAGATTTCCAGTGCAATCGCATATTGCTGGCGGAGCTACCAGGAACGCATCGAGGGGTCAGCAGCAGCCGCGCTGGCTGCCGTTTTGTCGAAGAAAGTCAGCCAACGTCCGGCTATCGTGCTCATCAGCGGAGGCAATATCCAGGCAGAGCTACATAGTAAAATAGTGAGTGAGGATGGACATCACGGCTGACGAAATTATGGTAGTATGTATAGCCCGCCAGATTAAGGACGGCGAGCTGGTTGCCCAGGGACTGGCTACCCCCCTGGTTACGGCTGGGTACCTTCTTGCGAGGCATACCCACGCCCCAAACCTTTACTTCGCCTCAGCCATCGGTCAGAGCGTATGCCAGAAACCCGCTCCCCTGGGCCTGCGCCGGATTGAAAGTCTCTGGCTGGACCGTTCCCTGGCGAATGTCGGATTTGTTCGAGCAGCCGCGGATGTCTTGCCCCGCTTGCAGCCGAAGGAATTCTTCCGCCCTGCCCAGGTAGATGCAGCGGGTAACTTTAATAATATCGCCTTCGGGAAAGATTATCTTACCACTGGTCGCCTTCGATTGCGGCTGCCCGGTAGCGGAGGGATCCCGGACGTGACAACATTCATTAACGATATCTATCTGTACGTACCCCGCCACTCCAGGGTGACCTTCGTTCAGAAGCTTGATGTCCTTTCTGGATTGGGTCATCATCCGGCACGCACGCATGGCGCAGGTCCTCGTTACTTAATATCAGACCTAGGCCAGTTCGATTATGGTGATCCTGGAGATCAGACCTCGACCGCCTCGGAAGGTTTTTCAAATCGCCGGATGCGCCTGTTCTCCTATCACCCGGGCGTTAGCATTGAGAAAATACGCTCTCATACCGGCTTCGAATTCGATATTTCTCAGGATGTACACGAGACCCCGCTGCCATCGGATGACGAGCTCCGCCTGCTGCGGGAGGTGATCGATCCTCTAGGGATTCGTAAACTTGAATCGTTAAGCGGCGCTGCACGCCGGCAGTTGCTGCACGAGATATTAATCAAAGAACTGTAAGAGCGCCCCAACTACGGGCCTTACGGGTATCTTGATAGGAGAGGAAAGAAGGACTTGCGAGAGAGAGAAAGCCGCCGGTCATACAGGGTCTTCAGGAGAGGAAGGTCGCTAGCGATCGTCATTCATCTGGCAGCGATCCTTTTCCTGTTCTTGAATACATTCTCAGGCTCTATGGCAGCCTCGCCCTCCCAGGAAGACATCTCCAGGCAGCGGGCAGAGGCCCTGCTGGAGACCCTGACTCCCGAAGAGCGGATCGGGCAGCTTTTCCTGGTTACATTTCAAGGCCCAGAGGTGGGTCCCTTAGCCCAAAATGGGGTCTTCGAGCTGGTTACAAAATACCATATCGGTGGTGTAGTGCTGCGAGCCAGCAACGATAATTTCATCGCTCATGACCAGACCATCCCAGTAACCTTAAGTTTGACCCGCCAGCTACAGGCCAACAAGTATAACGCCTCACAACAGGATCAAACCAATCCTGCGACAGGGGAAGTATTTCGACCTGCCTTCATCCCACTTTTTATCGGAATCGCACAGGAAGGCGGTGGTCCACCTTACGATCAAATCCACAGTACCAGCATGACTCCCCTTCCCAGCCAGATGGCAATCGGTTCTACCTGGAACCCGGAGCTGGCAAAAGAGGTGGGCCATGTATTGGGTAGCGAGCTCAACATGTTGGGAATCAACCTGTTGCTGGGTCCTTCACTGGACGTATTGGAGGCTCCTCACCTGGAAGGCTCAGGCGACCTGGGCATCCGCACCTTTGGAGGTGATCCATATTGGGTGGGGGAGATAGGTAAATCCTATATCAGTGGGGTGCATGAAGGCAGTAATGGGGAGATGGCGGTGATCGCAAAGCATTTTCCCGGCTACGGTAGCTCCGATCGCCTGCCAGAAGAAGAAGTTGCCACGGTGCGCAAGTCGTTGCAGCAGCTTAAGCAAATCGAGCTGGCGCCTTTCTTTGCTGTTACCGGAGGCGCTCAAGACCCTGCCATGCGTGCGGATGGGTTGCTAACCTCTCATATCCGCTTCCAGGGTTTCCAAGATAACAGCCGGGCCCTGGGACGCCCGGTAACCTTCGATCGGGATGCATTCAACCAGCTGATGAGCTTGCCAGATTTCGATAGCTGGCGACAGGCTGGCGGCGTGATGGTCAGTGATGATCTGAGCGGCCGGGCGGTGAAGCGGTATTACGAAACCACCGGGCAGACCTATCTCGGGCGCTACGTGGCTCGCGACGCTTTCCAGGCAGGCAACGATGTATTGTTCCTGGGTGATTTTTCAACTACCGATGAACCTGACTCCTTTCTCAATATCATAAAAACTCTAGAACTATTCACCCAGGTTTACCGGCAGGACTCGTTCTTTGCCCAGCGAGTTGACGAGTCGGTCCTGCGCATCTTGACGCTTAAGATGCGCATGTACAACAACACATTTACACTAAACCAGACCTGGGCTTCCCAAACCCTGCCAGGCTCTTTTGGCAACTCATCGAGAGTGACACTCGAGGTCATGCGACAGGCAGCCACATTGATCAGCCCATCTCAGGCCGAATTGGCCAATACAATGCCAGACCCGCCCGGACGGAACGATCGGATTGTCTTTATTACCGATAGTCGATATGAGCGACAATGCACCAGATGCCCTCTCCTACCCACCATCTCGGTGGACGCACTTGAAAATATGGTAGTTCGCCTGTATAGCCAGCAAATGGGTGGGCAGATCCAGCCGCGTAATCTGTCGTCCTATTCCTTTGTCGACCTTCAAGAAATGCTGGATACCGGCACAGAAATGGAACAGGACCTGCGAGAGGCCAGGTGGATCGTCTTTGTTATGTTGAACGAGAACCCTTCCATTCCTCATTCCATGGCGCTCAGCAATTTCCTCGATAACCGCCCTGACCTGCACCAACAGAAACACCTGATCGTCTTTGCCTTGAACGCGCCGTATTTCCTCGATGCCACCGACATCTCCAAGTTGACCGCTTATTATGGCTTGTATAGTAAAACTCCTGCTGCAATCGATATCGCCGCCCGCCTGTTTTTCAAGGATATCCGGCCTACCGGAGCCTCCCCGGTTACAATTAGCGGGGCCGGTTACGACCTGAATGCAGCCACTTTTCCTGACCCTGACCAGGTCATTCAGCTCTTCCTGGATAATAACGATGCAGAAAACGAAAATGGGAACGGAAATGGAAATGGAACCCCTGTCCCTACGGTCGTTCCCAGGTTCAGGATCGGAGATTCAATTCCAGTCCGCACTTCGCCGATCCTCGATGGCAATGGGCACCGTGTACCCGACCGGACGATCGTCCGTTTCGTTGTCACTCGTGGTGAGGGAACGATCTCTCAAATCATAGAGACCGAGATCTCTGAAGGAATAGCCAGGGCCAATATCCGGATAGAAAACAGCGGCCTGATCCAGATCCGGGCGGAGAGCGAACTGGCCCGGACTGTTGACCCGTTGGTCTTCGATATCCCTTCAGAGACAACACCTCAGCCTACCCAACCAACGCCAACAGACGCACCAACAGAAACCCTCACCCCGACAGTGACCATTACCATTACACCCACGGTCGAGCCGACCCCTGCTCCTATCCCTCCTCAAGATCAAACCACTTTTGGGGACTGGTCTTTGGCCTTTATCCTGACCATGCTACTTGGATTGTCCACCTATTGGGTCTCCAGTCTTTCCGGGCATGTACGTTGGGGAATGCGGTCTGCCTTCCTGATCTTGATCGGCGGCCTGGCTGCTTATTCTTATTTAGCCTTGAAAATGCCTGGTAGTAAATCGTTAGTTCACGACATGGGTACAAGTGGAGTGCTTCTCATAACATTAATAGGCGCGGTAGCAGGAGCTATCGTTGCCTGGAGTTGGAGAGGTTTTATGCACTTGAAAAAGGATTAGTATCTGGAGGATTGCCTGCTCAGTTATTTTAGTTACTCAAGATGGTCGCTAGCAAGCTGATCAGCACCAGAGCTCCGGTTACCAATGCCAGAGTAAGCTCCACTGGCGATGATATTAGATCTGCCAGGGTCGGAGTAGGCAAGCTGTTGTTTACTCTCTGAGGTGGGGTCCAGTTACCCAATAAGGACTGGCGGAAGGCTTCCACATCTTGGGGCCTGTCATCCGGGTGCAGGCTGATGGCCCACAAAATCGCACGTTCAGTGCGGGGGCTGATCTCAGGGTTGATCTGCCTGGGCAAGACCAGGCTATCGGGGTGCAGAAAACGCTCCCGGGCTTCAACCGGAGCACGATTGGTCAGTAAGTGGTACAAGGTCGTGCCAAAAGCATAGATATCACTGCGGGCATCGGTATGCCCGGCGTCGCCGCCATATTGCTCCAGGGGCGTGTAAAGAGCGGTACCCCGTCCCTGGAGAACGGTAATCGTCATTTCGTCAGAAGCGAGGATTTTGACCAAACCAAAGTCCACCAATTTAAGCAATCCGCTCGGGGTAAGCTTGAGGTTGCTGGGTTTGATATCCCTGTGCAGGATGGGCGGCTTCTGGCTATGCAGATATGTAAGAGCGTCAGCGAGCTGGCTAGCCCAAGCCAGAACGTCCCGTTCGGGTAGGAAGATGTTGCGCTGCCGGGCTTCGTTCATCAGGCTGCGTAGATCTTTACCGGGAACGTAATCCATAACCAAGTAATCACGACCGCCGATGGAAAAGAAATCCGACACTTTTGGTAGATTGGGGTGGTCTAGGCGAGCAAGTACGGTCGCCTCTCTCAGGAATTGGTCGCGCGCCTGGTGCAGCATATCCGTTGGAAGGGAGCGATCATGCTCGACTTCCTTGAGCGCACACTGGCGACCTTCCAGGCGAATATCATCGGCCAAATAGATGCTTCCCATGCCCCCGTGACCGATTATGCTTGTGATCTTATAACGACTTCGGAGGACCTCTCCTGATTTGAGTGGCGTAGGCATAGGACGATTTCCGGCGTAACAAACTTATGATATTATACACGCACAACCCGTGCATAGTCTAAAATCCATAAAGGCTTCTTTGCTAAAAGGGGAACAAATGCCTCAAAATAACGATGAACATCCTATCTTATCGGCGCAAAGTGGTCCTTTGAATGGCCAGCGTTTCCCGGTAAACTCCAGCCTGGTCATAGGGCGTGAAGATACTTGTGACATCGTGGTACCCAGCCGGCAAGTTTCCCGCGTTCACGCTCGCCTGACACAGACCTCAGCAGGCACCGAGCTCGAGGACCTGGACAGCAAGAATGGCACTCACTGTAACGGAAAACTGATCGAAGGACCCGTCCTCCTTCAGGATGGAGATGTCATCCAGATCGCACTGGCCCAACAATTCCTCTTCGTAAGCTCCGACGCAACCATGCCATTAGATTCCGAACAGATGGGATCATTGCTCGCCCAGCCTCGCCGTTTGAGGTTGGAAAAACGATCCAGGCGGGTTTGGATCGGAAAAGAAGAGGTACTGCCGCCCCTGTCTGTCTCTCAGTTCAGCCTGCTCGAGCTATTGTATGAGCGTGAGGGAAGGGTGGTTGAACGTAAAGAATTAATCGAAAGCGTATGGGGAGAAGAATATGCAGTTGGGGTATCTGAACAAGCCCTGGATGCATTGATCCGGCGCTTGCGTGACCGCCTGGCGACCATCGACCCAACGCATACCTATATCGTCACGGTACGCGGTCATGGCTTGCGGTTGGATAACCCTAGTGTATAAGAATGAATACCAAGGCCTTACAACTGTGAGCTATGCGCTTTTATTAAGTACTTCAAGATTCCAGGTTCGATTTCATCGAGAAACGCAGCACTGACCGGTAAACCTCTTGCAACCGGTCCGAAAGTTCCTTGTCGCGACCGTCTTGGGACTGTCCAACGAGACTGGTAAGCGTGTCCACAAACTCAGGCGTCACTTTATCCCGGTTTGCCTCCAGCCATTCCTGTCGGGCTTTCTCATCCTCTTCTTCCAACAAATCCTCGATCATCTCGATTTCTGGAGGCGGTGCACTGGCTTGTTGGATGACTTGCACGACCTGCCCCAGCTTCTGTATCTTATCCAAATCTCCCTTTTGTCGGGCGGCAGCCATCTCACTGTTCAACACTTGTAGAAACGCCTCGTCAATGGCGCCCAGGTTTTGTTCTGTAGCTGCTGAAATATCCTCTTCATTCAAAAGCTGGTTGAGAAACTCTCTGGATTGGTCGAGGCGGCTTTCGATCTGCCGGTCGATCTCGCGTGTCATTTCTAATAACCGTTCACGTAGCTGGATCAGGCGCTCTTTCCCGGAACCTTTTGCAGATTCGATCCTCTCCGTAAGCAGTTGGAAAAACTCATAATCCAGCGCAGGCCGAGCCAGGCTGGCAAGCACGCTCATTCGCACATCACTGCTGGCATCGATCATCATATCCAGTAATTTTTCCCGGGTCAGGTCCTCTCCCAACTCCTGCAGGTCTCGTACGGCATCCTGAACTTCCTTGTTTTGGGCCTCGATCTTCTGTCCGGCGGTGGTGAGGGGCATCAGTTTCCTCTGTAGGTTAGCCAAAGCACGGGCAGAGGCCTCATCGCCTGCCATCATGGCAGATTCTGCTAACCTGTTAAGGATGCTGAAAAACTCTGCATCCATCAACTCGTTCTCATCCTTAGCCGCCTGCTCCACAGCCTCTTCACTCATACCAGCTAATCGCTGGATCAGGTTCAAGCGTTTCTGCTGCTCTTGAATCATTTCACGTGTGATGCCATCCGCTTCCAATACTCGCTCGATCATTCCCTGCATGGTCAGAACTGCCTGTGGACGTAGTAAATAGCCCTTGCGCTGCTCTTGGGGAAGGTTGTTGACCACCTGATTAATCAACGGCCCGATCATGCGCTCCTGTTCATCCATTCTCAGATTCAGCTCAGGGGGGAAAAATGTGAGCAAGAGCTCTTTGGATGGATCGTGGTAAACCATGGGTGTGGCTACCACGCCCTGATACCCGCAGTGGGGGCATTTAGCAATATTAGCTGACCCCGAAAGCAGGCGTTGTTTGGCGCTCGCATCCTGGGCGACATCAAAAAGCTGTTCGATATCAGCCGTAATTGGCTGGCGGCAATTCGGACAATTGATTCGAGTAGTAGGCATCTGTTTCTCCAGTTAATTCCTTCCGATGTATTCGATCAACGCAATTCACGCTCCCCGATCATTTGCGCAAGGCCTAATTATATTGCATCTTCCTGACAATGGATAGAAACTTTTCCCGATATTAGCACTATTCTCATGCTGCTCTCAATCCATGCGCGGCAGAGATAAGCATATGCGGGCCCCTAAACCTGGCCTGGGGTCTACCCATATCCGCCCTCCGTGGGCTTCTACCACAGCTCGAGCCAGGTACAGGCCCAAGCCGGCTCCTTTTGTCGTCCTTGAAGCATCCGACGAGCGGTAAAAACGGTCAAATATATGAGGAATATCACCTGGGGCGATACCCGGACCCTGGTCACTTACACAAATAATTACCTGCTGCGGCCGGACCTGGCCACTGATCAGGATCTCCCCTCCCTCCGTGGAATATTTTATTGCGTTTGAGATCAAGTTGGAGATCACTTGCTCCAGCCGGTTTTCATCTCCCAGGATTACCGGAAAGTTGCTCGGGAAATCCAACAGAATTGTATGTTGGTCGGTTTGGGTGCGGAAGCGCCCGGCTGTTTGTACTGCCAACCCCTCTAGATCGACCTCACTTAAGTGGATCTTCAGAGCACCGGCTTGCAACCTGGATGCATCCAGCAAGTTTTCTATAAGCTCTGCAAGCCGGTCGGACTCATCCTCAATGACTGCCAAACTATCCTTCACAATCTCCCGGTCCCAAATTGCATCTTCTCTACGTAGCGTGCTGACATAGCCTTTGATGAGGGCGACAGGTGTTTTCAATTCATGGCTGATGACCGAAATGAAAGTGCTCTTGATCTCCTCAGCTTCCCGGAAGTGAGTGATATCTCTGATTGTAGCAATGATATTGAGCAGGTGCCCCTCCGGGGACTTGAGAGCAGAGTAGGTAATTCCAACAGCCAGGGGGGAACGATCCTTCCTCGCCAGATCGCCTTCTACATACAATGTGGCATTCGGCGTTAATGGCCAGCCGCCAGCTTCGGCTTCTTCAAGCGTTGGACCACTGACCCGCGTCGTCAGGCGGATTATCTCTTCATGAGAAGCGCCGTACGCTGCCTCAAAGGACATCCCTAACATTCGCAGCATTGCCGGGTTGCAGCGCGAAATGGTATGGTCCGGATTAAGGATCAGGATCCCATCCGCGGTAGAGTCCAGCAAAGCGTCCAGGCGCTGCTTTTCCTCCCGAATCTGGGTATACAACTGGGCATTATGGACTGCAATAGCTGCATGGTCGGCGAAGCTTTGCAGGAGCGCCCGGTCGTTGGCAGAAAAAACACCCGGGTAACTTCGAAATACAAAGATGACTCCAATCACCTTCTGCCGGGCGATCAAGGGCAAACCCACTCCGGTGAGCCAACCCAAGACAGCGCTGCGGGTCAGCTTCTGTAACAGGCGGTTAATCTCAGGAAGCTCAAAACGGGCCGGGTCCTCGTGGTCTGGGACCGCTCGTAACAGGGGGTCCAAATAGCGTAAAAATGCGTGCGGGATGCCGTGAGAAGAAGCAACCTTCCAGCCACCGTTTTCTGCACGCAGTGCAATTAATCCAGCCTGTCCTGCCAGCATCTCTGCGGTAATATCCAGGATACGGGTGAGCAGGATATCCAGGTTTAATTCCTGCGATATTGCACGGGCAATCTCGAGCAGGTAGTCTCGCTGGCGGACTCGGAAATCAGGTAGCATGCTCGACAAGACCTTGTTTTTCTTCCTCGGCTGATGTCAGGGCCGCTTCAAAAATTTCCAGGCCTAGCTCTATTTCCCTTTTGGTAATGCTGAGGGGCGGAGATACCCGGATCGTGCTCTTTCCACAGCCAAGAGTTAACAAACCGCGCTCGAATGCCAGGTCAACCACACGGTCGCGTAAATCCGCATCACCTTCGCGCGTCATCTGGTCCTTGACAAAGTCTACACCTATCATCAACCCAACGCCTCGCACTTCCCCAACCGAAGGATGGCGAGATTGGATTTCTGTAAGGATATCCATCGTATACTCGCCTACATCGATCGCATTCTGCATAAACTGCTCTTCGATCAGCTGTAAGGTTGCTAACGCGGCTGCACAAGCGATCGGGTTCCCGCCGTAAGTATTTCCGTGTGAGCCGGGCGGCCAGGTAACAACGCTCCTTCTGGCTACCATAGCTCCGAGCGGGATCCCTGAAGCAATGCCTTTACCAACGCAAATGATATCTGGCTCTACACCAGTATGTTCGATGGCCCACCACTTCCCCGTGCGACCTATTCCGCTTTGCACCTCATCGGCGATCAAAAGAATGCGGTGATGATCGCACAGCTTGCGTAAAGCTGGAAAAAATCCTGGGGTCGGCAGGATATACCCACCTTCACCCTGGATAGGCTCAACCAATACTCCAGCAACATCTTCCGGGGGCAGCACCTTTCCCAGGATCTGTTCTTCAATATAGCGGACAACCACCTCACCATAATCCTCCCCGGGTTCGCTAACCAGGATTGGCCGGTATGGGTCGGGGTAGGGAGCGTGAACGACCCCACTCATCATAGGGTAAAAGCCCTCATGGTAGACCGGCTTACTGGCAGTAAAGGATAATGACCCCAGGGTACGGCCGTGGAAGCCGCCTAAAAAGCCGATAAACTGGCTAGCACCGGTATGGTAGCGTGCAAGCTTGATAGCCGCCTCCACGCTCTCTGTGCCGGAGTTCGTCATGAAAGATATGGCTTCCTCTTCGAATGGCGCGATTTGGTTTAATTTCTCTCCTAGCTCCACCCATCCTTCGTGGTAAAAGTCAGAGGATATATGCAGGAAACGATCAGCCTGCTGCTGGATAGCCCGCACCACCGTGGGGTGGCTGTGACCAGTTGAGGTGACCGCAATCCCCGCCGCTAAATCGAGGAAACGGTTACCATCAACATCCCATACTTCACAACCTTGTCCGTGCTCCATTACAAATGGATAGCCCCGGACATAAGAGGGGGAAATTACTACTCGGTCTCGTTCGATGATCGCCTTAGCCTTCGGGCCGGGCAATTGCATGGGTTCCATGAACTCTCTCCTGTTTTATCATATGGAAGGAGGGCTGTGCTTGGATGGGATGGACGATGAACATTCTTTTCTCCACCCCACCGATATAGCCCTCCCTCCCGGCAATACTACTCCCAAAGTATGGTTGATTAGCATTTCTACCGGATATTGGGATTATATCATCACCCTTGTGGAGGTATATTCAAGAAGGAGCAGGAGATTGTGTGGATCTCAATAAAACGAATTTTGTTGGTATAAACGTTGATGGTATACTCTCATTTTGGTACTCATTCCGGATAATAATACTTCGAAAACAATGAGCAATAATTTTACGTTTCAACTGCTGGGAAAGGATGGGCATGCGCGAGCCGGGGTTTTCACGACGCCCCATGGAGAGATCCAAACGCCAGTATTTGCGCCTGTCGGAACCCAGGCTACGGTTAAATCCGTAACACCTGCTCAACTGGAAGAGCTAGGCGCCAGCCTTGTCCTGGCCAACACCTACCACTTATACCTCCGCCCGGGGGATCAGCTGGTAGCAGAGATGGGTGGCCTGCACGAGTTCATGCGCTGGCCTCATCCTATATTGACCGATTCGGGCGGTTTTCAGGTTTTCTCCCTCGCAGACACCCGTTTCATCGATGAGGATGGTGTGACGTTCAAAAGCCATATCGATGGCTCAACTCACCGTTTTACCCCTGAGAAAGCCATCCAAATCCAAGAAAATCTGGGCGCGGATATCATCATGGCCTTCGACGAGTGCACGCCGCCACATGACCACGATTACAACCGGCAAGCCCTTCAGCGCACACATGCCTGGGCAGTGCGCTGCCTGCGAGCCAAAACGCGCCCAGACCAGGCTCTCTTCGGCATCGTGCAGGGCGGCGTTTTCCCAGACCTGCGCGCTGCCTCGGCCCAATTCATTGCTTCGCAAGGATTTCACGGCCATGCGATTGGCGGCTTATCGGTTGGCGAGTCGAAACAAGAGATGCATTCGACTCTAGAGCTGGTTAATGAGATCCTTCCCCAGGACAAACCGCGCTATTTGATGGGTGTAGGAACACCTGAAGATCTGATCAATGGAGTGCTGCGCGGGGTAGATATCTTCGACAGCGTGCTTCCGACCAGACTGGCACGCCATAACGCAGCCATGACCCGCACGGGCCGTCTAAACCTGGTCAATGCCGGGTTCGCGCGGGACAAGCGGCCGATCGACGAGCACTGCTCCTGCTACACCTGCAGCCACTACACACGCGCCTATCTTCGGCATATAATCATCTCGAAAGAGATGCTCTCAGCCACGCTCCTATCCATCCACAACCTGTACACCCTCGTGAACCTGGCAGGAGAGATACGCCAGGCAATCCTGGAGGGGCGCTTTGCATCATTTGCACGAAAATTCATCGACCAACGAACGAGCCCTTCTACAGCAAATCATGAACAAGACACCCCGGTTGAATCATAAATGACTATTTTCCAATCCATCCTGCTCGGAATCGTACAAGGAATTACAGAATTCGTACCCGTCTCCAGCTCCGGACATCTTGTCCTGACCCCTTTTTTGTTCGGCTGGCAGATACCCCAGGAGCATGCCTGGGTATTCAATGTTTTAATCCAGGTCGGAACCCTGGTGGCAGTGATCATCTACTTTTGGCGCGACCTGGTGCTGATCGCAGCTGCATTCCTGCAAGGTATTCTCCGTAAGCAGCCCTTCTCGACCCCAGAATACCGCATCGGCTGGTACCTGATCCTGGCGACCATCCCAGCGGTCTTGGTGGGCTTATTATTGAAGGACACTGTCGAGAGCGCATTTGATAGCCCGCGCGCGACTGCCTATTTCCTGCTGCTGACAGCCGTGCTGCTACTGGTAGCCGAGGTGGCTGGCAGACGGCAGAACAAGATGGCTGACTTAACCTGGAAGGACGCTTTAGTGATTGGCTTCTTCCAGGTCCTGTCTCTCTTTCCAGGTGTTTCCCGCTCGGGATCGACCATAACCGGTGGTATGTTGCGCAGCCTGGATCGACCCGCAGCAGCCCGCTTCTCCTTCTTGATGTCGATCCCGGTGATGTTGGGGGCTGGACTGGTCACCACCATCGATCTCTTCCGGCTCCCGGACCTGAATGTATTGCTTCCTACCCTGTCCGTGGGGTTCTTGACATCGGTTGTCGTGGGCTACCTGTCCATCCATTGGTTGCTGCGTTTTCTTGCACGCCATCCACTGTATATTTTTTCCGCTTATTGTGCAGCGGCAGGACTTCTCTTGCTGGCGCTGACTTTTATTGTGGCGTGAAAAGAAAACCTCTTTCTTTCGGATCCAATAGCTCTTCGACTTTGACTGAATGATACGTCGATTTGTGTTGCTGTTTTTGTTGCCGATCGTTCTATTGATCTCCTGTTCTACGCCTATGCCTTTACAGCCGCCTCCAACGCCGGAAATTGTAACGGTAGCCGTAGACCCGGCTGTCTGGCCATTGAGGGAAGCGCTCCAGGTTTGCTCTGGGGCCTACCCGGACCTGCTCGTATCTCTGCAAGAGATCAGCCCAGACTACCCAGGATGGGAGTCCTTTGACCTGTACCTCCGCATGGGTGAACCGGATGAGTTGCCGGCCTTTGCTGCTCCCCTGGGAGTTGAACAGGTGAGTCTAGTAATAAACGCTGAAAACCCGGTAAAAGCCATCAATGAAGAAGATCTCAATGGCATCTTCAGTGGTCGCATCACCAGGTGGAGTGATATCGGCGGGCCCTTCCGGCCGGTTCAGGTCTGGGTTTACCCAGAGGGAGACGCGGCGATGCAGGTCTTTAAGCTGGCTGTCATGTCTGGTAACCCTATCACCAGCCACGCACTACTGGCCCCGAATGCTACAGCCATGCTGGAAGCAATTTCTGGCGATCCCAACTCAATCGGCCTCATCCCGCATGCCTGGTTGCAAGAGTCTGTTCGAGAATTAGAAATTGACCCTGACACCCTGCAAGCGTTAAGCCTTCCGGTTTTGGCTATGGCAGAAAGTGAACCAGCCGAGGCGGCTGGAGAGATGCTGTACTGTTTACAACAAGGCGACGGGCTGGTTGAGGTTCTTCGCCTATACGAAAAATAATGTACTCTACAGGCCCCCAGGGGAGGTTTTCCTGATGGATATTCGCCCTGTTACTCTAACCGGTAAATTTGTCCGCCTGGAACCGCTCTCCCTGGATCATGTCGCCGGATTGGCTGTCATTGGAACCCAGGACAGTATATGGGAGTACATGCTTTATGGGATGGTCAAAAGTGAGGCGGATATGCTCGCCTGGGTGCTGGAAATTCTCCACCGGGGAGAAGGTGGAGCAGACCTGCCATTTGCTGTTATCCACCTGGAAAGCGGACGTCCGGCAGGCGCCACGAGGTATCTAGAGATCCGCCCTGAGCACCACACCCTGGAGATAGGCGGTACCTGGTATGGCCTGGAATACCAGCGGACCCCCGTAAATACCGAAGCTAAATACCTCTTGCTCCGGCATGCTTTCGAGAGCCTAGGAGCAGTAAGGGTCCAATTCAAGACCGATCTCCGCAACATACGTTCTCAGAAAGCAATCGAACGCCTGGGCGCGGTCAGAGAAGGCATACTACGCCAGCATATGATCACACCTGAAGGCGTCTTGCGCGATTCAGTCTATTACAGCATCATCGACAACGAATGGCCTGAGGTAAAGGCACACCTGGAGGAACTGCTGGAGCGAAAAACCTGAGGCGTAACGATGCCTGATGACGATTCAACCGGGAAAAAGAAATGACCGGCAGGTTTTACTACCGGTCATCGCTTATTCTAAAAGGAAACTTCGTTTACAACTCTTCCTTTGGCATACCGTACAGGTACCAGTAAGCACTTTTAGGAAATGAGGCTTCCAGGTCTGCCTCCCAAACGAATTCCCCAGGAAGGAAAACCGCCCGTAGCAGCTCATCCAGCCCGCTCAACAGCTCCGCCTCTTCATCGGGGACTTCTCTTGTCTCGGAAGACAACAACTGAAGTATCACTCTACGGTTCACCTCATAAGCATATCGATCCAGGTTCGCCTTTGGCTTCTTGCGATACTCATCCAAAAAGTCTCTCCACAACCTGAGGCGAGCGCTAAACTCCCGGGCAGCTTTCTGACCCCAAGCTACCTGCCACTGCTGCCTAACCTGCTTCAGGCGCTGGTCGAGATGCTCAAACTCGGAGCGCTGCTCTGAGCTAAGTCCCCGCCCGCTCAACCGGGCTCGCGCCAGCAATAAATTGCCCAATGTCAGGCGTGGGTAATGGGTCTCCCCAGCCGGCGCGGTCGCGCCTACTGGCCAGTAAAGCTCCTTAGAGAGCAGGTACCCTTCCATGTCCACCAATCCAGCCTGGATATACTTTAAATCATATTCTATAGACGGCATTTAGATCCTCTACTTACTCACGTTAAATGAGCAACCGCATAGGCTCTTCCAGGTAATCTCCCAGCGATTGCAGGAAGCGGGCCGCTTCAGCGCCATCACTCACCCGATGATCGACTGAAACGGTTGCTTTCATTCGTTTACCCACTGTCAGCTCACCGTTCACCACCACGGGCATCTCTTTGGCAGCACCCACCGCCAGGATGGCTGCTTCTGGAGGGTTGATGATGGCGATGAAATGCTCTACATCAAACATACCCATATTGCTGATCGAGAACGTCGAACCCTGGATATCCTCGTTTTTAACCCGCCCATCCCGGGCCCGGCTGACCATAGCGGCTACCTCCACCGCAATCTGGCGGACGGGTTTACGGTCAGCATCCTGGCAAACTACGGTAAGCAAGCCGTCCGCCACTGCTACCGCAACCCCGATATTGACTCTTCCATGCCGGGTAACCTTATCTCCCTGGAATGAAGCGTTCAAGTTGGGATACTGGCGCAAAGCCAGGGCGGTTGCTTTGATGATAAAGTCGTTTACGGAAATCTTTTGTTCTTCCGGAACCAGCTTGTTAACCTGGGCGCGCAGCTCCAGGAGTGGAGCGACGTCATATTCATGCGTCACATAGAAATGTGGAACGCTCTGGCGCGCCTCTGTCATACGTTTTGCGATAATGGTGCGCAAACGCGTGAGAGGCACTTCTTCGTCCTGCGGGGGCGGTCCGGCAGGGGTCAAAGCCGGCATTGGGACAGGGACTACTTTCTCTTTGGGCGCCGGAGCAGGCGCGGCTTCTGGCGCCTGTGGAGCTCTTTCAGGTTCGCGCGGCTGCTCGAGGAAATCCTCCACATCCTTTTTTACAATACGTCCTCCAGGGCCACTGCCCTTTACCTCCGACAGGTTGATTTCGTGTTCCTCTGCCATACGCCTGGCTATAGGTGAGGCGCGCAGACCTCCGGGCAGGTCTCCATCGGCGCCTGGTTCGACTTCCTCGCGCCCTTCCGGTGAAGGGATCACTTCCTCCCTGGGTACACCATCCTTCGGCTGTACTTCCCCAACCAACCCGGGATCTTGCTTGCCCTGAACCGACTCGACCGCTTCACCTGGGCTTTCCGCGCCTGGGAGTTCCTCCCCAACTGCTTCAGCCCCCTCCTCGACGGTGGGCTCTTCTTCGATTTCCTCACCTGGTTCACCTACAACCGCGATTGGATCTCCAACCGGCACCACATCCCCTTCGCTAACCAGATGCTTGTGAATAACGCCCGCGTGAGTCGATTCAACTTCTACTGTTGCCTTATCGGTTTCGATCTCGGCCAGGACAGCCCCTTTCTCTACCTCGCCCCCTTCTGGGACAACCCAGCGCACCAGGGTGCCTTCGGCCATATCAAAACCCAGCTTGGGCATGGTGATCTTTTCTGCCATTTACATTACCTCCTTGACGGCCATGACAATATCCTCCACCTGAGGCAAGGCCATCTGCTCCAAAGCCCGGTTATAGGGCAGCGGAACTTCCTGCTGGGCAACGCGCTTGATGGGTGCATCTACGTAGTCGAAAGCTTCTTCATAGATCCTGGAGGCAACCTCAGCGCCGACACCGTAAGACCGCCAGCCCTCTTCTACAATCACCGCCCGATTGGTTTTTTTAAAGGATTCCAATACGGGCTCCATATCGAGAGGCCGTAAGGAGCGCAGGTCGACGATCTCGACCTCAATACCATCTTTAGCAAGCTGGTCTGCTGCCCGGCTCGAAAACTCCAACATTTTGCTGTATGTGACGATGGTCACATCACTCCCAGGGCGTTGGATTTTAGATTTGCCCAACGGCACCGTAAAGTCCCCTTCCGGTACTTCGCCACGAGTCTGGTAGAGCGTGGCGTGCTCGATGAAGAGGATCGGGTCATCTGACCGGATAGCTGACTTC
>CAZAQS010000075.1:13498-19011 GCA_964486825.1 uncultured Anaerolineaceae bacterium | reverse complement strand
TCGGTGATCCTGTTACCAAAAGTGCTGATTGCGGATGAGCCGTCCTCCGCACTCGACGTCACTTCACAGAAAATGGTCATCAAAATGCTGAAGCACTTGTTGGAATCTGGATTAATCGGTTCGTTGATCTTCATTACGCACGAACTTCCGCTGCTTTACAACGTCACGGATGACATTATGGTCATGTATGCCGGGCAGATTGTAGAAAAGGCGAATGCGAAGCAAGCTGTGTTCGATTCCCTCCACCCATACGCTAAAGGTCTCATGGGCTCGATCATTGTACCTGAAAGCGGACTGCGGGATGTAAAACTATCTGCCATTCCTGGGGTACCGCCTAATCTCAAAAACCCGCCGTCTGGTTGCCGGTTTGCAGAACGCTGCAAATATGTTCAGCCTTTATGCAAAGCGATTTCTGTGAGGCTTTGCGAAATAGAAAACGGCCGCGCTTATCGCTGCATCCTTCCTGAAAAAGAATTGAGGGATGCCTATCAGAAGGAGGCTGATCAATATGCCGGATGAAAAAAAAGTAATCCTGAGTGGAAAAGGGCTTACCAAGGTATTTGGGTTTGGACGCCAGAAAACGGTCGCGGTTGATCATGTGGATTTCAATTTTCACGATGGTGAAATCATCTCAATCGTGGGCGAATCGGGCAGTGGAAAGACCACTTTGGCGAAGATGCTTTTGGGATTAATAAGTGTGACGGAGGGGGAGGTTTACTTCCAGGGGAATAAGCGCGATATCAGTACTCATAAGAAGAAACAGGAATACTGGAAAAATATTCAGGCCATCTTTCAGGATCCGTTCTCTTCATATAACATGTTTCATAAGATCGATTCCGTGCTGATTGATTGTATTTGCATGGGTGGCGGGCGAAAACTCCCTACTGCGAAAAAAGTAGAGTTGATGGAAGGGGCGTGCAGCTTCGTCAACATGAAATTCGAGGAATTGACCAACAAGTACCCTTTCGAGCTTTCCGGCGGACAGATGCAGCGCTTGATGATCGCCCGCATCTTCCTGCTGAAGCCCAAGATCCTGTTGGCGGATGAACCGACCTCGATGATCGATGCCTGTTCACGCGCAACTATTTTGGATGAGCTGATGCAGTTGAGGAACGAAATCGGGATGACCGTTATTTTCATCACCCATGATATCGGCCTGGCTTATTATGTATCGGACAGCGTATATATTATGGAACGGGGTAGATTTGTTGAAAGCGGAACTGCCGATGAGGTCATTCTGCATCCAAAAGAACCTTACACCCAACGCTTGATCAGTGATGTTCCTAAGATCTATGAAGAATGGGATCTCTCAACTGTTACTTACTCCTCATGAATTTTGAATTCAAGCGAGAATGAGCAACACTTTGAACACAAAACTGGTTGCCTGACATCCAGTTCTCTATAGAATTACAGGGCAGATTCAACAGGAAAACGCATATGAGGATCCAATCATTGGCAGGTGCTTGGGAATTTCGCCAGGCGGGCACGGAAGAGTGGCTGGCTGCTTGTGTTCCCGGCGGCGTGCATACCGATTTATTAGCCTTGGGTCACATCCCCGATCCTTTTGTCGCCGATAACGAGCAGCGCGTCCAATGGGTGGCTGAGTCCGATTGGATCTACCGGTGTAGATTCAACAGTTCTCTTCAATTACTAGCTGAAGAAAAGGTACTTCTGGTTTGTGAAGGATTGGATACTCTGGCGACAGTCGTCCTGAACGGCCATGAGCTCGGGCATACCGATAACATGTTTCGCCGGTATGAATGGGAAGTCAAATCTTTACTGGATGCAAGAGGAGCGAACGAGTTATCGATTATTTTCTATTCACCTGTTAAATATACTGCGAAAAAACAAGCTATAAATCCTCTGCCTGGGGTACCGCAGGCTATCCCTGGGGGGCCATACCTGAGAAAGGCGCCATGTCAATTTGGTTGGGATTGGGGGCCACAGCTCCCGCCAATCGGCATCTGGAAGGATATCCGCCTGAAGGGTTACAGTGAGGCACGCCTTGCTGAAGTTCATTTACAACAGGATCACAGCCCTGGAATGGTGATCGTCAAGGCTCGAATCACCATCGAACATTGGGGGGAAAATCAGGTGGCTACGGTTGTACGTATCACGACTCCGAATGGTGAGATTATTGAAAAGGAAGCTGCCATTACAATGCGGGCTGGGGCGGTAGTGGAAGTGCCGATTCGCAATCCTGAGCTTTGGTGGCCGAATGGGTACGGAGGGCAGCCACTCTATCAGGTAGAAGTTTCTCTCATACGCAAAGATACTCCCACGGAAGGGTTGCTGGACCAGCACAGGTATCAGGTTGGGTTGCGTACGATTGAATTACGCCAGGAAGAAGACCAGTTCGGCCGCTCATTTGTCTTTGCAGTCAATGGCGTACCTATCTTATGCAAAGGCTCAAATTGGATCCCGGCTGATTCCTTCCCCACCCGCATTACAGATGAATACCTGGAAGGTCTTATTCGCTCCGCAGCCGAGACAACTCAAAATATGCTGCGCGTCTGGGGCGGCGGATTCTTCGAGGAGGAGCGGTTTTTCGATCTTTGCGACCGGTACGGCATTCTTGTCTGGCAGGATTTTATATTTTCGTGCAGTATTTATCCCTTAAACGATCATGCTTTCCTTGAAAATGTCAGGGAGGAAGTTGTTCAGAATATTCGCCGCCTCAGACATCGCGCCAGCCTTGCGTTATGGTGTGGAAATAACGAGATGGAATGGGGTTGGGTGGATTGGAATTGGGACCGACCAGAACTGCAGGATTTAAAAGCCTCTTATGACCGGTTTTTTCATCAAACACTGCCAGGATGGTGCCAGGCAGAGGACCCTGACCATTCCCATTGGCCCAGCTCCCCGTCCTCTGGCACTCCTTTCGTCGATCCGAATGGTCAACGCCAGGGAGACTCACATTACTGGGATGTATGGCACGGAAGGAAACCATTTACCGCGTATCGAGAGCAGTATCCACGCTTTATGAGCGAGTTCGGGTTCCAGGCGCTGCCGCCTCTTGAGACCATTCGAACCTATGCTGAACAGGCTGATTGGAACGTGACTTCATACATCATGGAGCAGCACCAGAAGAACGCCAGTGGAAATTCCCTGATGATTGGGCAAATGCTGGACACGTTCCGGTTTCCGAAAAATTTCGTCTCCATGGTATACCTGAGCATGGTCCTCCAGGCGGAAGGTATCCGCTATGGCGTGGAGCACTGGCGACGGCACCCTGATCGTGTGGCCGGAATCCTGTATTGGCAGCTTAATGACTGCTGGCCGGTAGCATCCTGGTCTAGTCTTGACTACTACGGACGCTGGAAGGCGTTGCATTATGCTGCACGTCGTTTCTATTCACCCGTCTTGCTTTCTATCGAAGATAAACCACCCGAACAAGAAGTTTATGTTTCCAATGACTCGCTGGAATCCTGGGAGGGAACTGTAAATTGGTCGTTGGAAACGCTTGAAGGGGAAGTTTTAACCTCCGGGAATGCACCGGTTAAGGTTGACCCGCAAGCATCGATCCTGGTATGCAAGCAGGATTTTTCAAACCAAATCACGTACCACAACATCCGCAATCTGGTATTTGTTGCTGAACTATGGCAAGGAGATCGTTTTATCACCCGTCAAACTGCGTACTTTACCCCAATCAAGCATTTAGCCCTGACCGACCCGGCTATTACTGTGAACTTGCAAAGTCAGAACGGGGAATTAATCGTTGAATTGATTTCGCGCTCTCTGGCATTGCTTGTGGAGGTATCTTTGATAAGCGCCGATGTTGTTTTTAGCGATAACTACTTCAATTTGCCTTCCGGACGATCTACTCAAATTTCTTGTCCTCTGCCAGCTGGTTGGACATTGAGCAGGGCGCAAAAAGAAATCCACATTTGCTCTGTCTATGATTCTTTTTCACAATGAGCCCTCCTTGATGAGTTCTTTGGATAGTCCATTTATTCTCTTACTACCAACCGAAACCGATCTTAGCGTGAGAGTCTCCTGAGTTGTACCTTCAAAGGATGAAGCCATGAAAAACATAACAAATTTGATTAAGGAAATGTCTCTAGAAGAAAAAGCCGCACTCTGTACTGGAGCCGGTCCATGGACGACAAAGCCCGTTGAACGCCTGGGCATACCAGAGATGACCGTTACAGATGGACCTCATGGTGTAAGGCGTGTTGAAGACGTGCATACCTTTATTTCTACAGGCGTACCCGCCACCTGTTTCCCAACAGCTGCCGGTATGGCTTCAACCTGGGATGTGGACTTAATCCATGAACTTGGTGAGGCTATTGCAGAGGAGTGCATCGCCTTGGAGGTCGATGTAGTCCTTGGACCTGGGGTGAACATCAAGCGCACCCCCCTGTGCGGGCGTAATTTCGAATATTACTCCGAAGACCCCTACCTGGCCGGGGAAATGGCGGTCAGTTTCATCGAGGGTGTACAAAGTAAAGGAGTGGGCACTTCGCTAAAGCATTTCGCCGCCAATAACCAGGAATACCAGCGTTCCACGATCAGCTCTGAAATAGACGAACGTACTCTGCGGGAGATTTACCTGCCAGCCTTCGAGGCGGCAGTTAAAAAAGCCAAGCCCTGGACAGTGATGTGCTCTTATAACAAGCTCAACGGTACATACGCATCTAAGAACCGCAAGCTACTGACGGAGATCCTCAGGGAAGAGTGGGATTTTGAAGGTTTTGTTGTTTCCGACTGGGGCGCCGTACACGACCGTGTGGATGCTTTGCAAGCTGGCCTGGACCTGGAAATGCCCGGTCCAAGGGAATGGCGGGTAAAGGCAGTTATCGATGCCGTTCGCTCAGGCAAACTGGACGAATCTGTATTGGATGAGGCGGTAAAGAGGATCCTGAATATCGTATTCAAAGCCGCTGAGACGAAAAAAGGTGGTTCATTCGACCTCGTTGGGCACCATGCCCTGGCTCGCCGGGTTGCTGGCGAAGGCATGGTCCTGCTAAAAAACGATGGAATCTTACCTTTAAAAGGTCATAAGAGGATTGCAGTCATTGGCCGCGCCGCCAAAGAAGCCTACTACCAGGGAGGTGGCAGCTCACATATCAATCCAACCCGGGTGGATATACCCTATGAAGAGTTGCAAAAGTTGGCTGGGGATACCAAGCTGAGCTATTCTGAAGGTTATCCTAAGGACGATAGTTTCGATCAGGCTCTTATCGATGAGGCATCCCATAATGCCCGATCTGCTGATTTGGCCTTGCTCTTTATTTGCCTGCCAGCCTCAAAAGAGTCGGAAGGGTATGACAGGCCTGACCTCGATCTGACATCGCATCAGGTTGCATTGATCAAAGCAGTTACCGCTGTCCAACCGAATACGGTGGTCATCCTTAATAATGGCGCTCCAGTGGTGATGAGCGAGTGGATTGATGGCACAGCCGCCGTCCTGGAGGCCTGGATGATGGGACAGGCTGGAGGAGGGGCAATTGCTGAAGTTCTGTATGGTAAGGTCAATCCGTCCGGTAAGCTGCCGGAAACCTTCCCGCTAA
>CAZAQS010000075.1:0-13488 GCA_964486825.1 uncultured Anaerolineaceae bacterium | reverse complement strand
AAGCTGGTAGATACACCTGCCTATATTAACTACCCCGGAGAAAACGGTGCAGTCCGGTATGGTGAAGGGATTTTCATTGGTTATCGTTACTATGATACTAAAGAGGTCCCGGTGCTGTTCCCATTTGGTTATGGATTGAGCTATACCACATTCGATTATCAGAACCCGATGGTTTCCAAACAAACCTTTCGGGATGTGGATGGCTTGACCGTTTCTGTAGATATTACAAACACCGGCACGATGGCAGGCAAGGAAATCGTTCAAGTGTATGTGCACGATCATAAATCAAGGTTAGCCCGCCCAGCAAAAGAGCTTAAAGGCTTTGCCAAGGTCGAGCTCCAGCCAGGTGAGACCAAGACTGTAACTGTATCCCTTGATTTCCGCGCTTTCGCTTACTACCACCCAGCTTACGGGCAATGGATAACAGAGGATGGAGAGTTTAACATCCTGATTGGTGCTTCATCTGAAGACATTCGCTTTACAGAGACGGTCACCCTACAATCCACGCTCGAGCTACCCAGCATTTTGAGTCGCGAATCGACTTTGCGTGAATGGGTAGAGGACCCACGCGGGATGAGTGTTTTAGCTTCACTCTATCAGCAAATGAACGATCGGATGCGCGTTACCTTTGGTGGGATCGATAGTGAACAGACCGGATTAGACCCGATCGGCTTTTTGATGGACACGCCTTTGACGAGTTTACTGCATTTCCTGGACTGTTCTATACCAACATCGCCTGAAGAGATGGTGGATCAATTGCTGGCCAAGGTTTACAGTATCGCTTGATGCTGGTGACAAAGGGAGGCAGGTAATCTGACCGATCTACAAACTCAGGTTGAAAAAGATGCAGGGCGACCATTTTGTGGCCCAGATCCGCTATGAGGGAGTGTAATTATGACAAACCATATACATATCGATGAACTTCTCTCCCGCATGTCCCTGGAAGAGAAGATTGGCCAGATGACCCAGGTTGAAAAAAACAGCCTGACACCTGAGACGGTGCAACGATACTTTATCGGCTCGGTGCTTAGCGGCGGGGGCGGCTATCCAGCAGAAAATACTCCCCAGACCTGGGTGAAGATGGTAAGCAGTTTCCAGGAGGCTGCTCTGCAGACCCGCCTGAGAATCCCGCTCCTGTACGGTGTTGATGCCGTGCACGGGCACAATAACCTGTACGGCGCGGTGATCTTCCCCCATAATATTGGCCTGGGAGCAACGCGCGATGCGGACCTGGTTTATCGCATCGGGCGCGCCACCGCTGAAGAGATGGCAGCCACAGGCGTCTATTGGAACTTTGCTCCCACGATTGCTGTGCCTCAAGACCTGCGCTGGGGACGGACCTACGAAGGTTATTCTCAGGACCCGCAATGGGTGGCAAAGCTTGGAGCCGCTTATATAAGAGGTCTGCACGGGGAAAGTTTGAGCGACTCGCTTTCGGTGCTGGCAACTGCCAAGCATTATCTCGGGGATGGCGGCACTACCTGGGGTAGCTCGAGCATGCTGTTTCCCATTCCGCCAGGCGTTCACTTTGAAGGCCCAAATAACCAGTTTGCATTCCAGATCGACCAGGGAGACACCCACCTGGATGAAGCCACGCTGCGTGCAATTCACCTGACTCCCTACATCGCAGCGCTGCAGGCTGGAGCTCTGGTGGTGATGGCCTCCTTCTCGAGTTGGAACGGCCTTAAGCTGCACGCTCACCACTACTTGCTAAGTGAAGTTCTCAAGGGGGAGCTCGGCTTCAGCGGTTTTGTGGTCTCAGATTGGGCCGGGATCGACCAGGTATCGGCAGATTATCTCGAGGCAGTAACCAGCGCCATCAATGCCGGGGTTGATATGGCCATGGTGCCGCAGGATTATGAGCGCTTCATCTCAACTTTAAAGCAGGCGGTTGAACGTGGGGCGGTCTCGCTGGAACGCATAGACGATGCAGTGCGGCGTATCCTGAGCGTCAAATTCAAGGCAGGCCTGTTCGAAAGACCTCTTCCTGACCCAGCACATCTCTCCCTGGTTGGGACTACAGAGCACCGCCAACTGGCGCGGGAGGCAGTTGCCAAGTCCCTGGTGTTGCTGAAAAACGAGGCGCAGACCCTTCCGCTTTTAAAAACCACTCCTACTATCCTGGTTGCAGGGCAGGCGGCGGATGACATCGGCCTGCAGTGTGGCGGTTGGACGATCGAGTGGCTGGGAAAACCCGGACCTATCACCCCTGGCAAGACGATCCTGGAAGGGATCAATGCTGCTGTCTCCCACTCAAGCCAAGTGTTTTATGACCCAGAGGGTCGTTTCGAAGAGGTGGGCAACCTGGTATCAGAGATCGGGATTGCTGTCCTGTCCGAAACACCTTACGCGGAAGGTTTCGGTGACCGAGCTGACCTGAACATTCCGGCAGAAGGCGCACAATTGATCCAGCGCCTGCGTGCTCGCTGTCACAAGCTGGTGGTGATCCTGCTTTCCGGCAGACCTTTGATTCTCACCGACCAATTACCCGTGATGGATGCCCTGGTGGCTGCCTGGCTGCCGGGTACGGAAGGCCAGGGGGTCGCTGACGTGCTTTTCGGTGACCGGCCTTTTCTTGGCAGGCTACCCTATAGCTGGCCGCGCAGTATGCAACAGGTTCCTTTACAGGAGGATATGGAACCGTTGTTTCCATTTGGTGGTGGTTTAGGACTGGAATAATATAAGACTTGGATTGTTCAGGTTAAGACCTCCCAGGAGGAAATAACTCGAAATCATTCTGATTCGTGAATGAGCTGGTTATTGATTTACCACGGTGTGCTGACTTCCTGCACCGGCTTTATACGACCCTCCCACCGGAAGGTTGGCGATCTATTATGGAGGGGCGGATACGATCACAGCTTTGGCCTTTGCCAGGATGGATGAAATGCTCGACTGTTTCCTCGGGAATAACTCTATAGTTTTCGCTTAACTTGTCGTAGGCCTGATGTTTTGGTTGACACGGAAGAGGTTGGAAGGATCGTATTTAGCCTTAATTTGAGCCAGGCGGGGATAGTTGTCGCGATAAGCTGCCTTGACCCGATCTGGACCCTCGTTCATGATCATGTTCACGTACCCCCCACCCGCCGAATAGGGATGCAGCTGTTCCCAATATGCCTTCGACCACTGGATCATCTGCTCGTTGTTGGCTGGATCTGGGTCTACGCCTACGATCACCTGGGCGAAGTTGGCCTCGCGGTAACTCCAGGCGGTATCATTCTTACCCAATCGATGGGCAGCACCGTTGATCGGGTACAGGTGCATGGTTGAGTGAACGGTCGGCAACGCAGCTCCATTTTTCAGATGTAAATCGATTACCTCATCGTTCAGCTCGTTAAAGAAATCTGCGTTCCAATACCATTGCAGACCGGGTGGGTACAGCCCGTCGAACATGCTTTGCAAGGCCGGCAACGGGATCGGTCCAGCAAAATCCATGGCCGGTGTGGCAACCTGGCGGATGGGTTCAAAGACCTGCTCTGCCTCCTGTAAGTCACCGGTATAACACCAGGTGATGACTGCCATCTTTTTCAGATGGTGCTCTGCCGGAAACATATCGACAGGTGGGACGGTGTGGAAACCGAACCAGCCGTTGATTTTCTCGGGGCCAGCCAGGATCAGATCACGCCAGTAGCGCATAACTTTGGTAGCATGCTCCAGTTCCCAGAAGATAGGCCCGCCGTACACAGTGCTGACTGGACATCCCCGAAAAAGGAAAGAGGTAACAACGCCAAAGTTACCACCACCGCCACGCACGGCCCAGTAAAGGTCAGCATTCTCCTTGGCATTGGCGGTTACAATACGTCCATCGGCCAGGACCATATCCACGCTCAACAGGTTGTCAATAGTCAGTCCGTAATGGCGGGTCAGGTATCCCAAGCCGCCTCCCAAAGTCAGACCACCGACGCCAGTCGTGGAGATGAAACCAGTTGGCACAGCCAGGCCGAACGGGTAAGTGGCATGATCGACATCGCCCCAGGTGCAACCCCCTTCAACCCGCACTGTACCCGTCGCCGGATCCACATGTACGCCCTTCATAAGGGAGAGGTCGACAACCAGACCACCGTCACAAGAACCCAGGCCGGCGCCATTATGTCCGCCCCCCCGCACAGCAAGCAGTAGATCATGTTCACGCGCAAAGTTTACGGCTGTCTGCACATCGGCGACATCTACACAACGGGCAATCAGACCGGGACGCTTATCTATCATCCCATTGTATAGCCGGCGGGCGTTGTCGTAATTGGCGTCGCCGGGTTGTAACAACTCACCGCGCAGTCCCGCATTTAAAGCGGTAACAACCGGTTCATCAAGCGTGATTGCACTTCTCTGTTTCTCATGAGTATCCGTTCTCATTATTCACCTCCTAAACTCATCATCCGGTAAGGCTGTTCTCGTCGCGAAAGATGGCGTAAACGCCAACATCGTGGTTTTTCCCCTTGTGATACCAGGCGCCCTGGTTGGTTCCATCTACAATCAGCAGCATCCCTTCTTCCTTCCCCCAGAATCCCCTATCATTGAATCGTCGAATGACTATTCATAACTACTTACTATTATAGAAAGTAACTCTCGCTCCAGGTTCGCATAACTCTCGCACTAAGCCCCACTTTTCTCGCAAATTGATTTCTTGCGGTAGTAAAATAGAGTTAGCATGTATAAATTATCTCTTTTTGGCTCACCAACCCTAGAGCGCGATGGCCGTCCCCTGTACATGCAACGACGTAAGGCCAGGGCTTTGTTCGCATATTTGGCGGTGACACAACAAACCCTCAGCCGGGAAGCTTTAGTGGCCATGCTTTGGCCTGAATTTGACAACCGAAGAGGCCGTGCTGATCTTAGTCGCATACTCTCCACATTACGCAATACTTTGGGTTCCGACTATTTTCTTACCGACCGGGAAAGTGTTGCGGTCAATAATGAGGCCGATCTGTGGGTAGATGTGCTTCGATTTCGCCAAGAAGTTAATGCCTGCCGGGAAGTGGACATTGCCGACCTTAACGACGATCACCGCCGAAAATTAATGGCAGCAGTGGAGCTTTATCAATCAGATTTTTTGGCTGGTTTTACCCTGCCTGATAGCCCTGCTTTTGATGAGTGGCAGTTATTGCAAACAGAAGCCTTGCGACGCGATTTGGGTTGGGCCTTAGACAAATTAATCTACCTCTATGAAGCCCACAACGACCTGGCTTTGGCTATTCCCTATGCCCAACGTTGGGTCGGATTGGACGCGCTGCACGAACCAGCCCAACGCCGGCTCATCGCCCTGTATGCCCGCAACGGGCAGCGAACCGAAGCCCACCGCCAATACCTGGCTTGTGCACGCCTCCTGGAAAAGGAGCTTGGGGTGGAACCCCAACCAGAGACAAAACAGCTTTATGAACTAATTCGTAAAAATGGCTCCATAACATCTCCGGTTAGGAATCGCTTTGAGTTGGTCATGAAGGAAGATAATTTGCTCGGTCATGGAGGTATTGGCAAGGTTGATGGCGGCCCGGATACAAAGCTGGGCCCCTCCAAACCGCACCATCCCTTTGTGGGACGTACCCGGGAATTGGCTCAATTGAACAACTTTTTGGAAGAGGCAATGGCTGCCAATGGCCGGGTCATCTTCGTAACAGGCGGCGCGGGCCGAGGTAAAACTTCCTTGATGGAAGAATTTGCCCTCCAGGCCCAGAATACCCACCCTGATTTAATTGTCGCTGGTGGCAACGGCAACGCCGTTGCTGGAGTCGGCGATCCCTATCTGCCTTTTCGTGAGGTGATAGGACTGCTCACTGGTGATGTCGCCACGCGGAAAACCGGCGGGCAAATGAGCATTGAGCAAAAGCGTCGTCTATGGGCTCTCCTACCGCAGTCTACGCAGGCGATTCTGGAACACGGCACGCAGTTGCTCGATGTCTTTGTACCAGGGAGGCAGTTGTTAGCACGAGCAATAAACGCCTCGCCGGCTGGCTCTGGCTGGCTGACCGCATTGCAAAGAGAAGTCTCCCAGCGCAAGAATGTGACAGGCGCATTGGAGCAAACTGCCCTCTTTGAGCAATTCACGAATGTCCTGGACGATCTATCTAAAAAACGTCCCTTGCTAATTACCCTGGACGACTTGCAATGGATAGATGAAGCTTCAATCGGTTTGCTATTCCATCTCGGCCGCCGCCTTGCCGGAAGTCGAGTTCTCATTGTGGGAGCATACAGGCCGGACGAACTATTGCAAGGTTTGAATGGAGAGCCACATCCCCTAATTCAAATTCTAGATGAGTTCAAGCGAATCTATGGGAACGTTTTCATCGATTTAGCCTGCGCCGATCAGGATGAGGGCAGAGATTTTGTAGAGGCCATCTTAGATACTGAACCAAACCGGCTGGACACCAAATTTCGCCAGGCGCTCTTCCAACAAACAGGAGGACACCCCCTGTTCACGGTTGAGTTACTGAGGCATATGCAGGGCCAGGGCGACCTGGTTCAAGATGAGAAAGGACAATGGTGTGAAGGCCCGGACTTGAACTGGGAGACGTTGCCGGCGCGGGTTGAAGCGGTAATCGAACGCCGAATTGGGAGGCTAGAGGAGGCCTCGCGAACCATTCTGGGGGTCGCTAGCGTTGAGGGAGAAATTTTTACGGCTGAAGTCGTGGCCCATGCATTAGGTTTGGAGGACAGGTCGTTGCTCCACAGCCTTTCACATCATTTGGATTATAGGCACAGGCTTGTGCGAGAGCGGGGAGAGATAAAAGCAGGCAAGGATTACCTCTCCTCGTACCAGTTCAACCATGCTTTATTTCGACAATACCTATATCGAAAGCTTTCCAAAGGGGAACGACGCCGCTTGCATGGGGCAGTTGCCGAGGCGCTTGCCGCTTTATATGCAGATGATCCCGATCAGGTGGTGGTGCAGTTGGCCTATCACTATACAGCCGCCGCAAACTGGCAAAAAGCCGTGCGTTATAAAAGCAGGGCTGGTGATTTAGCCTACCAGAAAGCCTCCCTGCCTGACGCCGCTCGCTATTACCAGTCTGCCTTGGCTCATTGGCCTGACTCTGACAAAGTTGGAAAGGCGCTGATTTCGAGAAAGCTCGGTGAGTGTCTATGGGTCCTGGGCAAGCAGATGGAGGCTGTTGAGACACTTCAATCCAGCTACGATCTCTCTCATCGTGCGAGAGACCTTCAGGGGGCTGGAGCAACTCAACGACTGTTAGGCCGGGTTTATTGGGAATTGGGCCAACCGGACAAGGCTGGCAACTGTTACCGGCAGGCACAGTCCATTTTGGAACGTGAGCCGGAAAGTAAGGAGTTGGCCTGGACTCTGGCTGGATTGTCCAACTACTATATGCACCTGGGCGATTATGATAAGTCGATCAAACTGGGTGAACAATCCCTTGCTTTGGCCCGGCGTTTGGACGCCGACGAGATCATCATCCAATGTTTATGCGACCTAGGGTCTGCCCTTTCAAGTAAGGGCGATTGGGAAGGAGTGGCACTTGAACAAGAGAGCCTGGCCCGTGCCTTGAAATTGAATCGACCTCACGACGCTGGCCGGGCTTACCTATATATCGGTGAAGCGCTCATTTATCTTGGCCGCTATGAGCAGGCCCGGGATACCCTTGAGGATGCGTTGACCTATACCCGGCGCATGCAGGTTCGATATATTGCCGAAGCTGCTGAGCGCATGCTGGCCGATCTATATTGGCTGACCGGCCGCTGGTCGACTGCCATTCACCAGTTACAACCGATCGATGACAAATCCCACAAAACCCAACCAGGGAGTATTCCCCAACTCTATCATGGGATAGTACTTGGACGTCTGTTAAATGATCTTGGGCAGCCTGAGAGGGCTCGTAATCTTATGGCAGATATGCTGGCGGTTCCTGTCAATACCCTGGATCCGCGGGTTGCTCTTATGGGTGAGTTAGCACGGGCTGAAGCAGTATTGGGCCGGCCGGAAGCGGTTGCCTCGGTAGCGACGGAAATTCTGGAATGGATCGACCAGACCACATACCTTTTCCCCAACGTCGGCATGCCATTGTTATTGATCTGCCGTTTGCCGGCTGCTTTCCACTGGTCGTCTATGGTTGGCTTAGCCCGTTCCGCCTGGCATCAGTTAGAACGGCTCGACAGACAGTTTCGTACACCAGCCACAGCAGCCTACGTCATGGAGGGACAGGGTTGGTTATCGCTGGCTGAAGCGGAAACGGCCGCAGCAGTTGGCTCCCTAAAGCAGGCGGTCTTGCTATGGCAAGAACTAGGCCATCCTTACGACCACGCTCGCGCCTTGAGTGGTTTAGGCCAGGCCTCGACTCAAGCCGGCGATACAAGTAGCGCCAAATCAGCATCCAAAAAGGCTCTAGGGTTGGTGGAATCCCTGGCAGCACAATTGGAAGATCCAACGCACAAGACCTCATTTCTGGATTCTGTACTGGTACGCGAGATTCACGCGATGATGGCTTGAGCCTTAACTCTTGGGACCCATAATTAAGTGCCGGTCGAGACCTGTCTCGACCGGCACCTTCCCAACGATTACCTGCAAGTGTGGGTGTAAACTACTGAAGGAACGGGATGTAAATTACGTGTTCTACATCCGCCCGGCCGTGATAAACAGCCGCCCGGCCTTCGTTTTCTTGTCCTCCATCATAGTTTTGAATGCCTACGAGAATGTCGGAAATCCCATCGCCGTTTACATCTCCGGCGGAAGCCACTGAATAGCCAAGATTGGCTCTTTCCTGATCGCTTTCTACCATATGAACAGGAGCAGGGCGTAGGCCAGTTGGCGAACCATAGTACAAGAATGCTGCTCCTTCATAGGCTTCTCCATGGCTGTACCAGGGTGCACCCACCATCACGTCATCGTAGCCATCTGCGTTGACATCGCCAACACCGGCAACCGATTGCCCCAGCTCGCCATAGTCCTGATCCCCTTCCATAATCCAGTCCGGCTCGAGGGAGAGCCCGGAAGCCGAGCTCAAGAAGAGGTAAGCCACTCCTTGTCTTTTATCAAGATCAGGCTGGCTGTATTTGACACCGCCTACGATCACATCGCTGTAGCCATCGCCGTTCACATCTCCCGCAGAAGCTACAGATTCGCCTAATGCGGTGCTGGCATGATCGTTCTCAAAAGTCCAGGTTGGCATATGTGAAAGCCCGCTGGCGGAACCAGAGTAAACATAAACTCGGCCCTCCCCCAGCTCAGGATTGCTCATTCCAGTGTGTCCAATGATCACGTCGCTGTAGCCATCCCCGTTCACATCCCCTGCGGAAGCTACGGAAGCGCCAAAATCGCTCCAATGCACATTGCTTTCCTCGATCCAATCTGCAGTAAGGGGTAAACCAGATGAAGAACCATAGAATACATACGCCCGTCCCTCATGGCCCTCGGGGTAGGAAGCCCAGGGCGCCCCGATGATCACGTCGCCATAGCCGTCGTTGTTTACATCTCCCGCCGATGCGATTGACCAGCCCAGCGACTCATCACTTATACCACCCTGGATCATCCAGGCAGGGGTCGTGGAAAGCCCCGTAGATGAGCCATAGAAGAGATAAACTCTGCCTTCCCGGTTTTCTGTTGCTGGAGCGGGACTACAAAATTCTGACGCTACGAGGACATCGTCGTAGCCGTCAGCGTTGACATCCCCAGCTGAAGCCACCGACCAACCAATCTCGCATTCGGTCAAGTTGCTCTCAAAGGTCCAGGCCGGCAATGGGCGCACACCTGTGGCAGATCCATGATAGACGTAGGCACGCCCTTCTCGATCCTGCCCGTGGCCGTAATAGGGCGCGCCAACGATGATATCTGCAAACCCGTCTCCATTGACATCACCGGCGGAAGCGACAGAGGCGCCATACATCGTGCCTCCAATATCGCTCTCACCAACCCAGTCGGGAGTCCAAAACGGATTGAAAATAAAACCCGTTGCAACAGAAGTCAAATCCTTTGCTCCGACTGCCAGTGAAGCCACTGATCCCAGAGAAAAATTGATCAGGAGGGTTAACACCAAACAAAGGCTCATTGTGAGTATTTTTTTGTTTTCCATTTGAGCGTCTCCATTTTCTCACCAGATATAGGCCCTTTCAAGTATCCGATGTTGTACCCGACTTGTTCATCATGGAATAAAAGTGACATCCACAATGGAAATTAATTCATACAGCTCGTCTGGATCCTCACAATCATCATAGAAAGCGTAACAGGGTGCGATCCAATGGCCCATAAAGAGATGTGTTCCCGTCATCCCTTCAGGAAAATTGTAAACAAAACGCCTGGTCAGCACAGGGGGGTCCAGGTTGGTGTCGACGTAGGCTTCGATGAAATCCAATTCCCGGTAAACGCCATCCACACTTACCTGGAAATCGAACAGGTCGACTTGGTCATCTCCCAAATCGAGCTTCCAACCATGGACAATGTGGAAGGGAGTGCTTGCAGGAAATGTTTGTGAACCGCTCTCGAAAATGTCCAACCTCTGGCCGGTTTTTTCAAGACGCACCATCATGGGCAGGAAAACCAAATGGGAATCCTGCATTACTAAGTCTCCACGACTGGCGCGGACGGGGATAAAAGTGGCAATCAATGCTGACAAGAGAAGGATGGTGATACTTTTTTTCATGGTAGAAGTCCTTTCAAGTGTGGATCTGATAGAAGCCCTTGAAAATGGGGGTTACAAAATAAATTTCCTATATTCATAACAATAACAATGGGTTTGCGCTGACCCTGCAAACCCATTGTTCCAACAAGGAACTACCAAGACAAGATATTTAACTGCCAAAAACTGTTAATCGGGGCAAAGATTATAAAAAAGGAAGTGGAAATATCCTGAAGCCATCAATCGGAGATTGCGACTGCATCAAGTGCCTCAAAGCCCGGGTAGGCAGGATCAAGAACAGTGACCAATCCTCGCCCGTATGCCCCCAACGCTTCTCCAACCCCACCATAAAACGTAGGAAAAGCGCAGATCATGCTCTGCAGATCAGCCAGAGGAACACGCACGTGCACAGCTAAAGTCAGCAAGCCAAGCACCTCCCCGCCCTGGGGGCCTGCTACTGTAGCTCCAACCAGAACACCGTCTTTACGATCTACGATAAGCTTAATGATCCCGCCCTCGGAAGCATGAAGCCACCCACGAAAAGTTGCAGGCAACTGCTTTACGACAGCGACAACGTCAAGCCCCGCGACTACGGCATCCTTCTCAGTCATGCCTACCGACCCTACCTCCGGATCTGTGAAAGTAACCCTGGGTACAGCATCGTACCGCCCGGGTGGGTGATCCACCCCAAGGATATCGGCAGCGATGATTGCAGATTGGTAAAGGGCAACATGGGTAAACATCGCCTTGCCTGTGACGTCGCCCATTGCCCAAATCCCGTCAGTAGCCCGCATCCGCTCATCGACCTGGATAATGCGAGCCTGATTGTCCAGACCTGCTGATTCGAGACCGAGGCCGCTCACGTCAACTGTCCGGCCAGTTGCGAGGAGCAGTCGTTCACTCTCGAGTTTCGATCCTCCAGCCAGCGAAACGACGATCGAACCATCATGCGAATCGACACGCTGGACTGCTGCGTTGGTATGCACCTGGATGCCTTCGGCAGAGAAAGCAGCTTCCACAACCTTTGCTACCTCCGGCTCCTCCGCCGGTAGGATACGGTCCCCGGCCTCTACAATTGAGACCTCTACTCCAAACCGGGATAAGGTCTGCCCCAGTTCACAGCCGACCGCACCACCGCCGAGAACGATTAAGGATTTAGGCAACCTTTCGACCTGGATCACATCGTGCGTGGTCCAGTAGTCCACCTCATGGAGTCCGGGGACATTGGGGATGGCAGGCTTTGAGCCAGTCGCGATCACGACCCCACGCTGCGCCGTGAAAGCCTCATCCCCTACGGTCACTGTTCGAGGGCCGGTTAGCTTTCCGAAGCCCTTGACCAGCCGACCACCGCGATTTTCAAACCTCTCGACTGCGGTTGAGTCATTCCATCCTCCCGTCACTTCAGCGCGGACCCTCTCAGCAACCGTGCCCCAATCTGGAGTGAGCTCTATACTCCCAGCCATCCCTTCGACCCGGCGGGCCTCCTGCAGCATATTTGCTGCTCTTATCATCGCTTTAGAAGGCAGGCATGCCCAATAGGCGCATTCGCCTCCTACCAGGGCAGCTTCAACCCCGACCACATTAAGCCCGGCATCCAAGAGCCGCAAAGAGAGATCTTCACCGCACGTTCCTACACCGAGCACGACGATATCAAACAGATCCGCATGATTTTGAGTTCTCAATTTCGTTTCACCCATTTTATTTTCCTTTCGTGAATTGTGTCCCCGCTCAGGTGATCATCGACTAACCTCTTCTTGATAAGTCTCAACCAACAACCAACCTTTAATTCATAATTAAAAAAACAAACCCTGTTACACCTGCACGTGATAATCCTTTAGGGCATGGACCACAACGGATTGCGTCTTGCCTTTTAATTCCACCTGCCGTTCTTCGGTGTTTCCACCTTGCATGCCAGCTCTCCTGTAGGCGTCATCGCTGATCAGAATCTCCCCCACCCGGGCGTGCGAAGAGAGTCTCGCTGCAGTATTGGCAGAGTCACCCAACACCGTGATATCCCTGGTGCTATCCCCCGTCCCAACGGATCCGATAAATGTGATCCCTGTATGTACCCCTGCACCTAACGGGATCCATGGCTCACCAGTCCGTTGGTGTCCGGTTTCAGACATAATCTGCATGGCGGCTTTTATTGCCTTATGAGCGTGGTCTTGTCCGGCGATCCCGGGTGTATAGATCCCGGCAACTTGATCCCCGATGATCTTGTCGATCAAGGCATCCGTTTCAACCAAAATACGGCTCGCAGTCATGTAAAACCGATTGATCAGGCTACTATATTCTCTTGGGCTCATTCCTTCGGCTAAGGTTGTCGAACCACGCACGTCCACGAAGAGCATCGTAAGTTCAATCTCTGCGCCCCCCTGGTATTTCTGGGAAAACTCCTCGCAGACATTACATAGGCGAGGATTCAAATTCGATGGCCGTTTCCCATACAGCATCCTTACCACGCTACTTCCCCAGCCACTGAAGGGAGCATAGCAATTCTTACAGCGCGGATACCCGGGAATCATTTTGAAGATTTGCCGCTGGCGGAGTTCTTTTGCAAAATCCCCCGTTTCCATATACTTTCGCCATACTTCTTCGACATATTTATCCTGTTTTAGATCTGTTTCCATTTTCTTTTCCCCTTCCCCAAATGATTACTGGATGACAAATTCATTTCTCTGGCCAAAATCCGAATGGGATTGGTAAATCCACCACTGGAATCAGTCTTCGACCAGCAAATTGTTATTTAGAAGATGTTTGTTATGGAGGAGACTTCTAGAGTAGTTCTGCCAAAAATAGTGAGAGTTAATTTACGATCGCTTGGAATACTTCCCCTAAAAGATTATAACGTAAAAGGACAAATAATGGTGCAGTTATTCGCTTATTCTCAAGCGAGAACAGGATCGAGCAAATAGTCTTGAAGGGCCTGCATTTT
>CAZAQS010000074.1:17830-19400 GCA_964486825.1 uncultured Anaerolineaceae bacterium | reverse complement strand
CTCAAAATCCGGATCCCACCAATCCCTACCTATAGAACTACCCGATTTTGTCAGTGTTATTTCCTGCATATGTTTCCCCTCATCTGTACCAGCCTGGCTCAAGATCCAGTTGCAGGCCTGATGTTCTGGTTCACCCGGAAGAGGTTGTCCGGATCGTACCTGGCTTTGATCTGGGCCAGGCGCGGGTAATTGTCCCGGTAGGCAGCCTCGATTCGATCCTGGCCTTCCTCCATAATCATGTTCACGTAGGCTCCGCCTGCGGAATAGGGATGTAATTCTTCCCAATAGGTCTTCGACTCGCTCGGCAATTTGTTGGTTGTCCAGGCCGTGAGCGATGAGTTCGAGGGTCAGGCGCTCGCGGGGGGTCAATTCGGGGAAAATATTGGATGGAGCCTGCTGGACATTTTCAACCACACCTTCAGCGAGGAAAGTCCGAACCTCTGCAAGGAACCGCCCCCAGGCTGGTTCTTGCTCGATCAAGACATGGTTTCTGCTCTCCAGTTGCACGAAGCGGGACCCGGGGATCATGCTCGCCAGCAGCCGGCCCTCCTCTAACGGAATACACGCATCCTGGCGAGCGTGCAGAACCAATGTTGGCGCCGTGACTTTCGATGCCAGGTGACGGACATCGATCTGATAAAAAGCGTGTTCCATTTTCGATGCGTTTTCAGGTGTGGTAGAGATTTGAGCAAGCTTATTTGCGGACTTTGTCAGCCGATTGGCAGAAATGGACTTGCTGCTTCACGAACATTTCTCCTGATTCTTGTTTGCCCGTGATTATACCAGCGCGGTCTGGGCGTTGCCCGTATAATAGTGAACAGTAAATTGTTAACTGCCCACTATTTCCTAAGCTGGATTCCAACACTTGGTATTCAACTCCATTTGCACCCCTGATGTATAATTGAAATATCAAACCTCAGCACCAGGAAATTGCCCTCTATATTGAAAATGCTCGTGAAATGCTCGTGAAATGTTAGAGGCATCTCGTATCCTGCTCGAAAACGACTTTTACACATCCGCAATCAATCGGGCTTATTACGCAGTATTTTACGCCGCTAACGCTCTATTGGTTACAAAGGGAGTAACTCAAGGTAAGCATAGTGGTGTCGTCAGCGCCTTTCGTCAACATTTCATCAAAACCGGTCTGATTGCTCCTGCATATAGCAAGATTTATGGTCGCCTGATGGAAGATCGCCATGATAGTGATTATGAATTGGGAGTATCCTTAAGCAAACAAGATACAGAATTGAATCTTGTTGATGCAGAAAGATTTGTACACGAGGTTCAACAATGGCTGAAACAGGAAAATTGGATTTAAAAACCACCACACTTCTCCAAACAGAAATTCAGGCTTTACAAACCTTTGTAAGGCGATTGCAGAGTACCTATCAAAGCCAGATTCGCCAGGTTTCTCTATTTGGTTCGAAAGCACGGGGGGAGAGCAACACTGACTCTGATGTAGATGTATTGGTCATCGTAAACCAGGACGATAGGTCTTTACGACGAGACATCATCGATATTGCTTCAGATGTTTCTTTAGAATATGATATTTTGCTCAGCCCAAGGGTTA
>CAZAQS010000074.1:0-17820 GCA_964486825.1 uncultured Anaerolineaceae bacterium | reverse complement strand
GGCGAGCCAGGCAGGGCTTCAGCCTATATAGAAACATTGCACGTGATGCCTTGCCGATATCAATGACCCAAGACCAATAAATTACATAAGCAAATCCGAATTCCTCTGTTATAATCCACCCGCTATGATTTACGTTGACCTACCCGGCCAGGCGATGCTATGCATCGGTGTTATCTCGGGAACCATCACCCCCCGTCCTCGAATCGCGCCTGCAGCCCGGTGGTATTGATCGTAGCTATTCATTAAGACTTAACCCGCTATTACACTAAGCCGCAGGCCTCCTGCGGCTTTTATGTTGTTATCATTACAAGGAGTGCCATGATCCGCATCCGACTTTCGAACGTAAAACTTGTCTTAGGCGCCCGGACGATCTTCCAAGATCTCAACTGGGAGGTCCAGGATGGCCAGGTGATCGGCCTGATCGGGCCGAATGGGGCTGGGAAATCTTCCCTCTTGAGACTGGTCACCGGCGAGCTGACCCCTGAACCAGGCGGTTCGCTCACACGCGCCAAAGGGGTAACGGTGGGCTACCTTCCCCAGGAGCCGGACTTCGAGCCAAATCAGACCGCCCTGTCCATCGCCCTGGCGGGTAACCCGCGCATCGCTGAACTGGAAGCCGGGTTGGAGCAGGTGGAGGTTAGCCTGGGCGAGCCGCGTGTCTACAACAATCCACAGCAGCTCCAGCGGGCGCTCTCCCTGCAAGAGCGCTACCTGGAGGAGTACCTGGCTTTGGGGGGCGAGGGCTACCCTGAGCGGGTGCGGGGGTTGCTAAAGGGTTTAGGCCTTGAGGGTGCGGACTTCGATAAGCCAGTGGGTACGCTCAGCGGGGGCCAGAAGAAGCTGGTTGGCCTGGCGCGCCTGCTGCTCTCCCGCCCGGAAGTGCTGCTGCTGGACGAGCCTGACAACCACCTGGACCTTTCCGGCAAAGCCTACCTGGAGCGCCTGGTCAACGAATATCCCGGCCCGGTCGTCATCATCTCGCACGACCGCTACCTGCTCGATGCAGTGGTGACCCATATCGCCGAGCTGGAGGACGGTAAACTCAGCATGTTCCAGGGTGATTATTCCAGCTATATCGTCGATAAGGAGATCCGCCTGGCGCGCCAGGACGAGCTATACCGCGTCCAGCAACGCGAGATCCAGCGCCTGGAGACGGTTATCAAGCGCTACGCAATGTGGGGCAGGGTATACGACAACGAAGACTTCGCCAGGCGGGCTAAGACCATCCAGGGCCGGCTGGACCGCATGGAACGCATCGAGCGACCTGTCCTGGAGCGCAAGCGCATGGATCTGCAACTCAATGGTTGGCGTGGCTCGAATAAGGTCTTGGAGATCTCCAGGTTACGCAAATCGTTCTCCAACCGCTACGTACGGAACGCAGTCCTGGAAGAGTTGGACCTTTTGATCTGGCATGGCGAGCGTGTGGGTTTGATCGGGCCGAATGGGGCCGGTAAGTCTGTCCTGCTGCGGTTGGTCTTGGGCCTCGAAAAGCCCGACGCCGGAGAGATCGTCCTGGGACCCAGCGTAAAAGTAGGCTATTATTCGCAGGAGCACGAGACTCTGGATTCCAATATGACACCTCTGGAAGCCGTTCGCTACGCCGGTACGATGAGCGAGTCGAACGCCGTTGCTTTCCTGATGCGTTACCAGTTCAGCTACCGCCAGGTATCGCAGTGGATCGGAGAGCTTTCCGGCGGCGAGCGCAGCCGCCTGCAATTGGCGCTGCTGGTGCTCTCGGGAGCTAACTTCCTGCTGCTAGACGAGCCAACCAACAACCTGGACATCACCTCTGCGGAGGTGCTCGAAAACGCCTTGGAGGATTTCGACGGTACCGTGTTGGTGATCTCGCACGACCGCTATTTCCTGGACCGCACCGTGCAGCGCCTGCTGGTGCTGGACCAGGGACGTATTAGCGAGTTCCTGGGAGGCTACAGCGATTATGTTGCGTCTGGCTACCAGGCTTGAAATGAATATGCCGCCTAGAGCTAATCGTTAGAGGCGGCATCACATGTTGGGTAGTATCCGGCTGGCGCTTCAGGCGGTCTCTAACCCATCCAGGTTATCTTCCAGCTCCTCTTTAGCCTTCTTTTGTTCTGCTCTTTGGGCGGCTATGTCTTTGACATGCTCGATCTTTGGTAAGATCAGCAGCAAGTAGCCCGCCCCACCATGTGCCAGGGAGGTCATATCGGTGATCTTTCCAACGTAATCGTCCTTAGCAAGGCTCTTGTGGTAATAGCATTTTCCGTCCCTCTGCACCTTGCCGATGTACTCATCCGGCCCCAGCTTGGACAGGAAAACTTCGCCCGATTTCAAATCTACCCGCCCGAGATTCTTCTTAGGGCCCAGGCGCTTTTCGTATACTTTGCCGGTCTCCAGGTCTACATAGCCTACCATCCGCCCGGGACCTAAGCGGCGCTGGAAGACTTTGCCGTTTTCGTCCACTCTTCCGATAAATTCATCCCTGGCTAACGGTTTGTGGCGGTAGACTTTGTTCATGCAGATTCCTCTCCTTGATTGGCTACTTCAATCCAATGGCTGGCAGGCCGGGCAAATGAAGCTGCTGGTGCTGCCCGTCTTGATTTTCTCGATCGGCGTACGGCAGGTCGGGCACGGTTGTCCTTCCCGGTAACCGACCAGAATGTTCTCCATTGTGAACCCGCCTTTTTCTCCGTACAGGTTGGTCTCGTAAAAAGCGCCTCCCTTTTCGATGCTTGGCCTCAAACCTTGATCGATGGCCATAGCCAGCGCATCGATTTGACCGGAGGAGAGACGATCGATTTTCCTCTTGGGGTGCAGTCCGGCCAGGAAAAGGATATCATGGATGTAGGCATTGCCGATGCCGGCGATCTTGGATTGGTTGAGCAGAAATACCTTGAGGCCTCCCCGCTGCCCTCTCAGCATCCTGTGCAGATCCTCGCGGGAGAGATCGATCGCATTTGGACCCAGTTTGGCAGTCGCGGCATGCACCTCCAGGCCGTTCAGAGGGGCATAATGGGCGTACCCGAACCACCAGAAGTTAACCGCCAAGCAGGCGCCGTCCTGGAAGTCGAATACCAGGCGGTGCTTCTCAGGCAGGCGGTCGCGGCTCGTGAGAAGGATTTCCCCGCCCATGCCCAGGTTGAGCAGCAACCAGCCGCGGTCCGTCCTCACCCGGATCCATTTCCCGCGGTAATCGACCTCCTGGATGATGGCAGAGGTAAGCGCCTCCCGAAATTCATCCTCGCCCGTGTTCAGGCATTTCGGCTGCAGAACCTGTACTTTGCTGATGGTCCTGCCCACAAGCTCTTGGTTCATCTCTTTTGCTCTGGAATAGATCTCTGGAAGCTCGGGCATCTTTCTCCTGTACGTTGGCCGTATAATGGCCTGTCAAAATATTATATAGGGGATTGCCGAAAAGTAAGTAAAAGTTTGAATGGGTACTTGCGCAGGAAAGTGCTCTATATGCTATTATAAAACAGGAATACGATTGACTTTTCTGGATAGCTGGACCTTTTATTGTGGTAGGTTGGGAAAAATCAAGTATGATAGGACCCGAACTAAAGCCCGAATGAACCCGATCCTATACCTGAAACGAGAGGTTCCCAATGTATCGACTCATAGAAGCCTCCCTGGCCGATCTAACCCGGCTTTACCCCTACAAACAGCAAGAGCTTTTTCGAGCCGATTTCAGCCTTAAAGGTTTTGAATATCCCTGGATTCTCTCCTCTCGTGACTGGCAGCCGGGGGAGAAAGTATTGGATGTCGGGGCAGCATATTCTCCCTTACCCCTTCATATTCAGGAGATGTATAATTGCGAGCTTTGGGTAGCCGATGATTTCGGGCTCTATAGCAATGACCCCTTTTGGGCTCGCCAGGCCTCCCCTCAAGATTATATTGCTTGCCATCCAGAGGTAAGGTTTGTGTTGGAAAGATTGGGAGATCCGGCCAATTCTTCTCTGCCACTAAACTATTTTGATTTGATCTACAGTGCTTCGACCCTCGAACACGTTCCTTACGCGCTTTCTCCCAGCGTTTGGAGGCATATGGATGTCTTGCTGAAACCGGGAGGAGAAATGCTGCATGCCATTGATGTGCCTTTTCCCTCTAATGGTGGTTTAAAGAAGATCCTCACGGCGCTGGTGTTCGATATCCTTTATCCTGTCATTCCATATAAGTTTAAACTCAAGCATTTTTTGGCCACCCCAAAGAATTATGCTCGCCTGGTTCTCGACGAATTGCGGATACAGGAGAAATTAGGACAGGACCTTTCCGTTCTCAACATGGTATTCAACCCAGATGTCCTTACAGAAAGTCACCGTTACGGATTGAACCGGATTGTCAAAGACAAAATGATAGATTATAAGTACCAGCGCATTGGCGCCTTGCTACTCAGAGTGCAAAAAGTAGAATAAACCGGGAACTGGCTTATTTTCCCAGGAACTGGTTCAAGGTGTCCCTGACTCGAAACTCACGCATATAAGGAGCGATATTTTCCACCGTGAAGGGCAGTGGGTACTCGACGAAACGGGAGATGGCGTTATTCTGGGTAACGTTGCTCACTGCCAGCAGCTCGAGCAGGCTACGCGTGACCGGCGGGTTGGGGAGCAGCTTCTCGAGCAGAGCCACCACGAGCCTAAGCACCGGCATCGGGAAGCGTATCATCAAGCGGCGCGCCCCGATCGCCCGTAACGTGCGCCGCTCGATCTCTTCCAGCGTCAGGATTTCCGGTCCGCCCAGCTCGAACTCCTTCCCGATGGTCTCTTCGTCCTCCAAGGCTTTTACATAGCAGGTCACAACATCTTCCACCCACACGGATTGAAATTTTGAGTTTTCGTCCCCCACGATCGGGAAGATCAAAGGCGTCAGGGGGACCAGCCTGGCGAAGGTGTTGGCGAACTCATCTTCCGGGCCCCAAACTACCGACGGGCGGAAGGCGGTCCAATCCAGGCCGGAGGCAGCCACGTAGGCTTGCGCTTTGCCTTTAGAGGCCAGGAAGCGGTAGGGCAGGTCTGGTTCAGCTCCCAGCTGCGACATGTTAATGAAACGGCGCACGCCTGCTGCTTTGGCGGCCTCGACCATATTAACCGTGCCTTGATAGTTGACCTCCTCATAGCTGCGGGGGACCTTCTCGATGGCGATGGCAACCAGGTGGATTACAGCGCTGGCGCCTTGCAAGGCCTGCCGGAGGCTGTCCGGGTCGTTCACATCTCCTTGCGCATAGTCGATTTTTAATCTCGCCAGGCGCCCTTCACTCTCCGCTTTTTGCCGGTCGCGCACCAGGGCTCGTACCGGCTTATTTTCCTTGACCAGCCGGCGGGTGATATGGCTGCCGATAAAACCAGATGCGCCAGTGATTAGGATCATCTAATTCCCTCCTGAATTGATGGCGGTCAGTCAAATCATATGCTACTTTCCTACATTGCCTATTATATATGTAAAAAGGATGGACGGTTGGACAGGTCATGGGGTCTCATGATTCTTTTGGCGATTTGCCTACCACTGTAGACAGGATAGAAAAAATATCGTAATATTTGATCAACCACACGCCTGTCTGGCTATGACTACGGCTCGTGGTTGGCTTATTCCCAACATACCTGAAAATAAATAGGAGGAAATCTAATGAAGGTAGGTATCATCGGAAGTGGATTTGTGGGCTCGACCGCTGCGTATGCCATGGTTATGCGCGGGGTTGGGCGTGAGATCGTGCTGGTGGATTTGAATAAGGAGCGCGCCCAGGCAGAGGCGGATGATATCCTGCACGCAGTACCCTTTGCCCACCCGATCCGCGTCAGCGCTGGTGATTACCAGGATCTGGAAGGGAGCCGGGTGGTCGTCATCACGGCTGGAGCGAACCAAAAGCCAGGCGAGACACGCCTGCAGCTACTCGCTCGCAACGCAGCCGTGATGGACCAGATCATCCCCAATATCTTGCAGTACGCTCCTGAGGCCGTCCTGCTGGTCACCACCAACCCGGTCGATGCGATGACCCACCTGGTTTCCCGGAAAGCCGTGCAGTTAGGGGCGCCGTCCAACCGTATCCTGGGCTCCGGCACGACCCTGGACACCGCCCGCTTCCGGGCCTTGCTGGGACGCTTCCTGGGCGTGGACCCCCACCATATCCACGGTTATGTGGTGGGCGAGCATGGCGACTCGGAGGTCTTCACCTGGTCGCTGGCGGCAGTCGGCGGCATCCCTCTGAGCCTGTATTGCCAGGAGCGCCATCTCGATTTATGCGAATCGATGACGGATGAGATCGAGCACCAGGTGCGCGATGCTGCCTATTCCATCATCCGCGGCAAAAGCGCCACCTATTATGGCGTAGGCAGCGCGCTGGCCCGCATCGTAGAAGTCATCCTGCGCGACCAGCGCTCGATTCTGACCGTATGCGCCCCCACGGGTGAAGTCTGCGGGGTCAGGGATGTGACCGTCGCCCTTCCCTACCTGGTTGGCGGCGAGGGCGTCCTTTCACCCCTGCCCTTGCCTTTGGATGAGAGGGAGCAGGACCTGTTGAACAAAAGCGCAACCGTTGTCCGCAGGGCAATCGAGGAATACGACGCCCAGGCGGAATAATTCATAACCAATTCAACCCCCCTCTGTGACTACCCTTCACCCTGGAGACCCACCGATGCTCACCATTGAAAAGATCGACACTACCAAGAAGGACCAGGTCCGCCGCTTCACCCGCCTGCCTTTCCAGCTATACAAAGGGCACCCCCAATGGGTGCCACCGCTGCTGGTCGATTCGGAGACCCAATTGAACCGGCGCAAACATCCCTTCTTCGAGCATTCAGAGGTGGATTTCTTCCTGGCCGTGGCGGATGGGCGCGACGTAGGGCGGGTAGCCGCTATCGAAAACAAGCCCTTCAACGACTATCACGGTGTTCGCAAGGCGCAATTTTATTTCTTCGATTGCGAGGATGACCTGGAAATTTCGAACCGCCTCTTCGAGCGGGTCTTCGAATGGTCGCATGCCCGCGGCCTGGATACCGTCCTGGGCCCTAAGGGCCTCAGCCCGTTTGACGGGTACGGGCTGCTGGTGGAAGGCTTCGAGCACCGCCAGATGATGAATATGATGAACTATAACTACCCTTATTATCCCAGGCTGGCGGAGGCAGCCGGGTTCGAAAAAGAGGTCGATTTCGTCTCCTGTTATCTCAATACAAACACCTTCCGCATGCCGGAAAGGATCCATAAGATCGCCGAGCGGGTGCAGGCTCGGGGCGCCATCCAGGTGCTCCAGCTCAAGACCAAGGCAGACCTGCGGCGTTGGGCCAGGCCGATCGGGAAGGCCTATAACCAAACCTTCGTCAACAACTGGGAATACTATCCCCTGACCGACCGCGAGATCCAGTACGTGGTCGACACCCTGCTTCAGGTCGTCGACCCGCGCCTGGCTAAGATCATCACTCACGAGCAGGACGTGATCGGCTTCGTGCTAGGTTTTCCGGATATCTCCGCCGCCATGCAGCGCATCCAGGGACGCCTGCTGCCTTTTGGGCTAATCGACCTGCTCCGGGAGATGCGCCGCACGGATTGGGTTTCTCTCAACGGCGCCGGGATCTTGCCGGAATTCCAGGGGCGCGGCGGCAACGCCCTGTTGTATTCGGAAATGGAAAAAACCATCAGCGAATACCAGTTCGTGCACGCCGAGCTGACGCAGGTGGCGGAAACCGCCGTCAATATGCGCAAAGACCTGCAAAACGTCAACGCCCAGGAATATAAGAACCACCGCGTCTACCGCCGGGTTATCTAATCATCGAACGAAACCTGAGAGACAAGGCGGCGTGCGAACCGGGCGAGCCGTCTTTTTCATGCCGGGTTGCGGGTATGAATATTGCATACCTTTAGATGTTCGTGAGCGGGTTCACTTCAACATGGAGAAGTAAGGATAATGGAAAAACACTTGGATGGCATCCCTCAAGTAGAAGCAAGCGATCAATCCGAGCAGAGCCAGGTGCTCCTGCCGCCTGCTGATCTCCCGGAGCAGCGCCGTGATGAGGAGCTTTACCAGGTGATGAGCTTCGCCGCGGAGAAACTCCTGGACGCCCAAGTGTGGGAAGAGAGCCTGCCCTCTTTCTTAGAGCGTTTGGGAGAAGTTACCCGGGTTGGCAGGGTTTCCTTATTCAAGAACTGGGTAGGTCAGAACGGGCGCCTGCTGATCACCAGGCAGGGGGAATGGAATGGAGCTGATGCGTCCAGCTCGGAGGCGGTAACTCAACCCGTGATCCTGTCGCCGGATGGATTTCTAAATGAATTGGACCAGGGCAATACCTGCGTTGGTGAGATCGCAGATTTAATGGAAGAGGACCAGCAGCTTTTTCCTACCGGCCCGGGCGGCTCTTACCTGCTTCTGCCGGTCTTCGTACGCAACTCCTGGTGGGGTTTCCTGGGGTTTGAAGACCCTCATTCCGGACGAGAATGGGTTGTCCCAGAATTAATCGCCTTGAAAGCCATCGCTAATATTTTGGGTTCCACCATCGAGCGCGACCAGTCAGGGAAAGTGCTCAATTCCACGGTTCAGATCTCTGAAGTGGCGCATTTTGCCAGGAACCTGGACCAGCTCTACTTCATGATCCACCAGATTATCAGCGAGCTGATGCCGGCGGATAATTTTTATATCGCCTTGTACGAAGAAGAGGCAGATCTATTGAGTTTCCCCTATTTCCAGGATGAGTACGATGACCAGTTCCCGCCTCAAAAGCCTGGCAACGGTCTGACCGAGTACGTGATCCGCACTGGCGAGCCTCTTCTGGCTTCCCCGGAAGTCTTCGACGAGCTTTGTCGCTCTGGAAAGGTGCAATTACAGGGGTCGCCTTCCATCGATTGGTTGGGCGTGCCTTTGATCACCCAGGATCGCACTATCGGCATGTTGGCAGTCCAAAGCTATACCCCGGGAATCCGCTTTAGCGAGGTGGAAAAGGATATCCTGGTTTTCGTTTCTACACAGGTCGCCATGGCGATCGAAAGGAAGATCAGCGAAGAGGCCTTGAAGGATAGCGAGAAGCGCTACCATTCACTGGTCGATAATATCCCCATTGGAGTCTTCCGCTGCGATCCCTACCTGGATGGGCGCGTCATCATGGCGAACCCGACCTTCTGCGCCATGTTTGGCCTCTCGACTGACGAGCTCGACCAGTTGCATGTCAAAGACTTATTCCTGGATCCTATCGAGGGAGGCGCCTTCGTGGAGTCGTTGAGCGCCAGGGGCAGCCTCACAGAAATGGAGATACAGCTCAAGCGCGGGGACCATAAGCCGTTATGGGGCACGGTCACCGCCAAGGTGGAATACAAGCCGGGTAACGGCGGCAGCGCCTATTTCGATTGCGCAGTTGCCAATATAACAGAAAGAAAGCAGCGTGAGCAAGAGCGAGAGGCCATTATCACGATCTCGGCTGCCTTACGTAAAGCCAGCCTGCTGGTCGATATGCCCCCCATCCTGATCGAGAATGTCACCGGATTGCTCAAAGCGGAGGCCTCCGCCCTGGTCTTGAAAGAACCCGGCACTGGGGAGTTAGTCGTCGCGCTTGCCCAAGGCGCCTGGTCAGACCTGACGGGTACACGACTGGTGCAGCGTGCTTCCATTAGCGCCCAGGTCATTTCGAAAGGGGAGGTCTTCCAATCGGGACCGTCTGACATGGTGGCTGGACAGACCCGCTTGAGCCCGTTCGACCAGATGGACAGCGTCATCTGTGTCCCGCTAACTGCCCAGGGTCATATCCCAGGGGTCCTGTGGGTTGGCAGGAGCCGGGACATCCAGGAGGACGAGATCCGCATCCTGGTAGCGATTGCTGACATGGCTGCCAACGCTCTCCATCGCGCCACCCTGCACGAGCAAACCGAGCGGCGGGTACAGAGGTTGGCTGCCTTGCGGGCTGTGGACACCGCCATCAGCGCCAGCCTGGATTTACGCCTGGCGTTGAACGTGCTCTTGTCCCAATTGACCCACCACCTGAGCGTGGATGCCAGCTCGGTGCTGCTGTACAACCAGGATTCCCAGATGCTGGAATACGCCGCCGGGCGTGGCTTCCGCAGCACGAATATCAACAACACGCGCGTGAAGATGGGCGAGGGGCTGGCTGGCAAGGCCGCTCTGGAGCGTAAACGAGTGCATGTCTCGAACCTGTTCGAAAACGAAGCCCCTTATATGCGAGACAGGAGTCTTTCATCAGAGGGATTTGTGGCCTATTACGCAGTCCCGCTGGCTGCCAAGGCCCAGCTCAAAGGCGTGCTGGAGATTTTCCACCGCTCTCCCCTGGTCCAGGACCCGGATTGGATCGATTTCCTGGAAACCATGGCCGGCCAGGCCGCCATTGCTATCGACAATGCCTTCCTTTTCTCGGCCCTCCAACGCTCGAATATGGAGCTTGCCCTGGCATACGATTCCACACTGGAAAGTTGGGTGCGCGCCCTGGAGATGCGCGAGCAGGTCTCGGAGAACCATTCCCAGGTCTTGATCGACTGGACGGTGCGCATGGCACGCCTGTCGCGCAAGACCGAATCCGAGATCGCCGCCATCCGCAGGGGTGTGCTCCTGCACGATATCGGCAAGCTGATCCTGCCTGATTCGATCCTGAAGAAGAACGGCCCGCTAACCGAGGAAGAGTGGGAGATCATGCGCCTGCACCCGGTCTACGCTCACCAGTTGCTGTCTCCCATCCCCTACCTGAAGGGTTCCCTGGATATCCCCTACTGCCACCACGAGCGCTACGACGGCAGCGGGTATCCCCGCCGCCTGGTGGGCGAGCAAATCCCCGAGGACGCCCGCCTGTTCGCGGTGATCGACGTTTGGGATGCGCTGCGCTCCGACCGTCCCTACCGCAAGGGTTGGGAGGACGACAAAGCCATCGAGTATATCCGCCTCAATTCCGGGCGCCATTTCGATCCTAAAGCGGTCGAGATGTTCCTGGAGCTGCTGGATATGCAATCGTTGAGATATCCGAAATAACTTTCTGAATTGGCATTCCATAACTCCAAATGAATTTTTACCCCTGAGCACGCAGCACGAGACCTCCAGGACGATAAAGAGATGTTCTATCGGTTTATCCGGCAAGGAAAGCCAGTCGCCTCCTATCTCAATCCATTGATGGTATAAATACGGGTGGGAAAGATCACAATCAAAGGGGCAAGAATATATGCCAAGAGTCGCGCTCAACACAACCGCTCCGGACTTCACACTACAGGACATCCAGGGGAATCAGGTCCGGTTATCGGACTACCGGGGGAAATCCAATGTCGTTTTGGTCTTCAACCGGGGCTTTACCTGACCATATTGCCGTGCCCATCTGGCGCAGTTGCGCCAGGATTTCGAGAAGTTCGTCGATCAGGAAGCAGTCATCCTGGTGGCCGGCCCGGAAGGCCGCGGCAAGTTCCAATCCTACTGGCAGTCCGAAAACTTACCATTTACCGGCCTGCCCGACCCGAAGGGTCGCGTCTTGAAGCTCTTCGGGCAGGAAGTCAATCTCTTCAAGCTCGGGCGCATGCCGGCCCAGGTAATCGTTGATAAGCAGGGTCTCGTACGTTACGTCCACTACGGCAAGTCCATGCAGGATATCCCCGGCAACGAGGAAATGTTGGGGTTGCTGGCTATGCTTAATGGCGAATACTAGAATTCCCCCGATCCCACGCGGAGCATGGGCGCCAGGGCACCTTCAACCCAAAACCCTCCACTTGTCCACCAATGTTATAGAATCAACATAGAGGCGGGGCTTCCTCCGTCTCTAAACGATGAAATCTGGAGGACAAATGACTGACCAAATTATTATCCGCGGCGCCCGGCTGCATAACCTGAAAAACATCACCCTTTCCATCCCCAAGAACCAGCTGGTCGTCCTGACCGGTTTGTCCGGCTCGGGCAAATCTACGCTCGGTTTCGACATCCTGCACAAAGAGGGCCAGCGCCAATACCTGGAATCGCTGGGCCTGGTGTCCTATGACCTGGCGAAGCCGCCCGTCGACTCCATCAGCGGGCTTTCCCCTTCCATCAGCGTCGACCAGCACCTCACCAATCGCAGCCCGCGCTCCACGGTGGGCACGGTTACCGAGGTCTATACCTACCTGCGCGTGCTGTACGCTCGCCTGGGACATCGCCCCTGCGCGGCCTGCGGGAAAGACGTAGCGCCACTCTTCGATCCTTCCAACAGAGGATGGGAAAGTGAGACGGGTACGGACGAGGAGGAAGCTGCTCCGGAGGACACATTCCCCTGCCCACATTGCGGTGCGCCCATTCCCGAGCTCGGCATGGCGAGCTTCTCCTTCAATAAACCGGCCGGGGCCTGCCCGACCTGTACCGGGTTAGGCGTCGTGCATCAAGTGGATACCCGTCGCCTGGTCGACGAGGGCAAAAGTATCCCTGAAGGCGCTGTCACAGGTTGGGATGTGCATTACATCAACCACTACACCTCCACGTTGCAGGCAGCCGCGGCCTATTACGGCTTCGATTTCAATCTGTCTGTCCCGGTCAAGGACTACGCCCCGCCGCAGCGCGACCTGCTTTTCTTCGGCGTGCATGATCCCCGCTTTCGCCGCCACTTCCCAGGCATAGAGCCGCCGACAACCGTGCGCCAGGGACGCTTCGAGGGCGTCGCGACCAACCTCCTGCGTCGCTACGCTGACCGTATCCACGACGCCGGTTATCGCGAAAAGCTGGACGAATACCTGGTCACCCAGACCTGTCCCGACTGCGCAGGGACGCGCCTGCGTCAGGAGAGCCGGGTCGTGACCGTGGACGAGCGCACCATCATCGAGATCTCGCGCCTGCCGCTCACCGGGCTGGCTGACTGGCTGGACAGACTTCCCAGTATCCTGAGCCAAGATGAAAAGATCGTTGCCGGCCTGGTCCTGGAGGACCTGAGCGATCGCATCACCCGCCTGGTAGAAGTTGGGGCCGGCTACCTGACCCTGGATCGCTCTACGCCGACTCTCTCGGCCGGGGAGGCCCAGCGCCTGCGCCTGGCGTCCTTGCTCGGCTCGGGACTGAGTGGCGTGCTCTACGTATTCGACGAGCCCACCATCGGGACGCACCCGCGCGACAACCGCCGCTTGATCGGCGTGCTACGCAGGCTGCGTGACCTGGGCAACACCGTCCTTGTCATCGAGCACGACCTGGAAATGATCTCGGCTGCAGATTACGTGATCGACTTTGGACCAGGCGCCGGGGTGCACGGCGGGCAGGTGATGGCTTCCAGTGCACCGGAGGAAGTAGCCGGGCAACCCGGCTCGCTTACCGGGCAATACCTGTCCGGGAGTGCCTCCATCCCCCTCCCACAGCGCCGTCGCATCCCCAGCGAAAAAGTTATCACCATCCACGGCGCCCGCCAGCATAACCTCCAGGACCTGACCGTGCGCCTGCCGCTGGGCCTTCTGGTGGTGGTGACGGGCGTTTCCGGTTCCGGAAAATCCTCGCTTGTCTTCAGCATCCTCGACCGCGCCATCCGCCAACGACTGTACCGGTCGGGTGAAACTCCCGGGGAACACGACTCTATCGAAGGCTATGAATATATCGATAAGGTCATCACCATCGACCAGGAACATATCGGGCGCATCCCGCGCTCCAACGCGGCTACCTATTCGGACACCTTTACCCCCATCCGGGAAGCCTTTGCCGCCACTTCTGAAGCTCGCCGCCTGGGCTTATCCGCCCGGCACTTCTCGTTCAACGTCCCGGGCGGGCGCTGCGAGCGCTGCAAAGGCGCCGGAACCTTGACCGTCCAGATGCATTTCCTGCCGGACGTGGAGGTGCGCTGCCCGGCCTGTCACGGTCGCCGCTTCACCCGTGAAACGCTGGCGGTGCGTTACCGGGAGCACGATATTTCCCAGGTGCTCGATCTGACCATCGAAGAGGCCCTGGCGCTGTTCCAGGACGTGCCCGCAGCCCATTCCCGACTGCAGGTGCTTTCTGACGTGGGCCTGGGCTACCTGCAGCTCGGGCAGCCCGCCACCACGCTCTCCGGAGGCGAGGCACAGCGCATCAAGCTTGCCAAGGAGCTGGGCCGCAGAGCCGCCGGGCACACGCTCTATTTGCTCGATGAGCCGACCACGGGCCTGCACCTGGCCGATACAGCCCGTTTGCTGGGCGTGCTCCAGCGCCTGGTGGACGCCGGCAACACAGTAGTGATCGTCGAGCACAACCTGGAATTGATCAAGACCGCCGATTGGGTCATCGACCTGGGACCGGAAGGCGGCGCAGCGGGCGGTAAGCTGATCGCGCAGGGCGCCCCCGAGCAGGTCGCTCAGGTGGAAGGCTCGTATACCGGGCAGTTTTTGAGGGAAATATTACAGGATTCAGAAATCGAATAATTATTAATCCTTGCCACCCACATGTGCGGGGGTTACGGATACCACGGTCCCTATCAACGAGTTCAACAGGACCATGATGAGCAAGAGCTGGATTGAAGAGCGGAAGGTGGTAATCGCTCTTGGGGGAGAGCTGCACGGCTCTGCCTGCTGATTCCTGAGCAGCTTGCCAATCGCCTAGCTCCAGCTGGACAAGTGCCAGGTTTGTAAGAGCATAGGCAATGCAGGTAGGCCAGCATGCCGTGCGGCGCGCTCCACCATGGCACATAATTGGGATGAATAGCCCTGCTTATGTTATCATTATGCAATACCACCGGCTTACACACGCCCCTTGCCTATGCATAGACGCTTCCTGTTCCTGGCCATCCCCATCCTGCTGATCCTTTCCCTGCTTTCAGTCGCCTCGACCTCCCTGGCCCAGGCGGGCAGCGCCTACGACCTGGTCGCGGCCGTCAACCAGCTTCGGTCCACCAACGGCCTGGGCGCTTTGAACGCAGACGGTGCGCTCATGTCTGCCGCCCAGGTGCAAAGCGATTACCAGGCCGCCATCGGCAGCTTCACGCATACCGGCGAGGGTGGCAGCACCCCCCGCGACCGGGCGGTGGCAGCCGGCTACGGCGGCAGCGGCGTGACCGAGAATATCGCCGGTGGAATGGACCTGTCGCCAGGTGGGGCTATTTCGATCTGGTCCAGGGACGCCCTGCACACCAATACCATGCTCGGCAATTACACCGATATCGGCGGCGGCGTAGCCACCTCCGGCGGGGTGGTGTATTACACCCTGCTGGTCGGCAACCGGGGCGGAGCCGCCAGCGCTCCACCTGCTCAAGCGCCCACAACCGCGCCGGGCGTTACCGCTCCCCCTGCCGGCGCGACCGCTGTTCCTCCAATACAGCTTCCCTCCCGGATCCAGACCTCCACGCCAGGCGCAGATGGCTCGGTCTTCCACGTGGTCCAACCGGGCGATAACCCGGTCAGCATCGCCCAGGCCTATGGAATCGACCTGGGAACTTTCCTGGCGCAGAACGACCTGATCCAGAACCCGCTCATCTACCCTGGAGACGTGCTGGTCATCCGCCTGGCCCCCACCGCTACCGCCACCCTGGATGCGACCCCGACCCGCATCCCGACCCGCACGCCGAGGCCGACGCGCGAGCCGACCTCCACGCCAACCGAGCTCCCGCCCACCCGCACGCCGACGGAGGCCCTGCCCACCCTCAGCCCGACCCCGACGCCACCTGATCCCTTGAGCGCGGCCGGCCTGGCCAGCGACCCCTTGGTGTGGGCCATCGGCGTGCTGGCGCTCGCGGGCATCCTTCTCATTGTGGTGGGCAGCGTGCTGAAACGGGTATCTTGAATCAAGCCTCTGTCGCCAGGTAGGCCACCGCCTTGTTGGCCTCGTCGTCCATCACCAGCTCGATATGGCTACCTGGCGCGTAGGAAGCAACCTGGATCAGCTTGAGGCAGCCCTCCAGGGGCGCCTCGATCGAAAGCCAATCCCGGATGCAGTTGGGGGAGTTATAGAAGAAGTCCCGGTTGAAGGCCACATCTTTGCGGTCCAGGAACAAAGCCAGGGGATAGATCTGGGCTTCCATCAAATCCTGGAAGAAATGCGTTCCCAGGGAGGGTTCGGGAGCCAACCCGATGCCGCGCCCGGAAAGCTCCACCAGGGCGGCTGAATTGTGGATATCCGCGTACGACACGAACACGCCCAGGTCCGAGTTGGTCGTGCCCCAACGTCCCGGGCCGACGCAGATGAAAGACTTGGGGGGTAACTGTTTGTTCAGCAGGCCCACCTGCCGCCCCACTTCGCCCCGTTGGACGGCGCCTGGCAGGGCGTAATAGGCTTCCGGGACGACGAACAGTACATAGCGCAGACCGGGCACGTAGCCCTGTGGGACCATGAATTGGGTCGAAAAAATGATCTCCCGGTCCGTCAGGTGCTGGGGCAACTGGGCCGTGCGGGTGACCTCCAGGTGGCTTTGCGGGCGGCACTGCAAGAGCGACAGGCGGATGTCCGGCTGGGGGCGGCTGGGGTCCTGGATCTGGACGGTGAACTCGATATCCACGGCCGAGTGGTAATCCTTCTCCAGCGTGCGCAGGATCTTGTTCAGGGTGTCCGCGAAGGGCGTGCGCCGCAGGTACTCTGTATACGTGATGGCAAGCTTCTTGACCTCATCCGAGCGCACCCGCCCTCGCAGGGTGGAAAAATAGCCCTCTTCCTCGATCTGGGACAGGTAGCGCAAGGCAGGGTAATCCGGTTTGAGCACTGAGTGAATCGGGAGGGTCATGAATTGGTTAGCCTGCATATCGATCAGGTCGACGTACTGTTGGGAATAATGCCGGATGGCTTCCGGGGAATCGTCAGGCTGCAGGTGGGGGTGGCTCAGGGCGACCAGGCGCGGGTAATCGTTGCCGACCCGCTCGACCGCCCGTGTTCCCAACCCCCACACCAGGCGCATAAACCCGTCCTCTCGCCGGATCTGGGGATCCCAGCGGTACAGGTTGCGGCTGAAGGCCACGCCTGCCCCTTGCGGCAAGAAGTATCTCCCGAAGCGCTCGCCCTGCACTTCCTGGATCAGGATTGCCATGCGCTCGTCATAATCTTGCAAGCCTTTGCTGCGCCTGTAAAGCAGGGCTTCCGGCTTGAGCGTGCTGGCGTAAGTCAGGGCAATGGCCCGGGTCAGGGCGCGCAGGTTCTCGGGGCGCGTGCCCTGGTTGGGGCAAAAATGGCTGTCGTACTTCCCGGCAAAGGAAGTGCCGAAGCTGTCTTCCAGCTGGCTGGAGGAGCGCACGATGACGGGAACCGGGCCGAGCCTATCCAGCATATCTTGCAGCTTCTCCAGGATATCGGGGGGGAACTCGCCGGCCGTGAACTCCTTCTGGATGCGCGGGTATTCGCTGCGGATCTGTTCTTCAGGCTTGTACTTCTGCTCGTTCCAGTGGCTCAAGCCATTGGCGGACATGAAGATATAGATCAGATCGGAGCCCATATAGTAAGACTCGGGGATATACAGTCGCTGGCGTACATGATCATCAGCAACCTGCTCCAGGATGGCAGCCGCCAGCACCAATCCGGCCGCTTTGCCCCCGATCTTGCCGTTGCCGATCTTCCTGCGGCGGATCTTGATCAGGTCTTCGATCGTCAGCCAGTCCTTGGCGATGCGGATATAGTCGAGCTGGTCGCTGATGATCTTACGGATCAAGACCACTTTCTCTTCCTGAAGGCGGTGTTTGAGGGACTCGCGCAGCTCAGCGGGCATCCTTTCGATGGATAGCGCCTCCTCGAAGAGCATTTCTTCTGGCGCCAGCTCCGGGTTGAAGGTCAGCAGCGGGTCGCCGGGTTCGCGCTGCCGGTCGACCGCCTCCAGCTCGAGCGGGCCGAATTGCTCGACGCGAGTCCAGACCTGGATGGAGCGCACGTACATGCTTCGCACGATCGCTCCGTACCCGCTACCCTCGTTGGCTTCCCTGTCATCGACCAGGTGGATGTTCAGGTTATAGCAGGAATTGGAGGCATTCACGCAGCCCAGGTTGCGCCGGCTGACG
>CAZAQS010000073.1:0-19742 GCA_964486825.1 uncultured Anaerolineaceae bacterium | reverse complement strand
TGTAGTAAACCCGGCCAGTTTGACCGAGGAGGCCAAAATATGAAATTGCCCTTTATTGTTGGGATCGTGGCACTGGTTGCCGTGCTTGGCGTTGGTATGTATTCGACCGAATTTACCACCTATCTGGGTGACAACCCCACCACCTGTAATAATTGCCATGTGATGGATGGGGCCTACGAGGGGTGGTACCATGCCGGGCATAAGAATTGGACTACCTGCAGCGAGTGCCATACCCCGCATGCCTTGATCCCCAAGTACTACGTAAAAGCATTATCTGGCTACCACCACGTGACCGCTTTCAGCTTCGGTAATATCCCAGTCGCCATCCGGGCTAAGGAATCGTCGCGGGATGTGGTACAGGAGAACTGCGTGCGCTGCCATGCCGAGACGGTGTCCGGGATCATGGATGGGGCCATGCCAATGGACCGTTATTGCTTCGAATGTCACAGATCGGTTGCCCACGGGCAGCGTGGAGTGTCGATCTTACCCTACCAACACCAGGAGGAGTTCCGGAAATGAAGACATCAACATATAGTATTGTTGCAACTGGGATCATCGTGGTTCTTGCCGCCGCTCTGATCGGCGTGTTGATCTTTATGAAGAACCAACCACCTGCCACGCGGGGAGTAGCCCCACTGGTAGAGGTGGCGGATAGGGAGCCGGATTCCGAAAAGTGGGCAGTGAATTTTCCCAACCAATATTCGACACTTTTAAAAACCGAAACCAACAGCGAGCGCACCGCTTATGGGGGCTCGCTGCCCTTCGACAAGCTGGAGGATAACCCGCGCTTGCTGACCCTCTTCGCCGGGTACGGCTTCAGTAAGGAGTACAACGAGGACCGCGGCCATATGAACAGCCTGTACGACGTGGAGCATATCGCTCGCATCAACGAAAAGAGCCCTGGTACTTGTTACTCCTGCAAGAGCTCCGACAACCCGCGTTTATGGACGGAGAAGGGCATGCGCGAATATGACAGGATCCTGTTCAGCGAGCTGGGACACGAGATCAACACCCCCATCGGCTGCGCTAATTGCCATGAAGCTAATACCATGCGGCTAGTGGTTACCAACCCGGCCCTGGAGGAAGCCTTGGAGAAGCAAGGCAAGGACTGGCGCACCTTCACCCGCCAGGAGATGCGCACCGTAGTATGCGCCAACTGTCACGTGGAATACTATTTCGATGGGCCGGACTCCTACTTGACCTTCCCTTGGGAGAAGGGTACCCGCATCGAAGAAATCTCGGCATATTATGAGGAGGAAGGCTTCAAGGATTGGGAGCATCCTGACTCGGGCGCGCCGATGATCAAGATGCAACATCCCGAGTACGAGCTGTACACTGCCGACAGCACGCATTACAAGGCTGGAGTGGCCTGCGCCGATTGTCATATGCCCTACACTCGGGACGGTGCAGTCAAGTACTCTACCCATGACGTCAGGAGTCCCTTGCTGAACCTGGATACCGCCTGCGGTGCCTGCCATACGGACGTGACCTATGTCGCCGAGCGGGTAGGCATCATCCAGGACCAGGTATTCGAGACCATGGTGGGGGCTGAGGAAGCTTTGGTGGCAGCCATTGAGGCTTTGAAGCAAGCCGGGGCTGATCCGGCTGTCAACCAGGCCCTGCTCGAAGAAGCCCGCTTGCTGCACCGTGAAGCGCAATTGCGCTGGGACTTCATTGCTGCAGAAAACAGCATGGGCTTCCACAATCCCAGCGAGACCCTGCGCATCCTGGCTGCCGCTACGGACCTGGCCCGCCAGGCGCAGCTCACGGCAGTCCTGGCAAGCGGCGCGGGTGTAATTCAGGCCTCCCTGCCCTGACCCAACGACTTTCATGTGGGGCTGCCGTACCAGGGGATAGGCGCCCTGTTTCCTCAAACTTCCCGCGAGTTACAAACTTGCGGGAAGTTTTATTGGGGAATCATAACGCACTATGCCTACCGTGATCGAACGAGACTGTGTCTTTTTTGCATTCTCGCCGGACTTGCAACCCATTGTGCACGTTCGCCAGGGGGAGGAATTTGTCATGGAGAACCATGGCGATTTCATTAAGATCCCTTTGAACGACGCCGGGATGCTGATGAGCCTGGTCGGTTCCTTGAAGTTCTGCCAGGTGGTCGACCCAGAAAAGACCGTGCGCTTCGAGTTTCCGAAGTCGGTCTTGAAGGAATACGGCTACGAGCTGCCTTTATCCGGTATGGGTATTCTGGACTTATCCATTCTCCCTCTATCCCAACAAAACTCGATCAGGGCCGCGGTCGCTTTCCCAGGGGTAGACGATATGGGCATCCGTGATGGCGGCGTAGTAATCCGGGCGAGCGTTCCCAAACAGGGAGCGGTAGGGGTTGAAGTGCAGCACGCAGGTATATGGCAGGCCTCCTGCGGCTGTGACCCGGTTCTTCACAGCGGTGATATTCCTGCCCGAGCCCCATACATCGTCAACGACCAGCGTGCGGCGGTCGTTAAGCAGCTCATCTTCAGGGAATTGTAAGAAGCGCGGCCAGGCAAACAAGCCGGTCCTCTCACGCTCCATTTCAGCCGGGAAATCCACTGCAGCAGTCAAGATATGTGTAAGGCCGAGCGCTTCCGCCAGCAAGCCTCCAGGTACGATCCCTCCGCGGGTGATCAACACCATGGCTGTAAATTCCGTTTGGAATTGCGGCAGCAGGTGATCGATCAGTTTGTCCACATCGTTCCAGGTGAGCAGCTCGCGACGAGATTGCATCTCGGCCTCCTTATATAGATTGACCCAAATATTCCCAATGGACCTTTGTCCAAAGCTAGCGGGCTATTCCATAGTTGCTGGGTTATCTTCAAATAATTTTCCGCCAACCACCATTATAACAGGGAGACCGGATCGACTTCGATCCGCCAATCCCCAAAACTGCGCCCTTTTAACAAAGAGGCCGGATCAGTACCTCTTAGAAGGATCTGCCAGCGATAGCTGCCTCCCAGGCGGGCGAAAAAGCACGGCGTTGGCCCGGAGATCTCGGTGGCGCTGTACTCCTGAGCCTGGATCAAGGCCCTGAGTTGGGCAGCCATCTCCCTGGCGACCCGTTCTGCCTTACCGGGATCCGCCTCCCGGTACTCCAATCGCACCAGGCGGCTGAATGGCGGGTAGGCAAGTTTCCGGCGGTAGTCTAGCTCCTTCTTATAAAAGGATGCGTAATCGTGCCGGGCGGCTGCCTGGATAACGTAATGATCTGGCTGGAAGGTCTGGAGCACCACCTGTCCACCCAGAGGGCTCCTTCCGGCCCTGCCTGCTACCTGTGTCAGAACCTGGAAGGTGCGCTCGCCGGCCCGGTAATCCGGTAGAGTGAGCCCTACGTCCGCCAGCACCACTCCCACCAGCGTAACCAGCGGCAGGTCCAATCCCTTGGCCAACATCTGCGTGCCTACCAGGATATCTGCTTGCTGGTTGGCAAAATGGTTCAGGATCAATTCGTGGGCGCCCTTTTGCCGGGTGGTTTCCGCATCCCAGCGCAGCACCCGCGCTCCAGGCAGCAAGGACTGGACCTCGCTCTCCACCCTCTGTGTCCCGGTCCCGTAGTGCCGCACGCGTTTCCCCCCACATTGAGGGCAGCTCTTAGGCACCTGCCGGTGGTAGGCGCAGCGGTGACAGAGCAGGGCGGCCCGAGTGCTCTCGAAATGTGGCTGGTCGGGCGACTCCAGGTGGTAGGTCAGCGGCAGGTCGCAATGTGGGCATTTTAAGCTGTAGCCGCAGTCCCTGCAAAAGACGTAGGTGGCTGCGCCTCGCCGGTTAAGGAACAAGATGGCTTGCTGGCGTTGCTCCAGAGCCTCTTTCAAGGCTCCCTGAAGCGTACGGCTGAAGATGGAAGTCGAGCCGGCTTTCAGCTCTTCCCGCATATCCACAATATGCACGGGCGGCAACTCGATTCCTTCAGCCTGCTCCCCGGCCGGCTTGTATCGGGAATGGCCACCGGCTCGCTCGGCTTGTACACGGATGACCTCCCGGTGAGCCAGGATGCGCCTCGGCAGGCTCAAAAAGCGCCAGCCCTGCCGCTCAGCCTGGAAGCGACTGGTGACGTCCGGGGTTGCGGATCCCAGCAGGCATACCGCTCCAGACAAGCGCGCGTAGGCTATGGCTGCCGTCTTGGTATGATAGCGGGCAGGAGAATCAGACTGGTAATACGAGTCATCGTGGAATTCGTCTACGATGACCAGTCCTAGCTTCTCGAAGGGAGTGAACAGCGCGCTGCGCGGTCCAACCATCACCGATAGCAACCCGGCCCGTGCCCGCCGCCAGGTATCGTAACGCTCCCCTTCTGAAAGCATGGAATGCAGCAGCCCTACCTGCCCAGGGAAGCGGGCCAGGAAGCGACGCACGGTTTGCGGGGTAAGGGCGATCTCCGGCACCAGCACGATGGCCCGGCGTCCCTCCCGCAGGGCTTCCGCCACTGCATATAGATAGACCTCCGTCTTGCCGGATCCGGTCACGCCGTGCAGCAAGTAAGGCGGCTGCGGTTGCCCCTTGTAGGCAGCTTGTAAGCCGGCCTGAACTGCCCTCCAGGCGGCCTCCTGGTCAGCAGTCAGGGGTAGCGGATCGGAGGTAGCGTATTCTACCTGCGCCAGCGGATCCCGCCAGACCTCGCTCTCGCCCAAGATCACGAACCCCCGTTCGGCCAGGGAACGCAGGTCACCCGAGTTGCCGCCGCTCTCCGCATATACCCATGGGACGTCTACCGGACCGGCCTCCCGGATCAGCAGCATCAGGATCTTCATGCGGCGCTCTGCTGCGGCTGAGCCAGCCCTGCCTAATTGGTCCTTACGGCGGGAGATCTCCTCGGGGCTGCAAGCCAGCTGGGCCGTGCGCACGTTCTTCGGTCCAACCGACGGCGGCGGTAGGACGGTACGAGCCGTTACCAGACCTCGCCGGACCAGCCCTTGCACTGCTTTTCGCCAGTTTAGCTTGCCCATGGACTGGTCGATCTGCCGGCCACGCAATGGGCCGCGTGTTTCGAGCAATTCCACCAGGCGTGTCTGGATCTGGCTCAGACGCTCAGCGGATCTATCTCCAATTGCTTCCAGGCAGTACAGCATATCCGCAACCTGGCTCAAGCCAGGCGGCAACATCAGGTCAATGCAGGCTGCCAGCGGGGAGAGCGTTTCGTACGCCAGTTCTTCCGCCAGTTGGATTTGAGCAGGGGTCAGCGCAGGAATCGGGTCGATCAGTCCCAGCACCGGGCGGGTCTCTGGGACTTCCGGGATGGAGATATAGCGAAGGGCCACGCCCTGGACAGTCTGCCTGCCAAAGGGGGCTTCCACCAGATGGCCTGGCCAGACCTTGCCTTCCAGCTGGGCGGGCAGGTGGTAATGGTAAACGCCCATTACCTGTGGGACGTTTACGGCGATTTCAAGATAAGTCGGCATTGGTTAGCGCTAGCTCTCTCGGAGGAATGCGGCCGCCGCGTAGCCTACAACTTGCCCATAATCCCCGCTTACCTCAGCAGAAGTGGCATAGTGCAGGACAACCGCCCGGGTGGCTCCCAAATCTATGGCTGCCCACATCACTGCTGCCAGGGCGGCTTTGCCGCAAGCGAAACCGCGCCCTTCCTGCTCTGCCTTCAACACCCCCTCTGGATCAAACGACTCCACCTCCTTCAGGATCTCTGAATCGAGCAACCTGGCGGTGGAATGAGAGTAGAAATGGGACAGGTCTGTGCTGGCAACCAGGGTCGCCCGCCGGCCCCTCACGACCTGGGCCAGGGCTACCCCGAGGCTGCGGGCCACGTTGGCGCGCTGGTCGCGTACCATTACCGGCAAGAGCTTAAAGCCGGGCGGCAGGACGCGTTGTAAAAAGGGTATCTCGATCTCGAGTGAGTGCTCTGGGTCTTGCGTAACCGGCGTCAGCCCGAAGCCCAATTTATCGTTCAGTGCCGCGTCCAGTTCGCTCAAAGCTTGCTGGTCCACGAACGCATCTCCTAGCGGGGTACGATAAGCCGTGTGAGCGGTGGTCAACAGGGGTTCCCTATAGGGGTGGTGCATCGGCGCGACTACCGCAGCCAGGTCAACAGGTAAGCCGCTCAGTGATTTGAAGGCGTAAGCTGCTACCTGGCCTGAATAGATATGCCCGGCATGTGGCGCCATCACCGCTACAACCTCTCCAGAAAGGTGGACCGGGCTGCATGCTTCCAGGTAACTGTCTATACTGGCAGCCAGCCGGGCCGGGTCCGCCGGGTACCATTGCCCTGCGATCGGGGATGGGCGCGGCTTGGAGTCTAATTTCATATTCACCTCCTCGTGATGAGGTGCGCTGACTCATTTTAGCATATTTCCAGGCAGAAGGTTTAACCCGCTGCCATACCTGGATGGTTTGTCAGTTGATAAGTAATCGAAAATCAGAATGAACCCAAACCGTTGGGCGATTAAATTAATAGTAGAATTATTTAATGCTCCTTCTTATAATTTCCCTTGAAATTCGATGATCGTAACCTGACAGATAAGCGCCTAAAATCAGCAGTAGCTGGCGCAGATCCGCGCCATGTAACCTGAATTTGTAAACCTTTCTGGATCGAAGTAAATGGATGGAATTGCCTTTGTAGATCGAAAGCCACGCGCAGTCCTGGTAGAAGTGGGGATCGTTTTTTACTTTTGCCTGATGACAGTGATTATGACCTATCCCCTTATTTTAAAAATGGGTCATTTCATAATCGGCGATATTGGTGACAATATTTACTTTATCTGGCTCTTTGATTGGTATACAAAGGCCATTTTTGAGCTAAAGATTTCTCCATTTTTCAATCCTTACTTGAATTATCCTGAAGGGTGGAACCTGGCCTCAACCGACACGACACCGGTAATGGTGCTCTTAGGTTACCCCGTTTACCTGCTCACGAACCCGGTGATGGCATTTAACTTCTCTATGTTATTAAGTTTTGTGCTATCCGGTTGGAGTATGTATTTGTGGGTGAAATCCCTAACGCTTAATCGGGCTGCCGGATTGGTGGCCGGTACAATATTTGCCTTCTTACCCTATCGTATGGCTCATTTTTTAGTGGGCCACTTAAACCTGTGTGGGACCCAATGGTTCCCATTTTACTTTTGGAGTTTGTATGTGATGTTTAGCCAGCCGCGCTGGTCCTGGAAGCTGGTCGTTGGGGCGGCCGTTTCTTTGGGCTTGATCGGTTTTTCTGGGCCTTATTATATTTATATGGCGATCCTGGCCACGGGTGTGTTTATTGCTGGTTATTATTTATTTACCGGTGTGGGGCAGTTGCGTAGCTTTGAGCCCTGGAAGAAGATGATTGGGCTGAGCCTGTTTTCTTTGCCCTTTGCCCTGGCTCCAATGGCGCCCTATATTCTATTGAATACTCAAGAAGGACTTGCCAGCCGGACGATCGCGTACGCCAGTATGTATTCTGCCAGCCCTACGGATTTCCTTCTCCCTTCAACGGACCATTTCCTTTGGGGGAGTTGGGTTGGAGCTAACTTCGATCGCTCCTTGTGGACGGAGGCCACACTTTATGTCGGTGTGGTGGCAGGCGCCCTCGCGCTAGTCGCGTGGATCAAGCGAAAGGAGAGCCAGCATAGGGCCTTAGTCTCCCTTTCGGTGCTGGTTGGTTTGTTCGGCTTAATCCTCGCCATGGGAACCGATTTTCATTGGTTGAACCATAGAGTGATGGTGGACCTGCCCGAGTTTCTTGAAGAGCTGTTTCAACGATCCAGTATCCCAATCCCCCTACCCGGATACTTCCTGGTTAAGTATTTCCCCTTATACTCTAAGATGCGGGCATTGATGCGCTTCGGAATCCTGACCCTGGTCTTCACCAGCTTATTGGCAGGACTGGGGAGTGCCTGGTTGATAAACAGAGTGAAACCTCGCTGGAGAGGCCTAATGGTTGCCGGGTTGGTTGCCCTCGTATTTGTCGATTTTTATCCGGGTTCTTACGAGCAATTTACCGTGATCAGTGCCAGGCCTGTGGATACATGGCTGGCTTCTGCCCCGGGGCAAGGAGCCGTAGTTCAATTCCCGGCCTGGCAGTTGGAGAATCAGGATCAGGTCTATTACACCAGCGTCCACAATAAACCATATGTAGGGGGCTTCTTCTCAGCAAACCAGCCGGACCAGTATTTGCGGATCAGACCCGTTCTGGACCATTTCCCAGACCAGGCCAGTCATTTACTATTGAAAGATTTGGGTGTCCAGTACGTTATCGTAGATTCGGTCCATTATGCTGATTTTCCTGAAACAAGGCAGCGGATCGAAGACCTTGGGCTACAATTTCTGGTAGCGATTGAGGGACAATATGTCTTTGAATTATCTCAACCCTGACGGGATGAAACTGCACCAGAAACGCGTATTGTTGAGGTCAGGTTTTAGAGCTGGATTGGTCTTAATTTTGGTTTTTACTTTCCTAGGTATGTTTGGGGTATGGTACGCCACCCGGCTTGGACCTGGTGTGGGCGGGGACGCTACCATTTATCTGACATCCGCTCGAAATCTTATCACAGGGCAAGGTTTGGGTTATTGGGAAGCGGAAAATACATTTCGGCTGTTACCTTATTTCCCCCCGTTTTTCCCATTTGTGCTGGGTATCATAGGGGCTTTGAAGATTCCTATGGTAGGTGGAGCTCGAGGGCTGCATATCCTCTTATTCGGGGCAACGATCCTTTTCTCTGGCCTGTTATTTTACAGGTACAGCCGGTCGACATGGTTATCCGTACTCCTTTCCGCAGTCATCGCTTTTTCACCAATTTTGAGCTTTGTTTTTATGTGGGTTATGGCTGAGCCCATCTATCTATTTGCTGGAATATTGTGCGTCTGGTTTTTGTTAAGGTACCTGGAAACCACCCATAAAGGATGGCTTCTCTTCGCTGCACTATCTGCCGGGATCTCCTTTTTTGCTCGTTACCTGGGAATTTCCTTCGTCCTACTTGGCACGTTCGCTGTCCTCTTGATGACCGGAGAGCATTTATTTAGAAAAATTCGAGACCTGGCGATTTTCCTGCTGATCAGTTGCACACCCATTGTCTTATGGGCTACCTATGACCGGCTATTCACGGGGACAATTTCTTCTCGCAGCGTGGTAGCCGGAGGTGCATTACCCGGGCAATTAACCTCCTTAGTTAACGGGATTTACGAGGTCGTAGCCTCGTGGTTCATTCCCTTCTCCTGGATTAGCGCTCCTCCTTACCCAGCTGAGATGAATCCGGTGCTGTTGGCTCTTTTCCTGGTGAGTGTGGTTATCAGTGCCCTGGTTTTGTTTTATCATCAGATTAAGAAGCCGCTGAATTTGATTTCGGGAGCAGAAGCCCGCCTGTGGGTTCTGATGGTGGTCTTAATCTTCCTTAATACAGGTACCATCATGGTGGTTTACATCCTAACCTACCCACCTATCACGCTGGATAACAGGATGTTCTCAGCCGCATATCTGGCGATGGTGTTTTTATTATTTGCCCAAGGGGCTCTCGTATTGCGAACGTGGCCTTCAAAAAAGTGGTTGAAGGTAGCCGTGTACATGATTTTTGCGTTTTTCCTGGCCACCTATTTGTATCGTACTCCGCGCACAATTTTACAAATTCACGAGGACGGTTTAGGTTACAACTCTTCGACCTGGCAAGCATCGGACACCATACAGGCTGTAAAACGCCTGCCGGAAGGTTTGCCTGTTGTCACCAATGATGTAGCCGCGTTGATGTATTTCACAGATATCCGGCCTTATCCACTAAGCGAGATTTACCTGGCTCAACCTCTTCCCATTTTCACTCGTTTTGGCGAGGATCCTAATGACCCGGCCCAGCAAGCATTCCGAGAGGGAGCCGCCCTGGTTTTGTTCGATTCCTTGGAAGATGAACTGCGTTTCCTGTACGGAGCGCGCACCGGCGAGCGCATTGCTCACCTGACACAGGGGTTGTACATTCACTATCGCGGCTCCGATGGAACGATTTATTTCCACCACCCACCCGCAGACGATCAATCCAGGCCTTGATCTCCTGCATTGAGCCCGGCTGATCAGCTATGTTATACTTGACAGCGTTCGCCAGTATCTAAAATATCAGAGGTAAATTATGCTCTTACGGATCCAGTTGGAATACTGCGCAGTCTGACACTATACCAGCCGGGCCGTTGGTCTAACGGCCGAGCTATTGGAAGAGTTCGAGCCGGAGATCGAAAGCATCACGCTGATCCCGGCCGACGGGGGCCAGTTCGAAGTTACCGTTAACGATAAGCTAGTATATTCAAAGCTGCGCGAGCACCGCCACGTCGAACCGGGGGAAGTGGTGGGGAAGGTCCGCAACTTTTTGAAAGAGGGTATATGACGGCTACCAAAAGAGGACGAGTCTTTTCAGGCGCCCGCCCCACCGGCAGGCAACATCTGGGAAATTACCTGGGAGCGATCGAGAATTACGTCACTCTTCAGGATGAATACGACTGTGTATACTGCATCGTGGACATTCACGCCCTGACCACACTGGAGGGCACCGAGAACCTGCGCGAGAACACCATCGAGATGGCCCTTGACTGGCTGGCTGCCGGCATACGGCCTCAGGAGACAATCGTGTTCATCCAATCGCACGTGCCCCAGGTCATGGAGCTTCACACGCTGCTCTCGATGGTGACCCCTCTCGGCAAGCTCACCGACCTGCCCACCTTTAAGGAAAAGGCCCGAGAGCAGCCTCACAATGTCAATTATGGGCTGGTGGGCTACCCGGTCCTGATGGCCGCCGATATCCTGCTCTACAAATCGGATGCCGTCCCGGTGGGCATCGACCAGGCCCCGCACCTCGAGTTCACCCGGGAGGTCGTGCGATCCTTTAATTACCGTTATAACACTGACGTCCTGATCGAGCCGCAGATGAAGAGCACCGAGGTGCCCAAGGTAATCGGTATCGACGGGGTGCAGAAGATGAGCAAGAGCCTGAATAACCATATCGAGCTGGCTTCCACCCCAGAAGAGACACAGGCGCGAGTCATGCAGATGGTTACCGATCCCCAGCGCATGCGCCGCAGCGACCCCGGCAACCCCGATATCTGCAACGTCTTCTCCATGCACAAGGTATTCTCCACTGGCGAGCACGTGGCAATGGTGGATGTAGAGTGCCGGCGGGCGGGCATCGGCTGCGTCGACTGCAAGAAGTCCCTGGCTGCCAGCATCAACGCCCACCTGGAACCTTTCCGCGAGTGCCGGGCTAACCTGGCCCGCGACCCTCAGGGAATTTGGGACGTGCTCCACGATGGAGCCCGGCGGGCAGGCCAGATCGCCGCCCAGACCATGGATGAAGTCCGCCAGGCCATCGGTTTGCCTTAGCGTTAAGCCCTCTATGCGGATCGTAATACAGAAGGTAACTCAAGGCCGTGTCTCTGTAGAAGGCGATTTAATCGCCGAGATCGGGCGCGGCCTGGTCCTTTTGGTAGGTGTGGGGCACGGGGATGGTGAAAAGCAGGCGCATTCACTGGCAGAGAAGGTCGCTCACCTGCGCATCTTCGAAGACCAGGCTGGCAAGATGAATCTGTCCATCCTGGATATTGGTGGGGAAGCCCTGGTCGTGTCCCAGTTTACGTTATACGCAGATACCCGAAAAGGTCGCCGGCCTTCATTTACCGAGGCTGCCCTGCCGGAAACCGCCCGACCGTTGGTAGAGCGCTTCGCGAGCTACCTGCGTGAGCTGGGCATCCCCAGCCAGACCGGTCATTTCGGCGCTCATATGTTGGTCGAGATTGATAACGATGGCCCCGTGACGATCTGGCTAGAGTCGGCCTGAAATGGCATCCTTTTTGAAATCCATCTGCATTTATTGCGGCTCGTCCGACAGCGTCATTCCTGAATACCTTGAGAGCGCCCGCCAGATGGGAGGGGCGGTTGCCGGGCGCGGGCTAACTGTGGTCTACGGAGCCGGCTCGACCGGGTTGATGGGAGCGGTGGCGGATGGGGCTCTCAGCGCAGGAGGGCAGGTGGTTGGCGTGATCCCCTCCATCTTCAACACGCCGCGCCTGGCGCATGCAGGTTTGACCCGCTTGGAGGTGTTGGACACTATCCACCTGCGCAAGGCGCGCATGATCGAGCTGTCCGATGCTTTCATTGCTCTACCAGGAGGCTTCGGGACTCTTGAGGAGCTGTTCGAAATCCTGACCTGGGCCCAGGTGGGCTTGCACCAGAAACCCGTTGGTGTACTCAACACTCGCCGATATTTCGACCCTTTGCTGGCCTTGATCGAGCATGCCGAGAGTGAAGGCTTCATTTACTCAGAGCACCGGGATTTGCTCATCTCCGCTCCTACTCCCCAGGCCTTGCTGGATGCCTTCGAGAACCACCGCCCGCCGTCCGGTTTGGAACGCTGGCTGACGAGGGACGAGATTTAATCAGGCTTTAGATTCCAGCCACTCGATAATGGTTGCTTCGCCCTGTCCGACTCCCACGCACAGGGTAGCCAGGCCATAGAAGGGGCGATCTTGAAAAGCTGCCTTATGCTCACCGGCGCGCCGGCGCATCTCATACAGCAACGTGGTTAGGATACGAGCGCCTGAGCAACCCAGCGGGTGCCCGAGCGCAATGGCGCCCCCATTCACGTTTGTGATCTCGTGGCGCAAACCCAGCTCCTTCATCACTGCCAGTGACTGCACGGCGAAGGCCTCGTTCAGCTCGACCAGGCTGATATCCTCGATTGCCAGGCCGGCGCGCTCTAACGCCTTGCGGGTCGCCGGCACCGGCCCAATTCCCATTATGCGTGGCTCTACGCCCGCAGCGGCCGATGAGACGATACGTGCTAAGGGCTTCAAGCCCAATTGCTCTGCCCTGCGGTCGCTCATCAACAGCACCGCAGCCGCTCCGTCGTTAAGCCCTGACGAGTTGCCTGCCGTCACGCTGCCGCCCGTGCGGAAGGCCGGTTTCAAGCGCCCCAGCGATTCCATATTCGTGTCTCTCCGGGGTCGCTCGTCGGTCTTCACCACTTTTGGATCACCCTTGCGCTGGGGAATGGTCACCGGCTCGATTTCCTCCGCGAAACGGCCCGTATCGATTGCTGCGATGGCCCGGAGGTGGCTTTCCATTGCAAAGGCGTCCTGTCGCTGGCGGGTAAATTCCGGGTACAGCTCGGCCAGGTTCTCAGCCGTTTCTCCCATCGACTCGGTCCCGTACATTTCTACCATCTTTGGGTTAGGGTAGCGCCAGCCCAGGGCCGTGTCCCAGGCGGTCAGGTTGCCGAAGGAGAAGGCCTGCTCGGCCTTCGGGACCGAGTACGGCGCCCGGCTCATGCTCTCCACACCCCCGGCAATATATACCTCACCCTCACCGACCCGGATGGCGCGTGCGGCCTGGTTGATGGCATTCAACCCGGAGGCGCACAGCCGGTTGAAGGTCACAGCCGGCACGTGCACCGGGAACCCCGCCAGCAGTGTTGCCATGCGCGCTACGTTGCGGTTGTCCTCCCCGGCCTGGTTAGCGCAACCCAGGTACACCTCCTCCACGATGGCCGGGTCGATCCCGGTCCGTTGGATGATGGCCTTTAATACGTGCGCGGCCAGGTCGTCAGGACGAACAGGGGACAGCACGCCCCCTAATGCCCCGATTGGGGTGCGTACTGCATCGATAATAACGGCTTCGGGCATCGTTGCCTCCCGTAACTCTGAGATAATCCTGGATTAATTCTACCATCCGAGGGGGATCCAAAAAAGAAGCACCCCCTACCCCTCATTGACCACCAGCTTGAAGACGTCCTGACGGGCGTAATGGCCTACCACATCAAAATCGAATTTACCTCTAACAACCTCAGCCATGTCCAGCTCAGCGTACAGGATGCCCTCCTCACCAAATAGCGGTCCAGCCAGGACCTCCCCCAGAGGCGATACGATCACGCTGCCTCCCCGGCACATCACCTCCGGCTGGCCCTGTAGCTCCTCGATCCCCTCCAGGTCACTCGGGTACATCTCCTTGGTTACGTACTGGTTGCATCCCAGAACGAAACAGCGTCCCTCCAGCGCGATATGGCGCATCGTTGCCTGCCAGGCCTCGCGTGCATCTGCTGTCGGCGCCAGGTACAGCTCCACACCCTTGCCATACATGGCCATGCGGGCCAGCGGCATATAGTTCTCCCAGCAGATCAGGCCACCCAGCACTCCGAACTCAGTGCGCACAGCCGTCAGGGTGCTCCCATCGCCCTCTCCCCAGATCAGTCGCTCTGCAGCGGTCGGTTTAAGTTTGCGATGCTTTCCTAACAACGATCCGTCAGGTCCGAAGTACAGCAGCGTGCAGTAGAGTGTGCCACCGCTCGTGTCCGTGTCTCGTTCGATCACCCCCATTGCCAGGTAGGCCTGGACGCTGCGCGCCGCCTCACCCAGCGCTTGAGTGACCGGCCCCGGCACTTCCACCGAATTGGCCCAGTAGCGTTCCCAGGTTCGCCGGCCGCTCGGCTGGCGACTCCCGACCAGCGTCCCAAAGCTCAAGCCGCGCGGGTAAGCCGGGATGAAGGCCTCCGGAAACAAGATGATCTTTGCGCCTTGTGCGCCCACCTCGGCTACCAGCCGGCAGGCCTTCTCGAGGCTGGCTTCTCGATCGAACAGGACTGGGGCGGCCTGCACGACCGCCACTTGGACTTTAGGGAAGGCTTTTGGCATGCTGTGCTCCTGGTATTTGTGCGATTCAGGTTTGGTATACTGGTTTTCCTGGTGATTCTACCCGAAAAGCCGCTCCTACCACAGGCGCGCTGTTCCAGGGAACCTCGTTACCCACCTGACCAGGTCGAAGCCTGACCGCCTGACCAGTCCCGAAACTCCCCATCGGTGGGGTGTAAGATAAGTTGTTTGAAGGTATCCTTGGGGTGAAAATTGTCCATTCTGGGATGTTTAGCCTCAGTAAGACCGTTAGGAGGAATGATGAGTAACAACCATAATCGCAAATCATCTCGAGCATTTCTAAATACGGGCACGGGGATGGCATTTGGCGCCGCGTTTGGATTGATCTTTGGCTCGCTCTTGCTCGATCAATTGGCTTATGGACTGGTGATCGGCGCGGCAGTTGGTGTGCTCATTGGCGCAATCGCCGACTCTCAAAGCAAAAAGGTGGACGAGTGATGGATTCGAACGGGTTAGTCATCCAAACCCATGGGCTGAGCAAATCCTTTGGTGAGGTGCAGGCTCTGAAATCGCTCGACCTGGCTGTGCCGAAGAATTCCATCACCGGTTTTCTCGGCCCAAATGGCGCTGGCAAGACCACCACTATCCGCCTGCTCTTGGGTCTCAACCGCCCTTCTTCTGGAGGTGGGCAAATCTTTGGACGGAATATCCTGGCCGAAAACCTCGAGATCCGCCGCCGGGTCGGATACCTTGCCCAGAGCCCTCGCTTTTACGACGATATGACCGCCCGTGAGACTTTGCGATTCACGGCCCGCTTCTTTTTCAAGGGCCCGAAAGACAGGATCGATGCGCGTGTTGCCGAGATGCTCGACCTGGTTGGGCTGACCGACAAAGCCGACCGGCCCATGCGAGGCTTCTCGGGCGGTGAGCGCCAGCGCCTTGGCATTGCCCAGGCCCAGATCAACGACCCCGAGCTGCTCATCCTCGATGAGCCCGCGGCTGCGCTCGATCCAATGGGTCGCCATTCGGTTTTACGCATTATGGAGCAGCTACGCGAGCGGGCGACCATCTTTTATTCCACGCATATCCTCGACGACGTCCAGCGTGTCAGCGACCGGGTCGTCATCCTGAACCGGGGTGAGCTGGTGGCCCAGGGAACAGTTCAGGGCTTGCTGGCCGGCGACCAGGGGGCTGTTTATACCCTCCTCACCCAGGGGGATCCTACCCAAGCTCAGAAGCGCCTTTCCAACCAACCCTGGGTCTCGGACCTGGAGCTTTCCACGCAGGATGGCAATACCCGCTGGTCGGTGGCTGTGAGCGACGCGGATGCCGCCCAGGCACGTTTGCTGCGCCTGGTTATGCAGGATGAGTGGATCCAGGTCGTCGAATATGGGCGCCAGAAACTAGAATTGGAAGAGATCTTCATGCGCCTTGTACAGGAGAACGAGAAATGACAATCGAGAATGGCTTTGAGCGGATCGAAGCGCGCGGCTGGCGCCTGGGTTTTGGCAATCTGCTCAATCGAGAGAATCGCAAATGGTGGGCATCCAACCGCTGGTGGCTCCAGTCCCTGATCTGGCTGGTTATCCTGGTTGGTTTTGTTGCCCTGGTCTTGTTCGTCATCCCCGGGCTGACCTCCCCTGAAGGGCAGCCGGCCTTGGAGGGTGATCCGCTCATGGGGGCCTTGCAGGGCTTCTTCGGTGTGGGAGCTGTGGCCCTGGCGCTCGGTATCACGGTTTTAATGCAGGATGAGGTCATTACGGAGAAACAATTGGGCACAGCCGAATGGGTCCTGTCCAAGCCTGTCTCGCGCAGCGCCTTTATCCTGGCAAAGCTGGTCGCGCATACATTGGGTATGCTGTTTGTAATGATTGCCGTTCCCAGTGCCGGTGCTTACGCTCTACTGGTCTTATATGCTGGCGTTGCTTATCCACTGGCGCCCTTTTTAGCAGGGGTTGCCTTGCTCGCATTGCACACCTTCTTCTACCTGACCTTGACCCTCATGTTAGGTGTATTGGCCAGCCGGCGAGAGCTCTTGCTGGCTATCTCACTTGCCTCCCTGCTGGGGGGCTCGTTCATCCGAGATTTCATCCCCCGCCCAGCCCTGTTCACACCATGGTTCCTGCCAGATGTGGCCGGGCTGGCAGCCATGAACCTGGAGTTTCCGGAAGAATTCCTGGTTCCCGTCCTGGCTACATTGGTATGGTCGATCGCTTTTATCGTCGTCGCTTTGAAAATGTTCCAGCGCCACGAGTTTTAGGATTTGCGCTTGCGTTGCTCCAGGCCTGCCCCTGGTCGGCAACCTTTTGGGGTTTGCCAGGGATCCAAATGGGCTGTTCCAGCGTGGTTACGAGAGTCTCGGCCCCATATTTAGCGTCAACCTGGACCGCACCAGGGCTGTCGTGCTGATCGGTCCGGACAACCACCAGTTCTTCTTCGAAAATTCTGACCGCGCCTTGTCGACGCGCGAGGTGTACCTGGAGAGGGTCCGGTGCATGCAGCGTCTGGAGTGGGCTTTGAAGGAGACCGAGCGCATCCCTACAGCCTGGCGGGCTTCGGGGGTGGGCGCCATAAATGCCTGGGTATGAATTTCGCTTACCACGAGATGCAGGTCATTTTCAGCTTGCTTTTAAATCGCTATCATCTGAAACTGGTCGACCCTGACTCCAAGCGTGACCCGAAGGCCAATACCAGCCGCCCAGTGCGCCCTTGTTGGATCCAGTACAAGCGGCGTTGATTTATTGCTCCCCTGTCTCCAGCCGCAGCAACCAGGCCTTGGTGACCAGGCCTTGCGCGGCTCCATAGCCGTGCAGTTTACCGTCGGATCCCAACACCCTGTGACAGGGGATCACCAAAGGCATGGGATTGGTCGCCTCCGCTCGCCCTACCGCCCGAGCGGCGCGCGGCTTTCCGACCTGGATAGCGATCTGAGCGTAAGTGGCGGTCTTTCCGTAGGGGATGGCGAACGTCGCTTGCAGAACCTGCCTTTGAAAAGATTTCAAGACCTGCCAGTCGATCGGGAAATCGAAGGATTGGCGCTTGCCAGCCAGGTACTCCCCTACCTGGCTGGCAGCCTGCACTGCCATTTCCGATTCAGGATGGATATCCTTAAAGCCTCGCTTTTTCAAGCCTTCAACGAATTTATCCATTGTTGCCTGAATTTCCAGCACAACCAGGCCTTCAGGTGTGACGGCTACCCATACCGGTCCCAGTGGGGATTCCGGCAGCTTTGATATCGAGACGTTATCATATGTCATTATGTTTAATAGTTGGTCACGATGTCGATCTTACCTTGCTCTCGGGCCCGGTGCTCGCACCAGCGGAAGATGAGGATCGAAAGGAGCGAGAAGAGTACGGTCAGGCCTACCAAGATCAACATCAGATCGAGGTTGTTCAGATGTTGAAGGGTGGGAAAAGCCTGGGCGACCTCGCCCACCAGCGCGCGGCGCAGTAGCTCCAGCCAGTAGGTAATCGGATTGGCATAGCCGATCGGCCTCAGGAAGGCCGGCAGCACCTCCAGGGGGAAGATCGCCCCGCTGAACAAGTACAGCGCCCCCGCCACTGCCTGACCCAGCTCCCAGGAGTGGTGCACCAGCAAGAGCATCACGCCTCCCAAGATCAAGCCCATCATCGATAGCATGATCACCCCTACGACGAGCCCCGCTGCGAATAGAGGCCAATTCACCGCGGCCGGGATGATCTCCACTTGCAGGAATAGCACCCCGACCAGAATGGTCACGATCACGGATATAGTGGCGACCAGGAAGCGCGCCACGCTGCGGCCGATCAGGTAAATGGGAAAGTTTACCGGAGCTACGTAAATGTACTTCAAGGTTTTATAGTGTTCCCGGTCGTCGATCACCGCCCATGACACCCCGTTCATTAACTGCCCAACATAGATGTAGAAGGCATTCCCCAGGTAGATATACGGGAAGATAGCCGCCTCGAAAGCTCCATCGGTAATGATGGAATACATCACCACCAGGATGGCAGCCCCGGCCAATGGCTTGACCAGCGAATATACCGCAAACAGGAAGGGATCTGTCCAGTTCGACTCGATTTGCCATCCCAGCCAGGCCGCCATGCGGAAGGAGTTTAGATGGGATTGCTTGTAAGCCGCCCTCTCAGCGCCGGGGGCGGGTTGGGCGCCCTCGAATTTTGACATACCTGTCCCTACCTCCTATTCTCTGTCAGACGACCTTCACGGATAGCCAGCTTTTCCAAATGTCCAAGGAGCACGCCCGCTGCCCATAAGAAGACCACGCTGAGCGTGAACAGGATCCCGATCTCTACCGGTACGGATAGGAAGCCGAAGGTCGCTCCCGTTTCGAAGACCAGTTGGCGCATAGCATCCAGTCCCAGGGTAAGCGGGATGATGGAAGCCGCTGCTGCCACGTAGAAGTTCAAACTGCGGATGGGGAAGTATAAACCTGAGACCAGGTAAATGGGCTCCTGAGCCAGGTTGGCGATATGCCAGGCTTCCCGGCTGAGCAACAGGAAAAGGGAGGCTGCCATCATGCCCATCCCGTACAGGGCCACCATGGTCAGCATGAACACCAGGAAGAGCTGGGAGAAACTGACAATCGAATATTGCACCTGGAAGAACCAGCTACCCAACACAATGATCACGAGCGCCCGCAGGCTGGTAGCAAACAGCCCTCCCAGGGCCATGCCTAGCAAGACCGCCATCATGGAGTTGGGCGCCATGATATAGAGCGCCAGGTTGCCCTGCTCTTTCTCCCAATATAGCTGGCTGGACATGCTCCAAAGGATATTGATCCAGAAAGCGGTCATCGCTCCGCCAACAACCACGAAGCCCACGAAATCTTCCGGCGCGCCGATAGCTCTATAGACGAAAACGTAGGCGCTAACAGCCATCATCGGCAAGAAGATCTCGAAGAACAGCCACGATTTCTCGCGCTGCTGGCCAACCACGCGCGGGTAGGCCCGCGCTATGACGGTTTTGAGATACAGCCGCCAGCCGCTGTCCTTCTTGAGCCGCAATATCTGACCACTACTCTGCATCTCTCCGCTCCACTTCGTGCATACTGCGTCCCACCAGCTCCACGAACACATCTTCCAGGGTTGGCTCACGCTTTTGCAGGTTGATGATCTGGCTACCGGTCTCTGTGAGGGCATTGACGACCGTGGACAAAACCGGCTCTTCCTCCAGGATAAATTCCATTACCGTGGATCCATCCAACTGGTTGTACGTC
>CAZAQS010000072.1:0-19962 GCA_964486825.1 uncultured Anaerolineaceae bacterium | reverse complement strand
TCCAACTGGTTGTACGTCACATTCCGCACACCGGGCAGCTGCTCGAACTTCTGCACAGGTCGACCGTTCAGGGAGCTCACTTCGACCTGGAAGACAGCCTCGTTGTGCAGGGTGCGCTTCAGTTTGGCAGGTGTATCGCAGGCCAGCACCTGCCCCTGGTTGATGATCGCCACCCGGTCGCATAGCTCATCTGCCTCCACCATATAGTGGGTCGTGAGTAGCAGAGTGCGGGTAGGGTCCTCATCCAGCCAGACGCGGATGTATTTGCGGACGTCACGGGCTGCGCCCACATCCAATCCCAGGGTGGGCTCGTCCAGGAACAGCACCTCTGGATCGGTCAAGAAGCCACGTACGATATTCATCTTCTGCCGCAGCCCGGTGGAGAGGTCGGATGATTTGGTGTTCAAGCGGTCCTGCATTCCAACCACCTCCAATAGCTCGCGGATGCGCCGGTTGGCTTCTTTGGAAGGCATTCCATAGAACTGTGAGAACATCCACAAGTTTTCTCGCACGGTCAGCAGGCCATATCCGGATGCTTCGCCTCCCGAGACCATATTGATACGGGGGCGCACTTTGCTGGGTTCCCTGACCACATCAAATCCGGCCACCCAGGCCCGGCCTTGGGTGGGCGCCAATAAGGTGGTCAATATTTTGATCAGGGTAGTTTTCCCGGCGCCGTTTGGCCCGAGCAGGCCAAACAGCTCGCCGCTCTTCACTTCCAAATTGATATCCCGAAGGGCGACCAGCTCTTTAGGCTCGGCTTTTTTTCCACTCCTGATTTTATAGACTCTACTCAATTTCTCGGTTTTTAATGCAATATTCATAGTTAACCCTTGAAAAACTACAAAATTGTTGGGTGAACGTAGGTTAAGCGTAGGGTAATCGTCAAGCAAGAACTAACAGCTTCTGCTATTATTGAAATCGAAGGGCGATTTCTCTTCTTCTCCTCCTTAGAGAGAGCCGGGGGCGGCGTACCCGGCTCTCGCTGCGTTAACCCAAGTGAGCGTGAATCTCATATAGCATGACCCCAGCTGCAACGGCTATGTTCAAGGATGATATCCGTCCTTGCATTGGAATGCTGAGCAGCTCGCTACATGCCTCGAGCGCCGCGGGTGATAGTCCTTCTCTTTCGCTGCCCAACAGCAGGATCAGTGGAAGCTGGTAGCCAGGAAGCGAGCGGTAATCTTTGTTACCGCGTGATGATGCCCCACAAATGTTGTACTCGTGCTGCCTGGCCCACTGTTTGAATTCCCCTAAGGAGGTCCGTGCGAGCGGGAGCCAGAATAATGCACCCATGCTGGCGCGTACGGCACTGGGATGGTAAGGATCTGCGCTGCTGTCGATCAGGATCAATCCGGACGCGCCTACCCCGTCCAGCGTCCGCAAGATGGTCCCGATATTACCCGGGTCTTGGGAAGACTCCAGTGCTACACCCCATGGAAAGCGTGAAGGGTTAAGGTCCTCAAGCCGGGTTTCCTTTTTACGGACCGCAGCCAGGATGCCCTGCGGGTTCTCTTTTTCAGCCAGCGACCGGAACAGGTCACCCGAAACACTGAAGCAAGGCGTCCCTTGCCGGGCCTGGTCTTCGACCAGACGAATCGCAAAATCACTGGTCAACAACTCAGGCGAAAAGAAGATATACTCGATGCTCGTTCCGGTTTTGCCTGAGGCAGCCGCCTGGACGGCAGCTCCGATGGGTTGGATTCCCTCGGCTAGAAATAATCCGGTCGCCTCACGCTGCTTGCGCTGGCGGAGCGACCGTACTTGCTTTACTCTTGGGTTCTTCCGGCTGGTTATTACCCCTTCATTCATGCAGTGGAACCCAGGCCAGGACGGTTGTACCTTCCCCGGGTTCGGAGTGGATTTCTACCTCGCCACCCACTTTGTGTGCGCGCGAGCGCATATTGGATAAACCATGTCCCAGGGTCTTGGTAGTTTTTTCGACATCGAAGCCCTTCCCATCGTCGGACACTTCTAGAAGCACCCGCTCATTGGTAGTCCATAAATGCACGTCCGTTTTTTCAGCGTGAGCATGCTTGGCTACATTAGCAAGGGCTTCCTGGCAGATATGGAAAAGTGCTGTTGCATGAGAGGTAGGGAGAACGGCCAAGCCATCTTGTGGCGCCAAGATGGTCACCTCGGTCTTGGTGTTTTTTTTGTATTCTTCGACCAGGCGTTGGAGCCCTTCCAGCAGGTTTCGCCCGCCAAGCTGTCGCGGCCGTAAGTCTGAAATATAGGAGCGGATGTCACCGATGGTGCTGTTCAACCCTTCGACGGCTTGCTCGATCTTTTGGTAGGCCAGTTTCGGATCATCTTCGATTGCGATGCGGGCATAATCCAAAGCCAGACCGACCGCATAGATCGATTGGATGATGCCATCGTGCAGATCCATCCCGATCCGGTCGCGCTCTTCGAGCACGGCCAAACGGCGAGCCTGGCGATGCAGGCGCGCGTTTTCGATGGTCGTGCCAGCCCAGGTAGCAATTGCGGTGAGCAGGTTGAGCTCGCGCTTGTCCAGGCTGCGCGGGCCACGCGTCGCCACGTTCATCACACCAATCACGCTGCCCCGCGCCATCAAGGGGATGCTAGCCAGGCAGGTAAAGCCGGCCTGAACTACTGCCGGCCTTATAAAGAGGGTTTCTTTTTGAAGCTCGTTGCTGACAAACTGCTTGCCGGTAGCAGCCACGGTCCCAACCACGCCTTCTTTCAGCCGGAAGCGGTCCTTGGTCCAAAAAGCACGCGCCGAGTCTCCCCTGTGGATGGCCAATCTTAATTCCTGTCCACCCTCCTCCATTAAAAAGATCTCACCGGCTTCTACCCTCAGGTAGGACATCACCCGGCTAAGGGTGCGGTCCAAGATCTCATCCACTTCTAAAGAGCTTGCCAGGGCAGCCGCTACATCGTTCAGGAGGGCCAGGTCCTCATTGCGTTGGGCCAGCGCTCGCTCCTGGTCGATCAAATCACGGTAAAGGCGCGCGTTGCTGATGGCTACAGCCGCGTAGGCAGCCAGGGTTTCAATCACTCGTTCGTCATCCTCGGTAAATTCTGGGTAATTCTCTTTCTCGGTGAGATAGATCTGCCCCAGCAAGAAGTCGCCAAGGATGATCGGGACTCCCAGAAAAGACTTCATCTGGGGGTGGTTGCTCGGGAAACCAATACTGCGGGGGTCTTTGCTGATATCCGAAATGCGGACGGTGCGTGGGCCTCGCCTGGCAATATTAAGTAAGCCCTGCCCGGTGGGAGGGTGCGCCATCTGGGAGATCTGCTCCTGGCTCATACCAACCGGGATGAACTGTTCGAAGTTTCCTTCATCGTCTAAAACAGCCAGAGCAGCATACCGGGCGCTAACCTGTTCACGCGCTAAGCTGACAATACGCTCGAGGAGGGTCTCCAGCGAGAGATCACTAACCAATTCCAGGCTGGCCTTATGTAAAGCGACCAGCCTTTCTTCAATTTGCTCACGAGTTAACACTACCATTTATAATCCTCACCGCAATCATATTTTACCCTAATTTTGTCTATGATACTTTCACTTATCTTAGCCCTTCTCCTCGTCCAGAATCTGATAGTTTTTGCCAGATGTGTGTATATATAACTGCTTCCAGATATGTCATAATAGGGCCTGGAGATAGATCGAAATGATGGAAGCGAATGGTCAAGGATCGCGCATACCTGGTTTTTATAACCTCTCCCTCGAAGGCCGCCTCGAAAAGCTTTCCCGGGCAACAGGGCTTGCAAAAGAGGAATTATCCGCCTTCGGTGGTGACGGAGGCCTATCGGTAGAGCAAGCCGATCATATGATCGAAAATGTGGTTGGAAGGCATGCTCTTCCCCTGGGTATCGCTTTAAATTTCGTTGTCAACGGCAAGGAAGTCCTGGTCCCCATGGCAGTCGAAGAGCCCTCTGTTATAGCAGGCGCTTCCTTCATGGCAAAGTTGGCTCGAGCGGGAGGTGGTTTTCACGCTCACGTGACACAACCGGAAATGATCGGGCAGATGCAAGTCCTGGATGTGCCTGATTTGCCCTCAGCTCGGTTGGCATTGCTGAGTGAAAAAGTAAGCCTGCTGGCTGAGGCGGGAGAGATCGACCCGGTATTGAAAGCGTTGGGAGGTGGGCCGCGCGACCTGGAGGTACGGATTTTTGAAACATCCCCTATCGGTCCATTCCTGGTCGTGCATTTGATCTATGATGTCAGGGATGCGATGGGCGCAAATGCCGTTAATACTGCTGTAGAACGTTTGGCTGGACGGGTAGAATCGATCAGCGGAGGCCGCGTGCACCTGCGTATCCTTTCCAACCTGGCGGATCGCCGTCTGGCCCGGGCGCGTTGTACCATACCACTGGGAGAGCTGGCTTTCGATGATTACAGCCCCGAACAGGTCCGGGACGGCATCATCGCTGCCTGGGCCTTTGCAGCCGTCGATCCCTACCGGGCGGCGACGCATAATAAAGGTATTATGAACGGGATCGATCCAATTGTGGTCGTTACCGGCAACGATTGGCGAGCGGTAGAGGCCGGCGCACACGCCTACGCGGCGAAGTCCGGGCGCTATACATCCCTCAGCACGTGGGGGAAGGACGAGCTGGGTAACTTGACAGGCACGCTGGAGCTTCCTATGGCAGTCGGCACGGTTGGGGGCGCAACGCGTGTCCACCCCACCGCCCAGGCAGCCCTCAAGCTTATGAAGGTCAGCACGGCTGCCGAATTATCTGAGATCATCGTTTCCGTGGGCCTGGCACAGAACCTGGCTGCCCTGCGAGCCCTGGCAACCGAAGGAATCCAAAGGGGGCATATGAGCCTGCATGCTCGCCAGGTGGCAATCGCAGCAGGAGCGCAGGGTGAGATGGTCGAGACCCTGGCCAAACAAATGGTGGATGAAAAAACGGTGCGAATCGATCGCGCTGAGGAGATATTGAGAGAGCGCCAGTTGGGTAAGGCTTGAGCCTGTATTCCGATTGGCTTTTTGGAGAGATGATGGATAACCAAGCAGAAACGAACCATTCTGGGAGAATGTTGAGGCCCTCCAGTCCTGTGGGGGTTGTCGGTTACGGGGCCTATGTACCAGGCTATCGTTTACCCGCCAGGGAGATCGCCCGGGTTTGGACCGGCGGACAAGGTGGTTTGCCAATTAAAGAAAAGGCTGTCCCCGGTATGGACGAAGACGTCGTCACCATGTCGATCGAGGCAGCCCGAAACGCCCTGGCGCGGGCTCAGGTCGATCCATCTGATATCCGCGCTGTTTGGGTGGGCTCAGAATCGCACCCATATGCCGTCAAGCCTACCTCCACGATCGTCGCGGAAGCGATCGGGGCAGTGCCCTACGTACAGGCTGCCGATTGGGAGTTTGCGTGTAAAGCCGGTACAGAAGCGGTTGTGGCGGCAATGGGCCTGGTGGGATCGCAGATGGCGCGCTATGCCCTGGCGATAGGCATGGATACGGCCCAGGGACGCCCGGGGGATGCGCTGGAATATACCGCCGGGGCAGGCGGAGCCGCTTACCTGCTCGGGCCGGCCGAAGAGTCGTTAGCTATCATTGAAGGTTCCTATTCCTTTGTGACCGATACCCCGGATTTCTGGCGCCGTGAACACCAGAAATACCCCGAACACGGGCAGCGTTTCACAGGCGAGCCGGCCTATTTCAAGCATATCAGTGAAGCAGCTCAAGCATTGATGGAAGACAGCGGTACAACCGCCAAAGATTACCGCTACGCCGTTTTCCACCAGCCCAATACAAAGTTCCCACAGAAGGTGGCTGCCAGCCTGGGGTTCAGCAAGGAGCAGATCACCCCGGGCTTGTTGGTGCCGGTGATCGGCAATACCTATGCTGGGGCAGCCATGATCGGGCTGACCAGTATCCTGGATGTGTCTGAACCGGGAGATAAGATCCTGATGGTCTCTTTCGGTTCCGGCGCCGGATCGGATGCCTTTTCGATCCTGGTAACCGAGCATATCGAAGCGCGGCGAGACCTGGCTCCCAAAACGGCCGATTATATCGCCCGGCGCACTGAGATCGATTACGCCACTTATGTACGCTATCGTGGCAAGTTGACCATGAAATAACCCCAAAATCAGGATTCTGATAGTTCTTGATAGTTTCGGGTGAGTACACTTATCCCTGGATTATGGGAAATTTATGTTGTACAATCTTTGGCCGCGCTAATCGGCCGATAAAATTATGAAAAATACCCGCTGCAGGTCTGTATGCAGCTATCAAGGAGAAATTTAGATGGAAATACCTCGTCATTGGAGATTGAAAAAGCAGCGCTACAGCCTGGTAGGTGAAGTGTGCCCGCATTGTGATGCCAAGATCTTCCCACCTCGGGACGTCTGCATCGAGTGCGGCGGCGAGGCCAAAACCACTTACCAGTTTAGCGGGCGCGGGGAAGTCTTTTCCCACACGACCATATACGACGCTCCGGCCGGCTTCGAAGACACCACCCCCTATACGGTCGCCCTGGTCAAGTTGGAAGAAGGCCCGATCGTGACCGCCCAGCTCACCGACCTGGACGAGCGGCCGGTCGAGATCGGTATGCCCGTGGAAATGGTTACCCGCCGCCTGCGCCAGGATGGCGACGAGCGAGGGTTAATTGTATATGGCTATAAGTTCCGGCCCTTGCTTAGAAGCCAAGCCACGGCTGTATAGCAATCTTAAATAAATTCTTGGCGAGAAGCGCTCTTTTTTTACAAGGGCGCTTTTTCCTTATTAACCAGTTTTTTGGGGAAATTATAGATTTCCATTTTGCATGTTCATGACGACCAACCATTATTGCAGTTTATAATGTTTATGCGGCATTTTCGCAGTAATCTAAGTGTCTATAGAAACAATCCTTAAGCAGCGACAGCTTTTGACGGATAACGCCGTTATCACCATCTACCAGGAAATAAGACTATTCCATGCTGAAAGTCATTCGTTATCTGATCCTAAGCCCGTTACTTCTCCTGGGTATACTGCACACAATCGTACGACTCATCCGGCATTTCTACAAGTTTCCGATGCCGGAGTTCCTGGCCAATCTCATTGATAACCCCATACGGAGAAGGATACAACCCCCAGGCGAGATGCCCATTCGGCATGGAATTGAACCAGGCATGACGGTATTGGAAGTGGGACCGGGGAATGGCAGGTATACCATTGAAACAGCCCTGCGAGTAGGCAGTGCGGGCAAAGTCATTGCCATCGATATCGAACCGAAGATGATCGAGCGTGTTTTGCAGAGAGCACAATCTCATGAAATAAAAAATCTGGAAGCCAAAGTAGCGGATGTGTACCATCTTCCCTTCGAAGATGGTATGTTTGACATTATCTACATGATCACAGTCATTAGCGAGATCCCGGAGCCGGAGAGAGCGTTTGGAGAGTTTTATCGCGTCCTTTCCCCATCTGGGAAGCTTGCCTTCAGCGAATTGTTGACCGACCCAGATTACCCACTTGCTCAAAGCCTTGTTCGAATGGCTGATAAGGCAAACTTTCGCCTGAAAAAGAAACTGGGTAATTTCTTCTCTTACACTGTGATTTTTGAAAAGCAGCAGGTAAACACTAAAAAATTCTGGCATTAATTTAATCAGGAGGGAAAACATGAGCTTACCGGATTATGAATATCGAGGCCTGATGGCTGAAGCCTGGGACGTACTGCGCGGGGATACCTCGGATTGGCCCGACCGCAGCTTTTACCTGGAAATCATCAGGAAGTTCGGGCAGCCGGTCCTGGATGTAGGTTGTGGGACAGGGCGGCTGTTGCTGGATTACCTGCTGCAAGGTATTGATATCGATGGCGTGGATAATTCTCCCGAAATGCTGGTCCTATGCAGGCAAAAGGCAAAGACTCTCGGAATCTCTCCCGTCCTCCACGAGCAGTACCTGGAAAGCCTGACGCTGCCTCGCCAGTATCGCACCATCCTGATCCCTTCCAGTACGTTCCAGTTGGTCATTGAACCGGATCGAGTCAGGGAAAGTCTCAGAAGATTGTACGATCATTTATTGCCGGGCGGGGCGCTGGCGGCCTCGGTCATGACCATCTGGAAAACGGGCGACCCGCTTTATTCAGAATGGGAGAAGACGGCCGAACGCGCCTCGGATGGAGCTAAGCTCAGGCGAGTGTCACGCTCCTGGTACAATCCGGAGAGCGAGCTTGAAGACACCGAAGATCTGTACCAACTGATCGTAGACGATAAAGTGGTGCAAGAAGAAACCCACCGTCGCTCCCCGGCAACTCGTTCGTATACTCAAGAACAAGCCCTTACCCTGTTCGAGAGCATTGGATTCGATACGGTCGAGCTTTTCAGTGAATTTACGTTCGAGCCGGTTAAAGCGGATGACGGCCTCTTTTCAGTTGTGGCTGTGAAAGAGACGAACCAATAGACATGAAACCTGTTGAACCGGTATATGTGGTGGACCTTTTCCCACCCTTGAGCGGTGAGTTGCTTAACGTTCTCCGGTCGCTCCAACCGGCCAATTGGGAACGTCGCACCGTTTGCACACCCTGGACTGTGAAGGACGTAGCCGCGCATTTACTGGGCGGCAACCTGAGCCGGCTATGGAAGCGGGAAGAGAGATCGAAAACGCCAAGGCCTTCTAGCTTAGATTTCAACGACTTGTTGGAACTTATCAACCAGCAGAATGAGGCCTGGGTTCAAGCAGCCAGGCGCATCAGTCCGGAGATCTTGATCGAATTTCTCGAGCTTACCGATCGCCGCCTTTATGAACATTTCAATCGCCTTGATCCACATGGTTTGGCTGGAATATCCGTGGCCTGGGCAAGCGAGGATTTAGCCCTTAATTGGCTGGATATCGCACGTGAATACACCGAGAAATGGCTGCACCAACAGCATATCCGGGAGGCAGTTGGCCTCCCCTTACTTGTCGAGCGCGGCTGGCTATCCCCCGTGCTGGATACTTTTATGTACGCTTTACCCCGCACCTTTCGGGATGTGAAGACCGAGGATGGGACGGTTGTCTCGGTCAAGATAACAGGGGAAGCCGGCGGAGAATGGTCTTTACTCAGAAAAGGGGGAGAATGGCTGTTGTTCAAAGGACTTGATCCAGAAGCAGACGGAATTGTGCTGCTCGACCAGGACCTGGCCTGGCGGCTGTTCACAAAAGGGGTGAGTAGGGACGACGCCCGGCGCCAGGTCCGAATAGTAGGCGACACAGCGTTGGGAGAACGTATCCTGGATATAGTCTCCATTATGGCTTAGTGCAAGTGGAGGTGTTTATTGAAAGTAGCAGTGATTGGGGCGACTGGAGCGTTAGGCCGGCATGTGATTCCCAGGTTGGTCGAGCGCGGCCACCAGGTGCGTGCCATTGTCCGTAAACCTGCCCAGGTGGAATGGTTCCAGAGGATGGGGGTCGAAGCCGTCCAGGGAGATATCCTGGAGGCAGACACTCTACTGCCCGCTACAGTGGCTTGCGAGGCGGCTCTGCATATCGCAACGGCTATCCCTAAGCCAGGGGGAACTGCAGATTGGAGCTTGAATGACCGCATCCGCCGTGAGGGCACGCGTAACTTCTTAGCTGCTTGCCAGGTGAATACAGTTCGCAGGTATGTGCAGCAAAGCATAACGCTTCTGTACAGCGAGCAAGGGAAAACAATCGTAGACGAGAGTACTCCTATCCAACCAGATTCAATCACGCAATCGGCGGCAGATATGGAGGAGATTGTCGAGCAGGCCAACCTGGACTGGTGCATCTTGCGCGGGGGTTTGTTCTACGGACCAGGCACCGGTCGCCAGGATGAATGGAGACAAGCGGTGCAGGCCGGCAAACTCCAGTATCCAGGAGATGGGAGCTCTCTGATATCGCTATTGAACGTGGTGGATATGGCGCGCGCCATTATAGTATCGGTGGAGAGAGCAGATGCCAGGACGGTCTATAACATCGTCGATGACCAGCCGGTCGATTACCGCAGCCTGTACGGTTACCTTGCAGCACAAGCAGGCATCCCAAAACCACAGCCTGGAGGGGAAGTCGTGCTTCCATCCCTGGGATGCAGCAACGAACGGATAAAGGCTGAATTAGGGTGGGAACCGATGTATCCTACTTACCGGTCGGGCCTGGCATAAAGCTCATCTCTTCCAGTAGTCCTCTATTTTCCGCTTCGCTTCTGCTATAATCTTCGTATGGCTCGCATGATTCCAGCTGCAGAAAGGATCGTTCGGGCGCGGGCTTTGATCCAGAAAGCCCGTGATTACCCGGTACCACCAGGCGCAGGCCGGTTTGATTTTTCTTACGTGGCCCAGGTCAAAGACATCTTGCGCCAGGCCCGTGACCTGATCAAGTTCATCCCAAATTCGCCCACAGCTACGCCCGAGATGAAGGCGGAGGTCAAGCAAATTCTCGAAGAGATTGCGCAGGCTGAAAAGGGCATCTTAAAGGGATAGGCTTAAACCCCCGGTAAGAATATAAAAGTTATCCACCACGGTATTTCTTCCCTTGTTGGAGCATCTCCACAGCCCGGGCAATGCGGTCCTGGCGCGTTTTCTCACGTTTTGCCTCCTGGATCCAATTCACCCATTCTCGTTGGTGAGAGTAAGAGAGCTGTTTGAATAATATTTCCACTTCAGAACTACTTTCCAGTGCTACCTTGAGATCATCAGGTATTTCGATCACTCTCGGCTCGGTATCTTCTTCGATGGATATCTGAACCTGGTCACCCGGACCTTTACCTATTTTCTGGCGAATTTCCTTCAGCACACCTAAAATATGGCAAGATCCTCCCATGCGAACAAGAGAGCCTCGATAGGGAAAGCCATCGATGGTGGCTTTTACCTTGACGCGTTTCTTTCCGAAGACCTGCTCAACGTCGAGGGGAATCGTGACAAAGGCGCCTCCGCTTTCTTCACTTTCTATGACAGCGTGAAAGGTATACGTTTTGCTCATAAGCGTCTTATTCTCCTTATCAAACGGAATGCCCATTGCCTTATTCAGGGATTTGAGATAAAGTTTGGACATACCCAATTTTCTGCCCTGCCGGCGAGCGTGCGTTTCTGATACGGATTATCCCATCAAGCGAATTGCCTGAACAGACAGGTATACAGGATTCTTCGAATGAATTGGCTCGGACGTTACCTCGAGCAGGCGTGTGACCTGCAGGGCCAAAGACCCGCTTGTGGCTGCTCTTCCGGTTCGTATGGCAGGCGGGATTGCGGGCTGCATAAGAACTAAAACACCAGGAGTTGTTATGATCACAATTGATGATGTACATGCCGCAAGGCAGCGTGTTTTGCTCTATATCCGCAGGACTCCCCTGGAAAAGAACCAGACTTTGAGCCGTATGTTGGGAACGAATGTTTATTTGAAATATGAGCTCTTCCAGAAGACGGGCAGCTTCAAGCCGCGAGGGGCCTTTAACCAGATGCTCCAACTGAGCCCGTCTCAGCGAGAGAAGGGCATTGTAGCCGTCAGCGGCGGGAATTTTGCCCAGGGGGTGGCTTATGCCGGTCAGGTTCTGGATGTACGCACCTTGATCTGTATGCCTGCCTATACACCTCAAAATTACCTGGAGGCTACCAGGGCGTACGGCGCTGAGGTGGAAATCGTTCCGACGATAGCAGACGCATTCAGCAAGACCGAAGAATACCAGCGCCAGGGAAAGAGCTTCCTACACCCTTACGATGATCCTGCCATGATGGCGGGCAACGGCACGGCCGGGTTGGAGCTGCTGGAAGACTTGCCCGAAGCCACGGATGTCTTTATCAGTGTGGGAGGTGGCGGGCTGCTGGGGGGCATGATTACCGCCCTCAAAGGGATCAAGCCAGAGATCCGTATTTGGAGTGTAGAAACCGAGGGCGCGGATACGCTGGGTCAGGCTTTGAAAGCCGGCAAGGTAGTGCATATCCAGCCTACATCTCTTGCGAAAACCCTGGGCGGCCCCTATGTGGCAGCTGATACCCTGGAGATGGCCCAGAAGCACATTCAAGAGCATATTCTGGTTTCTGACAAGGAGGCATTCCTGGCCCAACGTACCTTGCTGGAGCGCTGCAAGGTTTTGACCGAGCTGGCAGCTTCCTGCACCCTGGCAGCGGCCGAAAAAGCGAGAGAAGCCCTGCATGTAGGTGACCATGTCGTACTGCTGCTATGTGGTGGGAACGTCTCGCTGGATAACCTGATCGATTATCGCCAACAGCTCGGATAAATAACCGTTACAGCCTGAGGTCAATGGAAATGACTGGCGCCTCCCACTGCATGCTCGTAAACCAGGCGGGCATAATAACCCCAAGGGAAAGCAGGAATGTAAGCTGTCCCTCCGTCGATCCTTTCTGATGAGATGCCTAGCTTCAGATAAGTCTCCAGGAAAGACAGCATCTGTGCCCAGGCTTCTCCTTGAGCTCCTCCAGCCCGGATTGCATCCATGCTGGTCACAAAGGCATGCGGCTGGCCTTCAAAGACCGTGATTTCATTTGGTATGCCGGCCTGGTTCAAACCAGCTTCGAAGGCGTAAACCTCTGAGAGAGGGATGGAACTGTCTGCCCCTCCGAAAATCCCCAGCACCGGTCCCGGAAGACGGTGAAGGACCTGTGGATCGGTTTCAGGCGAACCATAGAAGATGACCGTAGCCGTAAGCTGTGGGTTATGCAAGCTATAGCTCAAGGAAGCCCGCCCGCCGTAGCAGAAACCTATGATGCCTATTCTTCCAGGATCGATATCAGGCTGGGATGCGATCCAGGCGTAGACGGCGTCCAGGTCCTGGTTTACCTGCTCTTGCCGAGTCGTTATCACCTGAAAGATGGCCCTCGGAATCCAGGCAGTGGTCGACCCACGGAATGTGTCGGGTGCAACCACCACGTAGCCTGCTTCTGAAAGCCCTTCGGCCTTGCCAACGATGCTTTCATTCAAGCCATAAAATTCGTGGATCATGATGACGGCTGGGAAGGGGCCGTTTCCTGCCGGCCGGGCAATGTAAGCGGCTACTCGAGGCCCTCCGTTTACCCCCGGGATCTGCGTGTTGGTGAGGGCTGCAAGGCGGTTTCCACCCAGTGCATAATCGATAGCAATCGAAGCGATCAAGAAGAGCAGCATGATCATAACGAGAGCTGCAAGGACAGTCGCGATTCGTTTGATGGTTTTCAAGGATTTCCCTCCTTCATGTAAATTCCATTATGTTCTTGGATGCCCTCCCTATCATAATACACCAGGACCAAGCTCTACGAGTTCATACCAGCGTTGGAACCATATGGTGGTATGATGCGCGGTTATGCCCAGGTACGTGACTTGAAGTGCATGCTGCTCCCGGTGCCTGTATTTACTCCACGGCTTTCGTCTTATTGGGTTCAAATCGTTACACCCATCCCAGCCGGCATTGCCCGCCCGCTAATCGATGGGCTGCGGAACGAAGTCATTGTTCGCACAGATACAGCAAGCAAATTGTTTTCGGAAATCTGTCCCATGGATTACAAGTCGGCTGTGGGGGTTGGCATTGCACGATCTGGAAGCCCATCAAATAGAAACCTCATGGAGCGATTCCCTGGTGAGCAGCCAGGGAGATGTCCGGCCTGTATGATCATTGAGCATAGGCAACAGATCGTCCCAGTCCCTCCGGAATTGGCCTATCGGGTGTTCAGCAGCCTGGGTGGAGAGAAGGGATGGCTATACTTGAACTCGGCTTGGAAAATTCGGGGAGCGCTCGACCGATTGGTGGGAGGAGTTGGTTTACGCCGGGGAAGGAGGGATCCTTTGGAACCTCAGGTTGGAGATGCGATCGATTTCTAGAGGGTGGAGGAAGTGAAGCCAGGGCGGATGCTCCGCTTGCGGGCGGAAATGTAGCCATCCGGCTGTCAATTTTGATCACAAAATATGTGATGGCTGTACCAATTCCAGGGAATGACGCGTATTGCCAATTTTTTAAGCAATACTCGGCAGGCTCTGATTATGCCCCATGCTATAATCACTTTAATATCAAGCTAATCTCGCGGGGCGATGGGCATTCCATGTCTTTTGTACATCTTCACGTCCATTCTGAATATTCACTCCTGGACGGCTTCAGCAATATCAAAAAGCTGGTGGCCCGCGCTAAGGAGTTGGGCATGCCCGCCCTTGCGCTAACCGATCATGGCACAATGTTCGGGGTGATCGATTTTTACAACGCCGCAACTTCTGCTGGAATCAAGCCAATTGTGGGTGTTGAAGCTTACCTGGCAGCGCGCGGGATGGACCAGCGAGAAGTGCAGCAAGATAAAAAATCCAGCCACCTCTTACTTCTGGCTGAGAACGAGACCGGGTACCGTAACCTTCTCCAGATCGCCAGCGCGGCACAATTAGATGGTTTCTACTACTACCCGCGCATCGACCACGAATTCCTGGCCCAGTACTCAGAAGGCATCATCTGCACATCAGGCTGCATGTCGGCCGAAGTGCCTCGCATGATCCAGGACGGAAACCTGGAGGCTGCCCGGCAGCAGCTGGATTGGTACTATGAGGTTTTTGGAGCCGAGCGGTTCTTCCTCGAGCTCCAACAGCACGATATCCCTGAGCTAGCCTCGATCAATAAAATGCTGCTGGACCTGGGCAAGCGCTACGAAGCCCGTTTTGTTGCTACCAACGACGTGCATTATATCAACCGGGAAGACGCCCGGCTACAAGACATCATGCTTGCTATCCAGACAGGTTGCGTGCTCAGTGATCCCAACCGCATGCGAATGACGAGCAATAGCTATTATCTACGCAGCAGCGAGGAAATGCAGGCCCTGTTTGGCGAAGTGCCAGGCGCGCTCAGCAATACCCTTCTGATCGCTGAGCGCTGCAATATCGACCTGGGCTTCAAGGGTTATCGCCTGCCTCAATTCGAGGTCCCAGAGGGGTATACCGCCGACAGTTACCTGCGAGAGTTGTGTGAAGCTGGCCTTCAGCGTAGATATGGATCCCGCGCCAGCGACACGGTGGTCCGGCAGCGCCTGGACTTCGAGCTGGGTATCATCCACCAGATGGGTTTCGATACCTATTTCTTGATCGTATGGGACCTGTGCCGCCACGCCCGGCAGCAGGGAATCTGGTATAACGCGCGCGGTTCGGCAGCCGGCTCGATCGTCGCGTATACCCTGGATATCACACTGGTTGACCCGATCGAGCACGGCTTGATCTTCGAGCGTTTTTTGAACCCAGGGCGTATTTCAATGCCTGATATCGACCTGGATTTCCGGGATGACAGGCGCTCCGAGATGCTCGAGTATACTGCCAACAAATACGGCGATGACAAGGTGGCCCAGATCATTACCTTTGGGACATTAGGCGCTCGGGCAGCTATCCGGGATGTGGGCAGGGTGATGGATATCCCACTCTCGGAGGTGGACCGGGCTGCCAAGTTGATCCCCAATATACCAGGCAAGCCTATCACCATCCACACTGCTCTGGAAGAGGTTGGCGAATTCAAGCAGCTATATGAGTCGGAAAGTTATTTGCGTGAGCTGATCGACACGGCCAGCCAGGTCGAAGGAGTCGTTCGCAATGCCGGAACGCATGCAGCCGGTGTAATCATCACGGACAAGCCCATCATCGAGTACATTCCGCTGCACAGGCCAACTGGCAATTCGGCTGAAGATAGCCCGGTAAAGACAGTTACCCAGTTCGAAATGTCCACCCTGGATGCCCTGGGGCTGCTCAAAGTGGATTTCCTCGGCCTTGCCACCCTCACGATCATGGCGCGCGCTTGCCGGTTAATCTGCGAGCGGCACGGCACCGAGTTCGATCTCAATAATATCCCTACCGATGATCCGGAGACTTACGAGTTGCTGGGGAGGGGCGAGACTGCGGGGGTCTTCCAGGTGGAAGGATCGGGCATGCGGCGCTGGCTAATGCAGATGAAGCCGAAGGAGCTGGCTAATGTCATTGCCATGGTAGCCCTGTTCCGCCCCGGACCGATGGATTTCATTCCCGGATATATCCGCCGCATGCACGGAGAAGAAGAGGTTACCTACCGGCATCCGGCCTTGGAGCCGATCTTTAAAGAGACCTACGGCTACCCTGTTTACCAGGAGCAGCTGATGTTTGCAGTGATGAACCTGGCCGGGTATACGGCTCCTGAAGCAGATGACCTGCGCAAAGCCGTATCGAAGAAGCTGAAGGAAAAACTGCTAAAGCACCGACAAAAGTTCGTGACAGGAGCAACGCAGAGAGGCATCTCCGAAGAGACAGCTGGAGCCATTTTTGACGATTGGGAAGAGTTCGCCCGCTACGGTTTCAACAAAGCACATGCGGCCGACTACGGGGTGATTGCCGTCCAGACGGCCTATCTAAAATGCCATTACCCGGTCGAATATATGACTGCCCTCCTGTCCGTCAACCAGAACGATACGGCCAAGGTAGCTCTGTATGTTGCCGATTGCCGGCGGATGGGTATCGAGGTCTTGCCTCCAGATATCAACACGAGCGAGTGGGACTTTACCATTGATGACCAGGCCGGTAGCGCGTCTGCCATCCGCTTCGGGATGGGGGCGATCAAAAATGTTGGGCATGGACCGGTCGGGTCAATCTTGAAAGCCCGTCAGGATGGTCCTTTCGAAGACCTGAACGATTTTACCAGGCGGATTGATATGCGCCAGGTAGGCAAGCGCTCGTTGGAATGCCTGATCCGCGTCGGTGCACTGGATGGCTTTGGAGCCCGCCCTGCGTTGCTGGCTGCTTTAGACGTTATCCTGTCCGTTAGCAGCTCCCATTTTCGAGCCAAGGATATGGGCCAAATGAGCCTGTTTGGAGCCCATACAGGCATCACCGAAGAGATCAGCCTGCCGATCGTCAACGTCGAGATCAACCGCCGGGAGGTTTTAAATTGGGAGCGGGAGCTGATCGGGTTGTATGTTTCGGATCACCCCCTCAGCCCGGTGATGGATGCGCTTACCGAGGCGGTGTCCCATTTCTCCGGGCAGCTATCCGAGGCAGGGCCGAATGACCGTGTACGAGTTGCCGGGCTCGTCACTCGCATACGCAGTCACCAGACCAAGTCGGGCAAGCAAATGGCTTTTGTAAGCCTGGAAGACCTGCAAGGAACGGTAGAGCTGGTCGTCTTCCCAAAGACCTGGGAAAAATTCTCGAGCTTAATTGATTTTGACCAGATCCTCCTGGTGGAAGGCCGCGTAGACCTGGAGGGGGCCGAGCCGAAGGTCCTGGTCGATACTGTTTCTACGGATTTCACGCTCACGACCCCCCTGGCGCCGCCTTCACCATCCCTCCCACTTGCAGCGGCCGAGGAGGAGGAACTTCTCGAGCCAGACGATATCTTATTGGTCGAAGCGGAAGACAATCCTACGGTGGAAGGCTTAGGGTCTGACAGCGCGACGGATGCAACGGAGAGTGAATGGGATGAGGATATGCCCCCACCTCCAGATGCTTTCCCCGATGATTGGGGATTTCCTGAGCTCGATAGTATCACAGTCAGCGCCGCGCCCCTGGGAGCTCCAAGTGAGAGACCTCCGGCAGCGGTTCAAGGCCCCAGCCCTCCAGGCGCACCATTAGATACACCTAACAGCCAGGTCGATGCTCGGGCAGCGGAGCCATTGAGTACACCTGCCGTTCTGCCGGAGATGGAGACACCCACCAAAAGCATCGATAAGCCCCAGGTTCCGTATATCCTGCCACCGGAGACTACCTCCGACGGCAGCACGATACATATGATCACTGTAATCTTGCGCTCGACTGGCGACAAGACTCGTGATGTCTTGAGGGTCCGCCGCATCCATGGCCTGGCTACCACCCATCCGGGTAAGGATCGCTTTGCGTTGAAAGTATATGAGCGTAATCGAGGCTACCTGGTTGAATTCCCCAACCTTACAACCAGCTATTGCCCGGAATTGATTACCACATTGCACCTGCTGGTGGGGCAGGAAAACGTCCACGTAGAACCGATCTTTTTGCAATAAATACCTCTGCCATCCGCACCTGCCCATTTTTCCAGGTCTTGACCTGCTCGTATGGCGGATGCGCTCCCCCTTTCTTCCCGATATACTGTATATAAGTAACGCAAAGCGCGGAATATTCACCACCTTCCGGTGGAGTTTATAGTCTTCTATTTTAGAGGAGGATTTAGTTCATGACTGCAACCAATAACCAACCAGGAAACAGCCTGACTGCCCTATCGGACGCCATGGCTGCTGCGGTAGAACGGGCTGCCGATGCTACCGTTATGGTAAACGGGCGTCGTAGAATGCCTGCCAGCGGAATCCTTTACGCTCCTAATTTGATCTTGACCGCCGACCATGTAGTCGAGCGCGAGGAGGATATCCCGGTCTACTTAGCAACCGGGGATGAAGGGCGAGCCACTATCGCGGGACGCGACCCGGGCAGCGACCTGGCCTTGCTCAAATTGGACAGCGCCAGCGGAACAGCTGCGGAGACGGCCCCAGGAGAAGCCCGCGTCGGCCAATTGGCGCTTGCCCTGGGGCGTCCTTCCACCAACGGTATCCAGGCCAGCCTGGGAATTGTAAGCGCGGTGGGTGGCCCACTCCGCACCGGGCGGGGTGGGCTGCTCGATCGCTATCTTGCCACGGATGCAATCCCCTACCCGGGTTTCTCAGGGGGACCGCTGATCGATGCCTCCGGGCGTGTCCTGGGGATCAATACCTCCGGCCTGGCTCGGGGCAGCTCTCTTGCTATCCCAGCCACTCTGGCATGGAGCGTGGCAGCTACCCTGGCCGAGCACGGGCATATCCGACGTGGCTATCTCGGCTTGCGGACGCAGCCTGTCCACCTGCCTGGGAGCGGCCCAGAGCAGGCGCGCTCGACCGGTCTCTTGATTGTGGGTGTCGAGGAAGGCAGCCCGGCTGAAAAGGGAGGCTTGATTGTCGGGGATATCCTCACCGGACTGGCAGGGCAGCCAGTCACAGACCACGATGAATTGCTCAGCCGGCTTTCAGCCGTGTTGGTCGGGCAGCCGACCCAGGTGACGATCTTACGGGGAGGGCAACCTCTAGAGGTCAGTGTGACCGTGGGTGAGCGGAAATAAGGTAATTGAATTGGGGGACCTGTGGGCGTCTAGCGCTCGCAGGTCCCCTGCTGAAGATGATGAGGCTGATATGGCAGTTATAACCATACCCTACGAACTATTGGACTCTCTAAGCTACGAGAGCGCTGCTGTCCTCCAGACAGTCCAGGACAGCCTGGTGGTGGTGAAGGGGCGCCGCCACGGCGCTGGGGCCGGGATCGTGTGGCAGAGTGATGGTATCATTCTAAGCAACAGCCATGTAGTGAACGGGCAGGATCCGCAAGTGCTCCTGCCGGACGGCAACCAGCTTACGGCCCGGGTGATTGCCCGAGAGGCCGAGCTAGACCTGGCGTTGCTCGCAGTAGATTCTGGCCCACTTACCCCGGCTCGGGCTGCAATACCGGGTAGCTTGAAAATCGGTATGCTGGTATTTGCTATCGGGCATCCCTGGGGGCAGCGCGGTTATGTAACAGCAGGCATTTTGAGCAGTTACGGGGAGCTGCAAACCCGGAATGGGCGCAACCTGCCTGTCCTACGCACCGATGCTGCCCTGGCGCCAGGCAACTCTGGCGGACCACTGGTGGATGCAAGCGGCGCAGTGCTCGGGATTAATACGATGATCGTGGGTGGAGACCAGGGTGTGGCCATTCCCATTGAGATGATTAACAGCTTTTCGTTTCAGGTGCTGGGGAAGGCAGAGGTCCTGTAAAGGAGAAATTCGTTTTGATCCAGGTAGCGGTGGTAGCTCCAAACCTCGCTCTGCGGGCCGGCTTGCGATCTCTATTGACCGCGGCCGGCGTCTTGGAGGTGACGGGAGAGGCGCCCGATCTGGCGCAAGTCATGGATTTGCTTCCAGATATCGATGTCATCGTGTATGCGGCTCCGGGCCCCATCGAAGCCGGTTCTCTTTCCCTGCTGAAAGACAGCCTGGCAGAAGGGGAGACCCACCCGGCTGTCTTGCTGCTTATCGATGAGCTGGAACCTTCCGCACTCCAAAATTTTCCTTTTCCCGCCTGGGGTCTTTTACCTTTGGATGCCACACCCGAAGAGCTGTCT
>CAZAQS010000071.1:0-20033 GCA_964486825.1 uncultured Anaerolineaceae bacterium | reverse complement strand
AGACGCGCGTGAAGTAGACGTCGATCTCCCCCCGGCCTTCTTCCAGGAAGTGCGGCAGCAAGAAGCTCATCTCGTAGTGCGCCAGGGGCCACTCGTCCGGCAGGTGCAGCTCGTTCCAGGCGTTGAACGGCGGCGGCTGCCGGAAGGGCTTGGGTACGAACTTGTTCCAGGTGTTGCCAGATGTGCCCCCGATCGTGCCCACGCTGCCGGTCAGGACGTTCAAGAAGAACAGGCAGCGCGCCACCTGCCAGCCGCCCAGGTTGCCGATCGCCGCGCTGCGCCAGGTATGCGCCGCCAGCCGCCCGGCAGAGTTGGCGATATACTCGGCGGCTTCGCGGATGCGCTCGACCGGGACTTGCGCTTCCTGCGCTGCCCGCTCGAAGGTGAACTCGGCGTATAGCGCTTTCAGTGCCCGCTCGAACGCCTCGAAGGATAGCGATTCCGTGTCGCTCAGCAGCTCTTCGAGCTCTGAGAACGGAGATGGGCTGGCTCCATTGGGCTCTCTTACAACGGACAGGAAATCCTTCCAGTTTACCCATTTCCGCACGAAATCCCTGTCATATAGATCGTTCTGTAACAGGTAGTTGGCAATCGACAGCAGAACGGTAGACTCGCTCCCCGGCCAGGTAGGCAACCACACGTCGCTCATGCTGGCTGTATTGCTCAGGCGCGGGTCCATGGTGATGATCTTGGCGCCCTTCATTTTCCCTTCGATGATCCTCTGGGCGTGTGGGTTGAAATAATGCCCGGTCTCCAGGTGGCTCGAGATGAGCAGGATGACGCGCGCCTGGCTGTGGTCGGGAGAGGGCCGGTCGAAGCCACCCCAGAAGGTATAGCCGGCGCGTGCCCCCGCAGAACAGATATTGGTATGGCTGTTATGCCCGTCGACGCCCCAGGCCGAGATGCACCGGTTGGTATATCCATCCTCGCCGGGGCGGCCCACGTGGTAAACGATGCCATCCCGGCGTTTTTCCCGGCTGGCGCGCATTTTCGCACCGATCTCATCCAGGGCTTGTTCCCATGGGATCCGCATCCAGCGCCCCTCCCCCCGCGCGCCGACCCGTTTCAGAGGGTATAAGATGCGCTCCGGGTCGTAGGTCTGGTTGTGGGTGGCAGGGCCTTTGGCGCAGTTGCGCCCGCGGCTGCCGGGATGGATCGGGTTGCCTTCGAATTTTTTGATCTCGAAGGTAGTCCGGTCGACGTAAGCCAGCAGGCCGCAGGCGCTCTCACAATTGAAGCACACCGTAGGCACCAACGTATAGCGGCGAGCCACTCGCTTCGGCCAGGCTTTGCTATCCCACTCCACCCAATCGTCCCATTTCTCCGGCGGCGGGTACTGGCTCATGCGACCATCCGGGTGCTGGACGGTGGTCATGGGCGCCGGCTCTGGCTTTAGATCGCTCTCCGCAAAGCCGGGCATTGCTACCCCGGCTGCGTTGGTCATTCCACTTGGGGCTGTATAATGCCCGTTCCCGTTGGCTTTCAGCAAGTTAGATAGCAGGTTTGATATACGGTTTTGTTGTTTCATAAAAATACTCTTTAGGAATTCGGAATTTCTTGCGGCGCCATCACGAAGGCGTACTCGAAATAGTACAGCCCGGCAATCGTCAAGACGGCAGCCAGCGCAGCTAACCAGGGCAGTCCAGCCAGCAAAAGCGCCAATGGGAGCGCATGTCCGAGCAGGATGGAGCCAATCCAGAAGTGGCCTTTATAGCGCCCGTGGCTGATCTCGTGCGCCGCTTTGGCAGCTACTTCGCTGGCATGCGGCATGCCGAACTCGCCGAACAACGTGATCAACAGGTCCAGGATCAACGCCGAGGCGAAGACCACCTGGATGACCTGCCGTACGGGGCCCGCCATCTCGATGAACAACCCGCTGACCAGGAGCAGTCCGCTGCCGGCCATAAACGCCTGCACCAACAGGTGCAAGGGTAGCAGGCTGCTCTGCCACAGGTCTCGTCCTTCCGCCTGTCCGAACAGGAAGGCGGTGTAGACCGCCGCTCCGGCAGCCAGGGGCAACCCGAGCCAAAGCATGAAGGGTCGGGCTGCAGCCGCCGCATTGGGCGGAAGCCAGCCCAGGTAAGCCGCAAACTCCAGCAGCCACCACACTCCAGCCACCGCCGAAAAACCCATCAACAGGAAAGCGCCGCGCGTCAACCAGCTCTTCCACTGTGGACGCAACACGATCCGGAAGAAGCGCTCCGGTCTTTCCAGGTCGTAAACCAGCAGGGCCGTGGTGATACCCGTAAACAACAGCGCCAGGAAGCCGCCTACCAGGTAGAGCGGCGCTTCGAAGGGTATCAGCCCCAATCCCAATCCCAGCGCCAGCAGCATGAAGATGCCCGTCCCGATAGCTTTTGTCACCAGGTAAGCGGGTACCGGCCAGTGCCAGGGGACCTTGTGTTGCGCGTTATAGGCCACCTGCACCATATGCTCCGCCATCCGCCCGCCGATTTGGATCGGGCCATCCAGGGGTGTTCCTTGCGTGCCTGGAGTGCGTATCGATGCGCCGGAGGGTGCGAAGCGATCTCCAGCCTGGCTTGTGACCGTGGCTGCAGCCGCAGGAACAGGAGCTGCCTCCAGGCTACTTTGCAGCGCTGGAGCATGCGAGCCATTCCCGTTGGACCGCGTGTTGACCGGGATGCCTTCCAGCGGGATCACATCAGCCCACATAAAGGTTTCAGGGACCCGCTCCGTTGCGGTTGGGTGCAGCGCCACGGAGTTGCCCTCGATATAGAACAGCTTGGGGGCGGTGCCTTGTTCGGGCTTGCGCACCGTGACCTCATTCACTGCCAGCATGCGGCTGATCTCCGAGTTCGGGTCGTCCATATCCCCGGCAATGATGGCGTGTTCCGGGCATACCACCACGCAGGCCGGTTCCAATCCCAGCTCCGTGCGATGCGAGCAGAAATGGCACTTGGCAGCCGTATTGCTCTCCGGGTCGATATAGATCGCGTCATAGGGGCAGGCCTGCATACAGGCTTTACACCCGATGCACATGGAAGGATCGAACTCAACGATTCCATCCGTGCGCTGGTACATGGCAGTCACCGGGCAGATCCGTACGCAGGGTGGGTTGGCGCAATGGTTGCAGCGGGTGACCTGAAAATGCCGCCGTGAGTTGGGGAAAGCGCCTGTCTCGACGTACTTGACCCAGGTCCGGTTGACTCCCAGCGGCACTTCATTCTCGCTCTTGCAGGCTGTCGAACAGGCGTGGCAGCCGATGCATTTTCGATTACCGATTAAGAAACCGTAGTTTGACATATTTTCCTTAGATAAACAGGGTAGCTCTGCTGCGCAACCCGTCGGCCAGCATACCTGCAACCCCGGCTTCCTCTGCTCCGTCGCGCAGTTCTTCCTGGGAAATTCCCATTACATCCCGGCTCATCGCGCAGCTATACATCGTGGCGCCCATCTCCTCTGCCAGGTTGATCAGGTCCTCGAAGCTTTCCACATTCTTGTTCTTCATCATGAAGCGCAGCATCTGCGCCCCAACTCCGAAGAAATTCATTTTGCTGACGCCCATTTTCCCTGTCGAAGCAGGGGTCATCATGGACATCATTTTCTCGGGCAAGCTCTTGCCGTCCAGGATGCGCTGTTTGCGCAAGGCGTTCAAACCCCAGAATGTAAAGAACATGGAGACTTCCTGGCCCAGGGCAAGCGCGCCTGTGGCGATGATAAACGCAGCCAGAACGCGGTCCAGCTCGCCAGAAAAGACCACGATGGTGACGCGGTCCTCGGGTAAACGCTCCTCAACCTCTGCCAGGCGCGCTTCCAATTCTGCTATGCGGCCCTCCAGCAGCGCTACATCCTGCAAGCCAGTGCTTTGCATTTGAGTCGTTTCCATTGTTTCCCTCCTCTATTTGGTGCGTTTCACGTAATGCACGAGAACGGTAGAGCCGTTGAGCTGCTCCTGGGTCTGGTTAAGCAGCTCCACATTCTTGGCCGTCTTCGCCCAGCCCTGGAAGTCCTTCAGGCTGCCCTTATCGGTAGCCAGGACCTTCAATACCTGCCCGGCGTTCATCTGCATGATAGCCTGCCGGGCTTTGACAAGCGGCATGGGGCACATCAGGCCTGTAACGTCCAGGGTTTGATCGATGGTAATGGTTTCCATTTTTCCTTCTCCTTTTCTGTCTACCTGTTATCCGAGTAAATAAATCCCGGCCTTTGGCTATGTCGAACCATTTGCTCTATTGGCCGGTTTCATCGATAAGCCGTAGATAACGCGCATACGTTCTTGCCCAGCTCAAGCTCGCTGGCAGCCTCTTCGTCCGGGTGCGACAGGCCGCCGTTGACTCGTTTGATCTCGATATACTGTTCTGGCAGAACCGGGAGGTGCGACAGGATGTATTGAATGAATGCTTCCCGGCTTACGATCTGCAGATCGGCGTTGCTTTGCCACAGGCTGTCCAATGCTGCGGCGAACAATCCATCCGGGCGCGCCTCCTCGTGTTTTGCAAAATGGCCGGGCAGCACCAGCGCTTGTCCTGGAACGATGCCTTTGATTTTTTCGAAGATCGACTGGTAAACCAGGGGTGCCCAGGCCTCGCCCTGCCCGCCCAGGTCGGGGCGCCCGAAGCTTTGCAAGAACAGGTTATCGCCTGTAAATAGGAAGCTGGCCCCGTCTCCCGCCTGCGCCAGCACGTTGACCTGCCCGAGGGTGTGACCGGGAACGTGCAGGACGCGCAGCGACAGCTCTCCCAGTTCGAGCTCCTGCCCATCCTGCAGCGGCTGGTAAGGTAGACGGGCCGGCAGCATGTCGAAGGGATGGATGGCGTCGTAGGGATGCAGGTAATAGGGCGCCCCATTGGTCGCCGCCAGCTCGGGTGCGCCGCTGATATGGTCGGCGTGCGCGTGAGTATCAATGATCAGCGCCAGCGATGCGCCTGCCTGTTCCAGGATTTCTATATACGGTGCGGTGTGGCGCAGCGGGTCGATCAGGGCAGCCTGTCCCTGGCTCTCCAGGATATAGCTCAAACATCCGCGCGCCACCCTCATCACCTGGTAGATCTTGTAGCTTTCACCTGCCACAACCGGCTGGATATGGTAATAGTTGCCCCACGCCGCCATCCCACCTGCCAGGTTTACTGCCTGGATGCCATAGCTTTGGCTCAGGACGCCGGCTACATACGCGCTGGCTCCGCCCTTTGCGCAAACCACAACCACTTCCCTTCCTCGGGGAATTCTATCTACAACGGCCTCTTCCTCCTCGATAAAATCCCCATAGAAGAGATGAACTGTTTCTGGTGTATATCGCCCTTCCACCCGCCAGGTTTCGAATTCTTCCTGGTTGCGGACATCTAGCAGGAAGATGTCGTTCGGCTGCGAGATCCGCCTGTAAAGCTCCTCTACGGAGATTTCCGGAACGCTGAGATCTTCCTGAATGGTTATTTCGTTTGATATCTCTGTTTCACCCGCCATTAGTCCCTCTCCATCTATTTCTCATTTCCCTGTGATAATGGGCTGAAGCCATTTCCCAGGATTTCGAATACGGGCGAGACGATCACGAAGGCTTTAGGGTCTTCCGAGAGCACCACCTTTTTTAACTGGTTGACCTCTGTATTGGTCAAAGCGCACAGCAGCACGGTGTGCGCCGCGCCAGAATACATCCCTGTACCTTTAACCGACGTGACCCCGCGCCGCATATCACTCAAAATTCGTCCGGCGACGGCCTCTTCCTGGTCTGTCACGATATGCGCCATTAGCTTGGGACGCTGGCTGCTATGCCGGAACCAGGCTCTCACCCCGCTTGCATTGGCTCCCACTCCCTCGCTGGCGCCGTGCATGAAGTTCGGAAGCACTTCCCCGGTGGTCTTGTGCATGCCGATGGTTGCCAGGCCAACCAGCATCAGCAGGCCGATCAAGCCGAAGCCTGCTCCCATCACCGCCCAGCCGGGGATGCCGCCGATGGACGCCCTCTGCACGAATTCACCCAGGCTGCTTACCGGCTCCGGCAGGACGCCCACGCGGATCAGCCAGGCCAGTGCCAGGATGATATAGATCCACATATAATTTCTCCTGAATCGCCGCCCGAACCCCTCCCACATGGAGATTGGGAAATGCGGGTGCAGCAGGTTATCCGCCAGGCCCTCCGCCCAATCGGCCGCCGGCTTGAAGGGTGGCACGAGCATCGCCGCGAAGAAGTCGGTTTCCATCAAGCGGATCCTTGAGCTCCACAGCTCGTAATACAGGTAACGGCGGGACTCGATATAGAGAAATAGCGTCACCAACAGCATGTTGAGAAAAATCACGCTGTGATGGCCCATCGACAGGTTGAACGCGATCGTGATCGTAGCGCCAGTTGTGACGACGGCCCAGTTGGTAGTGGCATCCAGCCTCTGGCGCCATGCATTCGAGCGGCTGATTTCACCCCGGTACATATGTACCATCGCAGATGTAAATTCGGAGGAACGCAGGCTATACCCCCTGTATGTCCAGACCGGTTCGGTCTGTGAGGCTTCCTCCTTCCGGCTCCCAACTCCCTCGTAGGTATTAACCTGTGCTTGCGTTGAATTCGAAGACATCCTATTCCTTCCCCATTAGGTAAAGATTTTACGGTAGGTAAAGCTAAAGGTCATCACCCCTGGGGGGGATAAAAAATAACCCCCTCAGGGGATTTTTATGTACCCCACGGGCAAGAAACCATATCTCAGGGGATTTTATGCTATACTTTGTCTGTTTCGTCTAACATTTTAGTGGGGACTAATTGGAATGCTGGCTGCTATCGCCCAAAAAATAGAACCCTACGCTCCCGGGCAGTCTCATCGGATTTTCCTGTTCCTGGTGAGTTACCGTTGGGCAAGCCTTATCCCGGCCCTTTGGCTGGTCTTACATCCTTCAGAATACGAGGCCGTCTTTGACCTCGCTTGGGTGCTTGGAGTAGCCGCAGCCAATGCCCTGCTAATCACGCTCTTTCACCGTCCCTTAAACCGGCGCCTTCTCAAACAGCCCCTCCTCCTCGGGATCGACCTGCTCTTTTCTGCTGGATTGCTGGCAGTCAGCGGGGGCTCCGGCAGTCCCTTTTACCTGTACGCTTTGAGCCCATTGTTGGCTGGAGCTTTTTTCTTTCAGTACAAAGGTGCGCTGGCGGTTACGCTCGCCTTTACGCCCTTATTTTGGCTGGCATTAACCTATTCGAACCAGCTTGTCCCATCCGGCCCGGTCAATCCTAGCCAGCTCTTTTCTCAGGTGGCTGGGATTTGGCTGATGCCGTTCCTGGTCGCCTATCCCTCGGCCCTTCTTGAACGCTTGCGCTCAGCCAGCCATGAGTTGACCGGAACTCGCGATCACCTGGCCCAACAGAACCAGGAGCTGGCGAAGGCCAACCACCAGTTGAAAATCATCCATGAGATGACCGTACTGTTGCAGGCCGCGCCGGATATCTGGACTGTCCAGCAACGCGTCCTGGATGCGGTGATACGCGAATTAGGGTTCTCACGGGCTGTGGTTGGCCTGGTTGATCCGGTCACTCAGGCCTTGGGGGATTGGAGCGCCTCTCCCAGTGAGGGACGAGCGCAAACCCATTCCGCGCCGCTGACCTCCCTACCCCTAGAGCTCGAAAGTGGCCCGTTGGTACAGGCGCTCTTGAACCAGGAACCGTGTTTCTTCTCCGCAGGTGAGCTCTTAGCTTATGATGAGCGTTTAAACTTCTGGTTGTCCGGCCATTCATGGCTCTGCCTTCCTTTCACCTTGCGCGAGCGCCCGGTTGGAGTCCTGCTGGTCGAAGTAGATAGTCCGGAGCCTTCCCTATCTCATCACCAGCAGCTGATGCTGAATGTCGTATCGAGCCAGGCTGCAGTCGCTCTGGGCACGACCATGGTTTGCATCGACCGCACCCGCCGCCTGGCAGTGGAGCAGGAGCGGAACCGCATTGCGCGCGACATTCACGATACGGTCGCCCAGTCTTTGTTTGGGATCGTCTTTTCGCTGGACGCTTGTACGGAAATGCTTCCAGATAAAGCGCCTGAAGTGCGTAGCGAGCTCTTGGACCTGCGCGACCTGGCCAGTGATGTGCGCGATCAGGTTCGCAGCTCGATCTATGACCTGTGGCCCTCCGAGCTCGACCTGGAGCGCTTCAAAGCTGATCTTAGCTCTTATGTCTCCCGTTGCTCTCGGCCTCAACCCTTCGAGCTGATTTTCACGATTAATGGGGACTTCAGCCGTCTTTCACCCGCCGTCAAACGGGCCCTTTACCGGGTAGCTCAGGAGGCCCTCTCGAACACCGTCCATCACTCCGCAGCTTCCTCCGCCCGTTTGTGCCTGGCAATCGATTCATCCGCAGTGCATATGAAAGTGCGCGATTACGGGCGAGGCTTCGATCCTGAGGCTGTTCTGTCACGCCAGCGAGACCGGGAGCGTTTCGGCTTGCACGGAATCCAGGAACGGGTGCGCGAATTGGGTGGCGACAGCGAGATTTGGAGCGAGCCTGAACAGGGCGCCTTTATCCTGGTCAGCTTGCCGGTCCAAGGGTCTAAGCATGGCGGGTAACGGTAGCATCCGGATATTGATCGTAGACGATCACGCCGTGGTCCGCAAAGGGCTGGCCATGGTGTTGCGCCTGGAAGCCAGCTTCGAAGTCGTGGGTGAGGCCGGGGATGGGCGCCAGGCCCTGGAGCTGGCCCAGAAGCTACGCCCAGACCTGGTTTTGCTTGACCGGAAGATGCCCGGCATGGATGGACACGAAACCGCTGTCGCACTACGAGCCTTGATGCCCGGGCTAAAAGTGCTGATCCTGACCGGTGCAGAGTTGGATTCTGGAGTATACGATCTGCTCGCGGCCGGAGTGGATGGCTACGTGTTAAAAGATATCGATCCTCAAGAACTGAAGCAGGCTATCCGGGCTGTGGCCAGCGGGGAGGCCTACCTGCATCCGGTGGTTGCCCGCATGGTCCTGGACCGCATGGGCGGATTGCCCAGGCCAGGTCTCTATTCACAGCTAACTCCGCGCGAGCTGGAAGTCTTGCATTGGCTGTCAACTCCCCTGACCTATCGGCAGGTGGCTGAACAGCTGCATGTCAGCGAAGAAACTGTGCGCAGTCACGCAAAGCATATCCTCGAGAAGCTGGGACAGCCCAACCGCGCTCAAGCTGTTTTGGCAGCCATGCGCCTGGGTTTGGTAGAAGTCCCTGGGTAAGTACCACGCTCCATCCTGGAGGAGAGACGAAATTGAATATCCGCATCGATCCAGAGAACAGTGAGATACAGGCTCTGTCCCAGTTTGCGGACAGGTTTGCAGGCAAGCGAGTGCTGGAGGTTGGCTGCGGAGACGGTAGGGTTACGAAGTTATACGCTCCCTTCGCTGCATCCGTTCACGCCATTGATCCCGACCCGGATGATATCGCTGAAGCTATTGCCGCGCTTCCTGAAGAACTGCGCCACGTGGTTCAATACGAGGCTACCAGTATCGAAACCTATTCGACTGAAGTTCTCTACGATGCAGTTCTGTTATCCTGGTCCTTGTGATGAATAAAAGCGGAGAGCATGGTTCATGCTCTGGAAGTAATTCACCGCCTGCTGGCTCCTGGTGGTTTCCTTCTCGATGTCCATCCTTCCGGGCAGCCGCCGCCGCTCGAGGTGCGCGTGGACGACCGCTATTACCTGGCAGGTTGGTTAAAGGAAGCTGACGAATATATCGAATATATCCAGGCAGATCAGGCCGTTCAGGCTGTGGTGGAACGAGGCTTATTTGTTGTTGAAAAAAGCGGCACGTTCACCTTCAATACCTATGCCGCCACGCTCGAAGATTTACGAGCTTACCTGGATGACGACTGGGATGACGCCATTCTGGAGGACCAGGTTGCAGGCCGGGTAGAAGATTTGTGGCGCTCCCCCTCCAAGGACAAGGAATTGATCGTCAGGGAGATCGGAAAAATTTCCCGCTTGCGCTCGCAACGATAAAACCTTCAAAGTCTTACAGTGGTTGTCTTCCGGAAAAGCCGGTTTCGATATCGTGCCAGTACTGGATCTCCTCTTCCCCATATTGCCAGCACAAATACACCTCCCGGCCATCCCGTATCGTCAAGAAATCCACCAGGCCCGCATTCAAATCTTTCACCACAGCGCCTGTGCCTTGGATCGCATGCACAATGCTTTCCAACTTCATGAACTCCAAAGCGATTTGGCTGGTAACTTTATTACCCCCATTCCCGGCAGCCTTCTCTAGAGCTGGCCAGGCCTCGGGTTGCTTGGCCTGGATAGACCGCCTTAGCTCCAAGAGCTGCTTCATTAAGGGTCGGATAATTTGTACAACCTGGTTGGCTTCTTCAACTGTGAAATACTTTGCCATTATCTCTCCAAAAAGTGAGAGGATTATACTTCGATTTTTGCCAGTCAGCATGCATCCAGAATGAACCAGATATGGCAGGAGCGATTGAAAAAACCCTCCTGGAATCCCAGCAAGCGCGTTTCCACCACCTGGAATCCCTGTTGCTCGAATAGCTGCTGCCATTCCTCGACAGTGCGGAAATTGAAGGGCATGCCCATTTCAAGGATGCCTTGCGTGATGGCGTTTGCGAAGAAGTCCACGAACATCAGGTAACGGAGCTGATCCTCGGTCGCCAGCTTCATATACTCTCGCAGGTGCTCATCCCTGAGCAGAATTTGATCCAATTCTGGCTTCACTGAATCCGGTACCAGGTAGCTATCTTCCTCGATGATCAATCGGCCGCAAGAAGAATGCAGGTTGGACAGGACCGGTAACAAGTCTTCTTCCTGCATATGGTGCAAGACCGCCAGGACGATGCCCGTGTCGAACTTTTCGTTGGGGAAAGGAATGGCTCGTGGGTTATGCATACGCACAAATGGGAAATGCCTGGCCTCAGGCGCCCTGTAATCCAGGACGTCTGTCAGGTAGACCTGGTAGCCATTTTGGGAAAGGACGGCTGAGGTTAACCCGTCACCGCAGCCCAGGTCGAATACTTTCTTTCCCACCAGCCAGGGTTGTAGATTTGAATAACGCCGCTGGGGCTTGAATTCTCGTTTGTACCGGTTGTATATCTGGTTGAACCAGAACTGTGGCTCATCCTTCCGGAAGAGGCTCTTTACCAGGTAGGAAAGCGCTCCGTTGAATTGCTCTTCGTCATCTTTAGCGGATGCCAGGCGATTGAAGGCCTGGTCCATCAGCTGGTACATCTCGTTTTCATAGCCTGGGACGCATTCGGAGTAGCTCTCGGTCAATACTGTTTTCGCGAATGCGAACGCGCTCGAATGATTGACCAGTATCCGAAAGCTTTCCTTTTTCACGATCTCATGCATCGGGACCTCCTGCTTTACTTCATATCGCCGGTTCGGAGACGAGGTTATACATCCTGTTGGTCGGGATCGATTGTAGGTGTCCTCTAGAAACCTCCAGAAATGCCTACTTGTTATGTAATCGGAGCTCCCTCAGGTCGTTAAGCGCCAGGTCCGGCTAGCCACCCGATGACTCCAAATCGGAGCGTGAAGTTACTCCCGTCAGCACCAGGGCAGTTCGCATGCCGGCTTGGATCCCCATGCGGGCTTATACTGTCTTTAGACGCTCTTTTTCCTTCTTCTTTTTCTTCTTCTTTTTCTCCTTATCTTTTTCTTTGGCCTTTTGCTTTCTCTCTTTGGCCTCTAGCTCATCCTTATCCTCCAGTTGCTGTTGTTCCTGTAAATGGTATGTAGCCCGCCAGATATGGTAAGCCAGGCGATCGGCCCAGCGCATAGCTTCCAGCTCATCCAATGCAATATCCGGGTCCAGTCCAAGCGAAGCTGTTTTCTCTAAGATGATCCGCCGCTGGTTGCGGCGCACGTCCGCAATGCTGAGAGATTTCTGTCCCAGCAGCTCGGCAGCCTGGTTAAGTTCTCTCTTCGATATCATTTCCGGAATTTCAGAAAATGTGGATACCAGGTCCATGCATACTGCCCGGCAGGATTCTGCATTCGGTACATTTTTAGCGACCTCGAACTCTTCTAATGCCTCACTGAGTTGGGTCAGGTGGTCGATTGCATGAAAAATCGAAACATGATGTTGCTGGTTGATATCGCCTCCCTGCTCTGGGCGGACACTCCCCAGGAACCGGCGAGTCTCCCCGAGCGCCAGGTTGGCGGCGCCTAAGCGCTCCATGGCTGTGCGGTGCCGGATTTGCCCCGACAGCTGCCCGTGGGCTACTTGTATCAGGACGTTGGCGATATCGATCGTCGACTGCCGGGCGGCTTCAATAGCCGCCGACGCGATCTTGATCACTTTTGGATTGAGGTGGTGGGTCATCTGCGGGCCGCTCTCTGGCAGGAGGCGGATGATAGAATTTGTAAATGGGACCGTGAAGGGGAAGATAATGGCTACGCCCAGGATATTAAAAAAGGAATGGAAAGCTGCCAGGGTAGATGCCTCTGTCCAATTGAATGTTTCTCTCAGGTAAACCATTCCCTGCACCAGGAATGGCAGGAGCAGGAAAGCTACGATCCCGGTCAACACGTTGAAGGAAATATGCGCGACTGCCACGCGTTTTGCTGCAACCGAAGCCCCGATCGCTGCCAGCACTGCTGTCACGGTGGTTCCTACATTTTGACCGATAACCAATACAGTCGCTTGGTCCAGGGTAATGGCGTTGCTAAATAGGGCTGTCAGGGTAGTGGCTACTGCTGCACTGCTGGATTGCATGACAATCGTCATACCGATGCCGATCAGCAGGAGCAAGATATTCCCAAGGAATGTGCCCCCGGGAAATTGAGTGGGGTCGTAGTAGCTCGATAGCTCCGCCATTCCACCCTGCATGGTTGAAATCCCGATGAAGATCAACCCGAATCCGGCAATGACAGATCCATAATTCATCGTCCGGCCGCCGCTGGAGAGCTTCAAGAACGTTCCAACAGCTACAAGCGGAAAAGCCATCGCCGCGATATTCACTTTAAAACCGATCAAGGAGACGATCCAGGCCGTGCTGGTAGTTCCCAGGTTCATGCCGAAGATCAGGCCGAGGGTCTGTGGGAAGGTCAACATGCCCGCGCTTACAAAACCAATCATAGCTAACGTTGTAACACTGGATGACTGGACCAGGGCCGTGATGCTTGCTCCAGTAAGCATACCGATAAAGGGCGTGCGGGTGAACCTGGTCAGCACCCTGTTCAGGGCCTGGCCTGCAATCGCTTTTAACCCCTCCGTCATTAAAAGCATGCCGAGCAAAAACAAACCGATGCCGCCCAATACTGTACCTACCATATTTGTCTCCCGTCTCTCCTGGGGATGCTTGGAATATGATTTGGCTTGCTTTAACTACCGGTAAATCGCGGGCTGTATCTGAAATGATACGTGACGTCTAAAGAGTGAGACGCCACGCAGTGGGCAGGATTCTTCTTTTCGCTGGGAGGTTTCTATACCGTTATTGACAAAAATTGTACCATACAGCACAAATATACACCGTTACAGATCGCTGCTCCGCAAGGCTTTCAAATCAGGTGGTAGGCAGGATTAAAGGGTGGGTGGGACGAAACCGACCTTATGTTTAACCTCTTTCATTTTCCGCCCTGCTACGGTTCTGGCATGCTCAGCGCCACGCATCAGGATAGAGTCGAGCTCGGATGGGTCAGCCATCAGCTCTTCATAACGCTCCCGTATCGGTCTTAAGCTTTCGATCACGAGTTCAGCCACTTCCTTTTTCAAGTCTCCATAGCCTTTCCCTGAGAAATGTTTTTCTATGGAGGCTCGCTTCTCACCACTCAGGAGTTCATAGATTTCTAGCAGGTTATTGACGCCTGCTTTTTCAGGCGCCTCGTTGAACAGGATCTCCCTTCCCGAATCGGTAACTGCTGATCGGAGGGCATAGCGGATCTCGTCAGGGCTGTCGGTTATAAAGATAGCATGTCCGCGCGCTTCACTTTCACTTTTGCTCATTTTACGAGTAGGGTCGTTTAAAGCCCGGATTCGAGCGCCGCTTTGAGGGATAACTGCTTCTGGCAGTACGAAGGTATCTCCATAAATATAATTGAATCGCTGGGCGATATCTCTCGCCAGCTCAACGTGCTGTTTTTGGTCTTCGCCAATCGGAACCTCATCAGTATCATAGAGCAAGATATCGGCTGCTTGCAAGACCGGGTAATCCAGTAACCCCGTGCTGACGCTTTCCCTCTGTTCGGACTTCGTCTTGAACTGTGTCATCCGTTCCAACCATCCCAGGGGAGTGATGCAGTTCAAGACCCAGCAACATTCAGCATGTTCGGGTACATGGCTTTGGATGAAAATGGTGCTGTACTTCGGATCGAGCCCCGAGGCGATGTACACGGCTGCTACATCCCGTGACATGTTGCGTAATACCTCCGGCTCTTGGTGGGTGGTGATGGCATGCATGTCAACAATACAGAAGAAATTTTCTTTGTCTACCTGGTTTTCCACCCATCGCCGGATCGCCCCCAGGTAATTACCGATATGTAGCCTTCCTGAAGGCTGGACGCCTGAGAAAACACGCCTGCGGAGGCTTTGGCTTTGATCGTTCATGGATATCCTTGTCCCCTAATAAAGTAAATTATGTTCTCTGCATTGATTAATTTCGAAGAACGTAGTTCAGGATAATACTATATTCTTTCTTTTTTTGGGAATAATGGAACCCCCCATACCGGATTAAGTACGACTAATTTTCTAATATTAAAGATTAAGATTCCTATTATTAGTATGATATAATTTCCAGCGTATTTAATAGTTAGATAATCCTATTTATCCGTTTAATGAAGATAATTTTACTGGTAGATCAGTTCTCTTGAAAATTTATCGTCGAGAGTTAGCCCTTATTTACGCTGAATTGGTTGTGGGGAAATATATTTAAAATGAGAGCCGTTTACACACAGCTATCCGGTGCTTTACTTGCATAAACTACCCATATTATGCGCCTCTGGATCTCCATGTATGGACAGTATTTACACCCCATGATTTATTCCAAAAGCCTTATCCATGCTTCAGGAATGCTTATTGCATTTTAATTGATCATGGACCTGTGCAATATGTCAGGGTCATGATTAAGTTTGAAATTTTATTGGTGAATAATATACTTTCGGTTTATCGAGATGCATAACGCGTGTCGGAAGGGCGGAGCTTGCCTGATCCACTCAGGCGCAGATCACTATAAAAACCAATTTTGCGACCACTTATGACCAGCATTATGACCAGGATTGTGACTATCATCGGTTATTATAAAGTCAAATAATTTTGCAGTTTTATGGATACCTCATTTTCTGCTAAAGGCTGGTAGACCCAGGTTTCAAAAAAATTGCCCCGAATGTTGCCAGACACCCGGGGCGCGACACTGGGCACACATTAGGACCCTTGCGTGTCATCACAAATTTACCATGAATGCCCCCATTGTGCAACGGATCTTTCAGGTTCCATTGTGCCGGGTTTTCGACATTTTAATGGCGGGATCTAAAAGGATTGTCTATTCTTAGGGGTTTGAGCAGCTTTGGGGGATGTGATCAAAGATTTGACGGCATCTACTGCAAGTTGATGATCAGGAATTGAATAAAATTTTTTAACTAAAATCTGGAAATCTTTGGTCTTGTTAGTATCAATTTAGAGAAAAATCGAACGGGCTATTAGTTAATCTGAAAATCTAAGTCAAGTTCGTGCCATCTTCATTCAATCAGCCGGAATCTTCTGAATTGTCGGAATGGCGGAGCATGGTTATTTACCGAAACAATTATGTTGAAAAATAAAATCAATAGCCGCTGGTTTTCTGTTTTTGATCTGGCTTGCGCCTCCGCAAGCAGCCTGGCCTGGTTTTTCCGTCCAGACCTCGGCGGATGGCCTCTCCTCCTGGCCTTATTACCCTGGTTCTTACGATCCATAGCAGGATTCTTCCCGTTCAAGCGAACACCATTCGACCTGCCCCTCTTTTTCTTCCTGCTGACCGCTGGCTTGGGTGTTTGGGCTTCGTATGATACGGCCGGCGCCTGGGATAAATTTTGGCTATTGGTTGGGGGAATATTTATTTATTATGCTCTGGCAGGCCAGCCCCGTTCTAACTTCAATTTGGTCACTTCCATGGTAGCTGGTTTGGGGTCGTTAATTGCTTTATCAGTATTCTTCGATACGAACCTTCCTGGGTACACTCCAGATTTAGCCATAATTAAACGCGTCCTTTCCGAGTGGGTAGCGCTCAGACCATCATTTCAGATTGATGCACTTTCCCCAAATGTTTCGGGCGGGATTTTAGCCATGCTGCTTCCATTCTCACTGATCTTAAGTAGGATCGCGTTTAAAAGAGGGATTGCTCATGGCATGTTTTCGCTGTTACCAGCAGTCTTGATGATGGGGGGTTTATTTTTAACCAGCTCTCGAGGCGCCTGGGCAGGGATTGCGGTCGCAGCCGTTGTATTGCTCCTCCTTATCGGAAGCCGGTATATAGTCCGGTATATCAAGCCAACTTTTCTGATTATTCTCTCAATTCTTCTCATAGCAGGAGTGATACTCGGCATTCGCTTTGCGATTATCGAATCAGAGTTCGTTGCTCGCACCTTAGATCGATTTCCGGGTTTCCCGTTTGGTTTGAGTCGCCTCGATTTGATTGCCAACTCATGGAATTTGTTGGCTGACTTTCCCTTTACTGGTGGAGGATTAAGAGCTTTTCCAGGTCTATATTCCAGATACATCCTGTTAATCCCGTTCCTGTTTACGGAATATAGTCACCACCTCTTTATGGATATTTTTCTAGAACAGGGGGTCATCGGCGGGCTTTCATTCATGGTGGTCCTCTTCGGAAGTCTTTTTTGGGGTATGGTGCGTTTTGCACGACCTCAGAGTCAAGGCCAGGCCGCTTACTTTCAACTCTCAGTCATTGCTGGACTGGTGATCGTCTCAATCCATGGTTTGATCGATGATCCGCTATATGCTATGAGAGGCACTCCTTTGTTATTCTTGCTTCCGGGTATAAACGCCGCCCTCGGATATGCTGAAAAATCAATTAGTACCACAGAGCTCATCGCCCCGGTCGGTTTATTAAAGAATAAGCCTGTATGGGGAAGCATTTTATTGGTATTCTTCTTGTCTCCATTTCTTGTTCAGTCTTCTATCAAATCAATATCAGCTGTTTGGTATGCCAACTTGGGATCGGTTCATATGTCTAAGGCCGAGCTGAGGGGTTTCCCTACCAATAAATTTGAGGCTCTGGCTGAACGCGATGCCTTCGAACATTTTGAGGGATACTTCTTCCAGGCCCTCTCTCAGGATCCGGAGAATATTACTGCTAATTATCGTTTGGGTTTGTTGGCTTCTCAAAAGGGGGATTTCTCTACGGCGGTAACTTACCTTGAGGAAGCATATCAGGGGAATAATCATCACAGGGGTATCCGCAAAGCCTTAGGATATAACTATGCCTGGGATGCCCAACCAGGTCAGGCTGCTGAAATACTAAAAGGGATACCCGAGGCCAAACAGGAACTAGAAACATACGTCTGGTGGTGGGGAACTCAAAGTAGAAAAGATTTAGCATCGAATAGCCGGGTGGCCTTAGAGCACCTCACTTTGAATATCCCATGAGCGTGTTCGGGTATTACCGATAGCGAGGGTATAATCCTGGCAGATAGGCTGATTTCAAAATTGTAGATAGAAATAGTCACACTCCATAAAATCCCCTTTATGTTAAAACAAACATTATCACCCAATTATTTTTTTAGTAAGAAAGGTCTACTCGGCCTGTTTTGGATAATAGTTTATTTATTATCGGCCCAGTTGGCGCGGGCCCAAAACAACGACAACCCTTGGTCTACTCCAGAAAATATTTCGCAATCCGGCAGTGCTACAGCTCCAGAAATGGTAATCGATGAGACAGGTGTCGTTCATGTTTTTTGGTCGGATGAATATGCTGGTTATTTTTACAGATCGGGTGATGACGACTCCTGGAATGAGCGAGTACGGGTTAATCCTCCATTTGCACCCCATCGCCCCACCCTGGTTTTGGGGAAGAACAACCTGGTTCTTGCGTTTTGGATCGATGAATCGAATAATTTATTATTGAGCCAGGCTTTAGCCGAACAGTTAGGCAGCGGTTGGGAAACTCCTGGTTGGATGGCCAGTTCTGTGGTCGACTTTGGCGTGGAAGTAGATACACAAGGTGTAATCCACATCTCCTATGTTTATATGGAGGATGAGGGAGGACTCGCAGGAGGAGTACATTACAGGAGATCGACCAGTAATGGGGATAATTGGTCAGAACCACTTGATCTTTACCAGTCTCCCTACTTGCGTGGTCTTGAGGGGGAGAACGCCAATGTCCAGTTGGCCAGCACTGAATTGGCCGAAGGCAATTTAATCTTCGCCGGGTGGGATAACCGTGTTCGTAAACAAATTTATCTGGCTCGCTCTCTAGATGATGGAATCACTTGGGAAGATCCTATCCTGGTAGATGGCCCCGACTCTGCTGACCCCAATATGGTGCCTTCCAACTTACGCATTGCAGTCTTTGGAGAAAATGTTCTCCTGGTATGGAATAGGGGAGTTCCAGAGGGGGGCTGTAGCGTTTATTATCGCTGGTCACAGGATGGCGGTGATACATGGAGCGAAAGGTATCGTATGTCAGGAGACTTTCAAGGATGTCCGGGAGATATTAACTTTATCGAAGGGGGGGAAAATCAAGTATTACTTTACGAGACTTTTCCTTTTCAAGTAATCTTCCGAGCCTGGGATGGTTCAAAATGGAGTAACCCACAATTACAAACTCAGCTATTCAGCTTTGAAGACCCCGAGACATTTCGTGTGATTAATTTCGAATGCCTTCGATTCGCAAGCAATCATTCCAAGGAGACATTAACCGTAATTGGTTGTGATAATAATGGTGGGGATGTATGGTATTCAGAGCGTAATCTTGGCAATACGACAACCTGGTACCCACCTCCTCCTATATGGACGGATCCGGTAGAGGTCTCGTTAGCTGGGTCTGAAACTGGTCCGCCCATTCTCGTCGGAGGCCAAGACGAGATGATGCATGCATTTTGGATCCAGCCAGGCGTGGGAGATAACACCAGTAGTGCAAATTCAAGGATTTACTATGCTCGCTGGGATGGAGAGACTTGGTCCCGCCAATCTAATATCCTTGGTTCTCCAGAGGGAAACGCCTCGCAGCCTTATGCGACTCTCGATCAGAATAACCACCTGTTGGCCGCATGGACCGGGAGTGATCCGAATCTCGTTTATTTTAGTAAATCTTCAGCTTCTCTGGCTCTCCGTGGTAGTGACTGGACTCATCCACAAGCTATACCAGTTCCTGTTCCGGCTGCCAAATCTCCCCAAATTCTCCCGGTTGGTTCCAGTCTAATTCATATTATCTATGCTATATCATTGAATGAAGCTCGCGGTATATATTTGGTTTCATCTGACGATAGTGGAAATACTTGGTCCCAACCTTTGAGAATTTTCGATGCAGTAAGTGCGGGTTGGGAGATGGTTGATTCTCCCTTCCTCGCCAGGGCAGATGACGGTTCACTGCATGTTATCTTCACACGCTATTCCTTGCCAGGCGGTACTGGCCCTATGGAAATGTATTACACACATTCCAGGGATGGCGGGGATACCTGGTCACAGCCAGAAATAGTTGACGATAATCCTGTTTACTGGGGCCGGATCGTAAGCGGAAAAGATGGCGTTCTGCACCGTATCTGGCAAGCGCGCACGTCTGTCGGGAGTGGGTTCGTGATCGAGCACCAATATTCACCTGACATGGGTTTTAGCTGGAGCCAGCCGGAAAGCATTTCTAATTGGGGACTCTCTGACCCAACCGTTATGAGCAGCCTGGCGGTATCTTCCACGCAGGTTTTGCACCTCCTATATACAATTCAGGGCACGACTGGCGAGTTTTACCTGCACCATTGGGTTTGGGTAGGTGACCAGTGGGAGAGAAGGGAAGATTTGAAGTTGGACATGAATCAGTTCACGAAGCTAACCAGTCTTTCTGCTGCAGCTTCTCCAACCGGTCGAGTAGCGGCGCTCTTTACTCTCCAAACGGCTACCGAATCATTGCCCAGCATTACTGAAAATGCCCTTCTGTTCAGTATTCGTGCCCTGGATATCTCCATCCCACCCTCTGCTCCACAAC
>CAZAQS010000070.1:0-20265 GCA_964486825.1 uncultured Anaerolineaceae bacterium | reverse complement strand
TCCATAGAGCCAAATGCGGTTAGCAATATGACCATCGTATCGGGAGCTTGTTTGGATACCATCCGCAACACTTCCAACCCGTCCATGCCTGGCATCTCAATATCGAGGATCACCAGGTCCACGATTTCTTTTAGGAGGAAGGCTAGCGCATCTTCACCACTTGCGAAGGTAAAGACGCTGTACCCTTCCCCACGCAAAATATCCGCAAGGGAGTTGCGGGTTGACTCTTCGTCATCAACAACTATCAATATATTCCTGTGCGGGCTTTGCTCAGGCTTCATAAGAAGAGAGGTTAGTGTAAGGTAAAAAAACCGTCAGACGGCTGCCCTGGTTGACCTTGCTTTCCACATCGATAAACCCGCCATGGTCGGTGATGATGCCATAACTCACAGGCAACCCCAAACCGGTGCCCGTACCAGGAGGCCGTGTGGTAAAGAAAGGCTCGAAAATCCGATCGAGATTTTCGGGAGGTATACCCTCTCCCGTATCAGCCACAGATATGGCTATACCCTCTTTTATGTCTTCCCCATACCTATTCGAGGCATGGGAGGTAGTCAGGGATAACCTACCCCCATCCGGCATGGCCTGAATGGCATTATTAAGCAGGTTCAGGAGCACTTGCTTGACCTGGTCCGCGTCCACCCATATGCTGGGAAGATCATCGCAAACCTCACTAACCAGCTGCACCTTGTTCATGCGAGCCTGGTGGGCAATCAATGAGAGGACATCTCGGGACAGCTTATTGATATCCGTGCTCACCCGGCGGTTTTCGGTAGGGCGGGAAAAATCCAACAATCGCCGCACTACTCTGCGCGCCCGGTGGGCCTCCTGTCTGACGAGTTCCAGGTCCTCCTTTAGAGGGGAGCCTGGAGGTAATTCCTCTAACATCAGCTCAACGAATCCACTCACCGTAGTAAGAGGGTTATTCAACTCGTGAGCTACACCGGCTGCCATCTCTCCAACTGCTGCTAACCTGGCAGAGCGTATCAAATGGCTTTCCGTGCTCCGTTGAGCTTCTATCCGCTCTTGAAGCTCACGATAAAGGCGGGCATTGCGAATCCAGATTGAAAGCTGCGGGGCGAGCAGCTCGAGCAGTTGGACATCCTCGGATCGAAAGACATGCCCTTTGCGATCATCCAGCAAGATCAAGACACCTGTCACCTGGTTGTGGAACTTCAAAGGAATTCCCAGGGCGGATTTAAAGGCCTGTTTTACCTCAGGGTTTATCCTACTGTCCCAGGTGTTGTAATCATCTACGACGAGAGGCTCACCAATAGCCGCAACCTGGCCAGCCACGCCAGCCATCAAAGGGATCAGATCCCCGTAGCTATCGAACCAGGGGGTACTGGAAACCACGATTTCTACGGCATCCCCCGCCTCGTTCAAGAGCCCCAGCTCGACTCCCCGTGCGTTGACCAGTTCGCGGGCGCGGTAGGCAACACGATTAAGCAGCGTATGCAGCTCAAGGTCACCGGCGATATCTAAAGCCGTTTCACGAGCGGCGTGTAACTGCCTGACGCTCACCTGCAGCTCCTGGTACCGCAGGGCGCTGAGCACTACGCTGGATAAGACGCCTGCCAATGCTTCTAACGCAAGCAAGTCATTCTCAGAGAAGGCCTCTCGGCGGTTGCGTTCGACCTCGATCACGCCCAGGATATTATCTCCTTCCTTCAATGGTACGCAGATAGATGAGGCCGTTTGTAGCTCGAACACCTGGTTATCCCCTTTGCCTTCCAGACTGCTATGGCTTAGGATGGCTTCTTTTGGAGTAGAAAGGTTCTTATTGCTATGTCTGGACCGCTTATGGGACGCTGGCTCTTGCAGCTTGCCTTTCCGAGCGGCAAAACGGCGCTGGCCATTCTCATCCATCAGGATAACCGAGGCCGAAGCATAGGAAAAACGCTTTACCATGAGGTCGGCTACCATGTTAGCTATCTGTTCGATATCGTTGAGCCCCAAAACATTCTGGACGACCTGGTGGAGCAGGGTCAGGTTGCGCACCCGGTCGCGGGTTTCCTGGTGCAGGCGAACATTTTCAAACATTCCTGCCAGGTGGCTGGCGATGACGATCAGGAGCTGCTCATCTTCCAGTGAAAAGGCATTGCTTTCGGTACTGGCCATCACCAAAGCCCCCATGACCGTCCTGCGATATTTGAGCGGCACGACCAGGATCGAGTTGATATCTACCTGCTGGTTAAACTCCCTACCCCAATCCTTATCCTTGTTAACATTGCCTACCCGAACGGGTAGCCCCGATTTCAGCACACCCCTGACCAGTTTGGTTTTGGCGAGAAAGTTTATGGCAGTCTCTTCTACTTCCACCCCATATTCACGCAGGCTGGCATCGGCAGAGGCTAACAGTACCCCAGCAATATCGGTGCGGAAGGTCTTACGCAGGCGATGCATAATACGCCGGGCAACTTCATTTGTATCGGCGCCCACTGAGGCGGTGGAAACCAGCTCGTTTAGTAAAGCAAATTGCTGGAGATAGCGGGCAGCTTCGGTAAAGACAATGGCATTTTCAATGGCATATGCCATCCGGGACACCTGCCCAGACACCCGTTTTAAATCGCCAGCCGAAAAAACGCCGGAGCGAGAGGCTACAAAAATCAGGTGCCCGATGACTCGTTGCCCGACGACGATTGGGACTCCCATCCATGCATTTACTTTTTTGTTTGCGTCTGGATACAGATGAGCCAGCGTTTTGTCATTCCTAAGGGGCGTCTCCGAATCGAGGATGATCCCCTGGCGTGTATTCACCATCTCTGCCAGGAGCTCGTTCTCTTCGAGGGGCAGGTTCATACCCAGTAGCTTCGAGGATCCGTTCCAAACGCCCTCTACACGGAAAATATCGCCAGCCCGGATCGATATGAGAGCAGAATCGCAACGAATCGACTGGGTCAAATGATCCAACACGAGACGAGGCATGTCCTCCGGGTTAGAGCTGGCGTTGAAAAGGGCCTGCTCGATGGATTGTTTTGAAGCACCTCTTTCCCTATCCTGGGAATAGGCTGTTGAGCGAGGTTTCCGGCCTCGCTTGGCTGCCGGGGATACCTGAGGAAGATCAGGCTGAGCAGAGGGCTGATCTTCAGCAGGAGAGAACGTGGAAAGGACCTTGAAGAAGCTCTCCGAGGCTTTATCAAGCGTGTCTACCCCCACCAAGAGCACACTATGATGTTCCACGTCAGGGAAGACGAAAACACGCCCGCAGGCCAGCTCTTCAGTGTAATTGCTGGTTTGGCGGAAGCGTGTTCTGCCGCTGCTGATCGTTCCAGCCAGCCAGGCAGCAGTGGCCGGTTGTGAAATGAAATCGGAAAGGGCAGCCTGCCTGGCTTTGCTGAGACCGTGCTTGCTGCTGAAATCCCAGCCTCCCTCGCTATGAATTAACCATACCGCCCAGCGCGCGCCAGTTGCCTTACAGGCCTCTTTCAATTGAGCCGAAACAACTTCTATAGAAATGCTCATTAACTGTCCGTTTAAGGTAACAGATGGAACTAATATTATAACATTAGAGGTTGGGCGAATGTTGTTTTATAAGGGCATAAATAAATTCAGCAATCCAACGTCTTGCGATAAAAACCCAAGGAAGTAGAATCCCGAGCACCATAGGGGCACCAAGATAGGCAATGTCATGACATTAATCAATCCAAAGCCTGCCCTATAGCAATTATCCCTTACAATACACCTATGATATACTGCATGTGAATGAGAAAAACAGTACAAACTAATACGAAGACGGAGCCAATAAAATATGAAGGACTTTATTGCCATCGCTGATTACTCCCCCAAGGAATTGCAGGAAATGCTAGACCTGGCAATCGATTTGAAGGAGGAATGGAAAGCCTCCGGTAACTCCCCACTTCTTAAAGGCAAAGTCCTGGCTATGATCTTTCAAAAACCCAGTTTACGGACCCGGGTGTCATTCGACATGGCAATGCGTCACCTGGGTGGAGACGCGCTATATCTGTCTCCCAATGAGATTGGGCTGGGAAAGCGAGAGTCAATCGCCGATATCGCCCGGGTACTTTCAGGTTACGTGGAGGCAATCATGGCACGTGTCTTCGATCACCAGCACGTGGTCGATCTGGCGCGTTGGTCGGAAGTGCCTGTCATTAATGGACTGAGTGATTACAACCATCCCTGCCAGGCCATGGCAGACGCATTAACCATCCAGGAGAGCTTCGGGAACTTGAAGGACCTGAACGTGGCCTTCTTAGGTGATGGCAATAACGTGGCGGTCTCCTTAATGCATATCTGCAGCAAGCTGGGAGCGCATTTTACAGTCGCCAGCCCAGAAGGCTACGAGCTGCCAACTGCGCCGGTCGAGATTGCCCGGCAGATCGCTACAGAGACAGGTTCCAACATCAAGCTCTTACGCGATCCGCAGGAAGCTGTACAAGGCGCTCAGGTAATCTACACGGATACCTGGACCAGCATGGGCCAGGAAGAGGAAACAAAACAGAGGGAGCGAGTCTTTCCACCCTACCAGGTAAATAAGGACCTGGTAGCAAAGGCTGATCCTAATGTGATTGTCATGCACTGCCTCCCCGCACATCGTGGGCAAGAGATCACGGATGAAGTAGCCGATGGGCCTCACTCCGCTCTCTTCCCTCAGGCGCATAACCGTTTACACGCGCAAAAGGCTATTCTCGTTCGTTCGTTAGGGGCGGGCTAATTCCAGGTGGGTAAATTTGAGGGAAGATGAATTCAAAAGACTATATTGAACTTGAAGATCAATACGGCGCGCATAATTACCACCCTCTGGATGTTGTGATATCCAGGGCAGAAGGGGTGTTCGTTTACGATATTGAAGGAAAGCGTTATATTGACTGCTTGAGCGCTTACTCCGCGCTCAACCAAGGGCACGTACACCCGCGTATCCTGGAGGCGTTGGTCGAGCAGGCATCCAAGGTAACCCTGGTGTCACGCGCCTTCCGCACCGAGCAATTGCCATTGTTTTACCAGGAATTGTCGGAGCTAACCGGGTACGAGATGTCTCTACCGATGAACAGTGGGGCAGAAGCTATCGAAACTGCTATCAAGCTAGCCAGGAAATGGGCCTATCATGTAAAAGGCGTCCCACGTCACGAGGCTGAAATCATCACTATGTCCGGAAATTTCCACGGGCGAACCGTAGCGGTTATATCCTTCTCCAGCGAGCCGCTCTACCGGGAAGACTTCGGCCCCTATACTCCCGGTTTCGTAGGAGTGCCCTACGGCAACATTGATGCAGTGGCTGCGGCGATCACGCCCAACACAGCAGCTGTCCTCTTTGAGCCCATCCAGGGTGAAGCAGGCGTGATCGTACCCCCGGAAGGGTATATTCGAGAGCTGGCAGAGATCTGCAAGCAAAAGAACGTCCTGCTGATCGCAGATGAGATCCAAACCGGGCTGGGCCGGACAGGAAAACTGTTTGCCTGCGAGCACGAGCAGATCCGCCCTGATATGACTGTCATTGGAAAAGCCCTCTCGGGAGGTTTCTACCCGGTTTCGGCCGTACTGGCAGACCAGCCTATTATGGGGTTATTCCAACCAGGTGAACATGGCTCCACATTCGGAGGCAATCCCCTGGGAGCAGCCGTAGCCCGAGCTGCCTTGCGCGTCCTGGTGGAAGAGAAGATGATCGAAAACGCGGCCGAGGTTGGCGAATACTTCCTGGAGCAGTTGAGCGAGATCAACAGCCCATATATAAAAGAAGTGCGGGGCAAGGGTCTCTTGATTGGGGTAGAGCTGCATCCGGAAGCCGGAGGAGCACGCCGGTTTTGCGTAGCGCTAAAAGAGCAAGGCATCTTAGCCAAGGAAACTCACGAGCACGTGATCCGGTTCGCACCCCCGCTAATTATCGATCATTCAACCATTGATTGGACTGTTCCACGGATTCGAGAGGTCCTGGCTACGAATTAACAACGCTATTGTAGATTCAACCTTTGCATAGATTACAGGCAAGGGGTCATGTGCCATCGTGTATATGAGGTGAGTAGCTATGAACATAGGCATACCCAAAGAAAGACGTCCCTTTGAATTCAGGGTAGGGATGACGCCCATCGGCGTTGAAATGCTCACAAAAGAAGGACATACCTGCTATATCGAACATGAAGCCGGGTTAGGGGCAGGCTTCAGCGACCTGGATTACGAGCAAGCCGGGGGGCGGGTCGCCTATTCCCCACACGAGGTATTCGGGCGCGCGGATCTACTCTTGAAAGTAGCCCGCCCAACCTATGAAGAATTGGAATGGTTGAAACCTCAAGCCGGTATTGCTGGATTATTACACCTGAATTCCTCCAGGAAAGATAAGATTGATATCCTGCAGGAAAAGGAAATCACGGCTATCGCCTACGAGCAATTTCAATTGCCGGATGGCTCTTTCCCAATACGGACGCCTCTCAGCCAGATCGGTGGTCGCCTGGCGGCGCAGATCGGGGCTACGCTGCTACAGAATGACCGGGGCGGGAAAGGCATCTTGCTTGGCGGCATAGCCAGCGTGCCACCAGCCGAGGTAGTCATCATCGGAGCCGGGGTCGTGGGGACCTGCGCCCTGACGGCCTTTATGGGCATGGGAGCCCATATCACCGTACTGGATAAGGATATGAACGCCCTGCAACGCGTTTATGATTCCTTTCCGGGAATCGTAACCATGATGGCATACCCCAACTATATCGCCAGGGTATGCGCCTATGCAGATATCGTGGTTGGCTCGATCCTGGTGGCTGGCAGCACGGCCCCGTTGGTTATCACCCGGGAGATCGTTAGCTCGATGAAGCCGCGCTCACTGATCATGGATATCAGCATCGATGAGGGCGGATGCGTAGAGACATCTCGTCCGACCACTCACGAGCATCCTACATTTATCGAAGAAGGGGTTATCCACTATTGCGTGCCCAATATCCCCAGCGTGGTCGCTCGCACTTCTACATACGCCTTTCTCAATGCCGCTTTCCCGTTCATCTGGGAGCTGGCAAATAAAGGTATCCATAACGCAATAGAAGAAAACCCAGCCATTGAAATAGGTATTCCGGTTTACAGGGGAGAACTCCGGCATATCACCCGTATCGACCTTGTGAGATAAGGCACCAACCTATGAACCTGAAAAAAATCTACGAATCACGAGTGGTAACTGCCGAAGAAGCAGTAAAGCATATTAAATCAAACCAGAGGGTATTCCTGACGGGAAACTGCTCAGTGCCCCAAACAGTACTCTCGGCGCTGGTCGATTACGCCCCTGAACTGGAAAATGTGGAGATTTGCCAGGCGCTTACGGTCGGGCCGGCCGATTATGTACGACCGGGCATGGAAAAGCACTTGCGTGTTAACACCATGTTTATTAGCGCGAACATCCGGAAGGCGGTCCAGGAAGCGCGCGCCGATTTTACGCCAGTACTGCTTTCGGAGTTCACGCTGCTGTTCAAGAATAAAGTCCTCCCCCTGGATGTTGCCTTGATCCATGTCTCCCCCCCTGATGAGCACGGTTTCTGTAGCCTGGGAGTCGAGGTGGGGTTGACCAAATCACCGGCTGAATCGGCTCGCCTCATCATCGCAGAGGTGAACCAGCAGATGCCGCGTACACTGGGAGATTCGTTTATCCATGTGAGCAGGCTGAATTATATCGTTCCGGTGGACTACCCCCTGCCGGAGATGGCGATGGGTGGGGAAGGGCCTTCGGAAATCACCGAGAAAATGGCCGGTTTTATCGCCGAGATGATACCGGATGGCGCCACCATGCAAATGGGAATCGGAGCTATCCCAGATGCAGTTCTGAAATACTTGTTCGAGAAGAAAGATTTAGGCATCCACACGGAGCTGTTCTCTGACGGCGTTATCGACCTGTTCGAAGCCGGTGTACTGACCAATGCGCGCAAATCTCTCCATCCGGGAAAGATGGTGGCAGGTTTCATCATCGGTACGCGCCGTTTATACGATTGGGTGGATGATAACCCACTCATTGAGCTACATCCCACTGAATACGTAAACGACCCATTCGTTATCGCCCAAAACGAACGCCAGGTGGCATTAAACTCAGCTATCGAGGTGGATCTGACCGGGCAGGTATGTGCGGACAGCATTGGTCCGAAGCTGTATAGCGGTGTGGGCGGACAACTCGACTTTATCTACGGCGCATCTCGCTCGAAAGGGGGGGTCCCGATCATCGCGCTTCCCAGCACCACAACCCTGCGGGATGGGACCAGGATCAGCCGGATCGTGCCCATGTTAAACCAGGGAGCGGGCGTGGTGACTACTCGCAACCACGTCCGATACGTAGTTACGGAATATGGGGTATCCGATCTCTATGGACTCACCATACGCCAACGGGCGAAATGCCTTATCAACATCGCTCATCCTGATTTCCGAGAAGACCTGACGCGAATGGCAAGCGATTTGCATTACTTTTAATAATGAATGAAGTGGGGGTCAATCCCCTAAAGGGAAAGGCGCCATGGACCGGAGACGGACTAAGATTGTTGTGACACTCGGCCCGGCTACCAGTGAGCGGAGTATGATTGAGCGCCTGGTAGCGGCTAAAGTGGATGTTGTACGCTTAAATTTTTCGCATGGTTCCCATGATGAACATGCCGAGCGCATTAAGCTGATCCGAGAGATCACGGAGGAGAAAGGCCACACTGTTACCCTCTTGCAGGACCTGCAAGGTCCAAAAATCAGAACCGGGGAGATTTCAGGAGGAGGGGTATCCTTGACCCAGGGTGAATCGCTTACCCTGACCATCGAACCTATGATGGGCAATGAAAAAATCGTATCCGTTGATTACGAGGACCTGCCCACCACTGTACAACCTGGAGGCCGGATCATGCTGGATGACGGCTCCCTGGAACTGGTAGTAGTGGGTGTGGACGAAGGTAGGGTGGAGACGAAATGTGTGTTGGGAGGCGTATTAAAACCTCACAAAGGCGTCAACTTACCTGGGGCCAGGCTGAATATACCAGCCTTTACAGACAAGGATGCCGAGGACCTGGAATTCGGCCTGCAAAACGGCATCGATGCAGTTGCCATGTCCTTCGTGCGTACACCGGCTGACCTGGCTCCCGTACGCCAGGCCATTCGCAATCTAGCGCCTGAGCGAAGGCATATTCCCGTTATCGCTAAGCTGGAAAGACCGGAGGCTTTGGAGAACCTGCACGAAATCATACAGGTCTCGGATGGGGTGATGGTGGCTCGGGGGGACCTGGGAGTCGAAATGCCGCCGGAGGCCGTTCCGATCGCCCAGAAAAGGATCATCCAGGCCGCCAATGAGCATGCCAAGGTCGTCATTACTGCCACTCAGATGTTAGATAGCATGATCAAGAACCCGCGTCCTTCCAGGGCGGAAGCCTCGGACGTGGCCAATGCCATATTTGACGGCAGCGATGCGGTCATGCTGTCCGGCGAGACGGCCGTGGGTATGTACCCGATCCAGGCGGTCGAAATGATGGACGCCATCATTCGCAGAGCAGAAGCTCAATTGGATGAATGGGGCCATTGGGGGGGGAGCCTGGGAGAGGCAGCCTCTACAGAAGGATTTCTGAAGGAGGGACGCCACGACGACGCCCTATCGATCACTCGTGCAGCACGGGAGCTGGCCGATGACCGCAATGTAGCCGCCATAGCCGTTTTTACGGAGACCGGTCGTACAGCTCAATTGATGGCTAAAGCTCGCCCGAAATCGCCGATTCTCGCTTTTACACCCGTCGAATATACGTATCGCCAATTGCCCATGTTGTGGGGTGTAATACCCTTCCTGGTCCCGTATGCGGACACTTTAGAAGCTATGTTGAAAGATGTAGAAAAAGCCATTGTCACCACCACCCCCTTAAAGCCGGGCCAGCAAGTCGTGCTGCTATCCGGGTTCCCGATTGGAGCAATGCGACCACCGAATATGGCCTTGCTCCACACCATAGGAGTGTTGGATTAGGCTATCCGGTATGTTCCGGTCTCCATCTCTCTCATCCAAAGGGAAACATGCTCAGGCTCCATGTTCTCTTCTATCGCAGTTGTTAGCTCGGCTGTTAGGGTTTCCAGGTCTACCTCCTGGCGTAACGTAGTGGCGAAGGCAGCCCAGACCTTTTCTGCATCATACTTTTTCCGATAGAAGCGCTTGTCGATCTTGTTTTGGATCCGGCGGCGCAGGGGACTAAACAATGCCGCCACCAGCAAGGTGGTCAACACGATCGAAACCTGCGACCTGGCAGGAAGAATGCGTTGTAAAGTAATTACGTTGATAAAGTAAATGAACGCCAGAACACCTGTCAATGTACCATGTATCAAGGTCCGGCGTATGAGCCTATCGATATCCCACAGCCGGTACCTTAGGATACCGATGGCTATCGAGACCGGCACCAGCAACAGGGAAAGGGTTGCCCCGGTAAAATCCAACAATAAAATTAAGCCGGTCATCTCACCAGGCGTTTCTAAAAGCAAGGGCAATATAGAGAAATGGATCCATTGGACCACGGTTAATACAGCTAACCCAAGCACGAACGATTTGGTTTGCTGACGCTCAACTAGATTGGATACACGCCGGTAGCGGTAGATCTGGGAGAGCAGCATGCTTCCAAAGACGAATAAGGGTAGTATCAGGAAGAAAGGGCCTGCCCACGATTCCACATCGAGAACCGTGCCTGGGAAAAAGTTACCAGGCAATAATAAAACAAGAACCAGGAGAGCTGCGACCCACATCCAGCGCGGGACAAAGCGTCCGTTCGGGAATAGATAACCTAGCAAGAAGAAGAGTAAGTTGACGAATGCCAATTGTAGAGCGCCAACCCAAAACCATCCAGGACTACCAGCCACGAGCACCGGCATTCCGACCTGGACTGGGACGGTAATTTCCACCCCCCAGATAATTAGCAAACTTGAAGTCATCAACACGAACCAGTCGTCCGGCCTGCGCCATGCCATCAGCACGCCCACTGCCCAAAAAATCAGGCTGGTAATCACAGAAAGGAGGGTGACAAAGCTAATGGTAAAACCGAGAGGCAGGCCGAGATTTAAGATGGCGAGGATTACCTCCGGCGTATTTACTCGTAATTGGTTCAAGCCAACAGGGAACGCGGCAATTAACACCACCAGGGCGAGACCGGCGACAAAAACCCACATGCTTCGAGCGAAAATTAACCAGAGACGGGAAAGACGGGACATCAGGACCTCTTTGGAAACCATCTATCCAAACCGGTAAAGATGCTATGCCGGTATGATGGTCAAATGAGCACCCCCTCCAGCCAGCGGCTGAGAGCGTATTTGACCACACACAATGTAAGTTATCTTTACAGGTTGCCTTGATTTTATCCAACCCCCATCTCGAGATCGTTACGAAAAACGTTACGATGATTTGCAAAGGAGATCAGGGACAGATATCCTGCTCTGTAAAGTCTGGGTTACCGTATCCAAAGATCTGCGATCCCAGGGGATCGAGCAGGCCGGGATGTAAGGCCGCATAATCCTGGACAAGACTACAACCCATCTCGACGCCCCCTTCCTGATAACCGTCGATATATGCTACCGCCATCTTATAAAAAGTGGATTGAGGGCTTTCAGAGGAGGTGGTGTCCTGCAAATCCGCCAGCACTGTATTGGCAAACCCCTCCCGATCTTGAAGTGTATAAATTACCACCATCTGGTATTGGGCAAAGGCTTTTATCCATGCTTGTTCCAGATCCGGATCCGACCAATCCTCGAGGGTGGAATCACTGATCACCCGGTTATATAACCCTAAAGCCTGCTGGTAATCACCACTTTTGGCTGCAGCCGCAGCATCATGCAGGATATGAATGCGGTAATTGGACGGCTCTTGCCGGAAACTCGAGATCTGCCAGAGCTGCATCTCTTTACTGAATGACCAGGTGCGGGTGATGTCCCGTTGAGGGCCTGCCCCTACAGAGCCGAACCCGCTTCCGGTAACCTGCAGATCATAGATTTCATCCTCAACGGTTGGGGACAGGTAAATGGTGGGATAAGGCAGGTCTGTTGTCTCTCCCTCCAAATGGTTCCTATACGTCTCCCCATCCCACTGGATCACCTGAACTCTCTCGAAGCAGGTATGTGCACCGCAAGATGCAGAACTGACCACCAGGTCAGCTCGCCCATTTGCATTTAGATCCCGCAAGAAACGGATACCCGGAGCGCCATCAGAAGGGCGCGTATCCTCCTGATATGCCATGTGATAAACGCCATCCTGGCAAGTGTAGATCAGCAACATCCCGGGGGGCGGCAAGGCCATTGAACCGGGCTCGAAGATCGAAACAACAACCTCCTCAACGCCGTCCCCATCCATATCTGCCGATGCTACCGGCTCCGGCAGATTGGCGACTCCTACCTGGTAGAGGGCCTCATCGAGTACGTTTAGAGAGCCTCCGCTATTCAAAAAAGCGAGTACTGCCTCGGGCAAAGCAGCGAAAGGCATATCCGGGAGCGGATCAGGCTCCCCCGATGGAGGGCAAGGCCCTGCCTGGACTGTCCGGGGATCTGTTTGGGTTAACGGTGAGGGTAGCGCGGTCTCTTCTACAGGAAAGGTAGGCCGAGCGGGAGCCGTAAGGGTGGGTGAATCGCTAGCGGGAGAGGTAGGTAAAGTGCTATCCTGAGATACACTGTCCGAACAACCGGTCAATAGTGCCAAAAGCAACAGGAGAATTCCCAAATACAAGCATAGTGGCTTCGGCAAGGATGAATTGGGATATGCCATTGGAGACTCCAGGATTGTTTTTTCCTTGTTAAGCATTATACTACTGATAGGCATTTGGCCTTTTCGTTCGCTCTAAAAATCCTCTCAACAAATAAGAGGTCACACGTGGCTCGCCCAATCCCCTTTTATCCGGGAAAATTCCCCTCCAACCCTGGGCCTTTGGCCCGCTATCTGCCACCATTACCAGAAGGGGTGGCAACGGCTTGGTTGAATGAGCGGCTGCCCGCCGGAGCACTGGTACTGGACCCGTTTGGCGCGGCCCCAAGACTGGCGCAGGAAGTTGCACGGGCCGGCTACCGTTTACTGGTAGCAGTAAATAACCCGGTTTCACGCATCTTGCTGGAAATGGGCGCCTTACCGCCGGACCAACACGAATACCAGGCTGCCCTGGCTGACCTGGCTTCCGCCTATAAAGGGGGTGAGAGGATCGAACCGCATATCCGCTCCTTGTATACAACAGAATGCGCCAACTGTAAACAGCCAGTGATGGCAGATTATTTCTTATGGGAGCGCTCAGCGGACTCCCCGGCGGCTCGTTTCTACACCTGCCTGCGCTGCGGCGATAGTGGCGAGCGACCCGCCACTCAAAAGGATAAGGACCGGGCTGCTGCTTTTGCTAAAGGAGGCTTGAACCGGGCAAGGGCGTTGGAGAGGGTCGTACCGGCCAACGATCCAGACCGGGAGCACGTTGAAGAAGCTCTTTCCGTATATTTACCCAGGGCGTTGTATGCATTGTTCACGCTGATCAATAAAATGGATACCCTGAATATCAATCCAGCCAGGCGCGACCGTCTAAGCGCCCTGCTCCTGTCTGTATGTGACCAGGCCAATACCTTATGGGCGCATCCGACCACTCGAGACCGGCCACGCCAACTCAACGTCCCCTCCCTTTTCCGTGAAAATAATATTTGGGTGGCCATGGAACAAAGTATCAACCAATGGATAAGCAGAGCTCCTGAAGTTCATATAACCCAATGGCCAAATATCCCAAGAGGCCAGGCAGGCATCACCCTTTTCGAGGGCCGCCTAAAAGACCTGATGGCAGAGACACCGACGCTGAAAATTGGGGCAGTCCTGGCAGCCCTGCCACGCCCAAACCAGGCTTACTGGTCACTTTCAGCTCTCTGGGCTGCCTGGTTATGGGGCCGGGAGGCGGCTAGCCATTTTAAGTCGGTATTACGCAGGCGGCGCTATGATTGGGGCTGGCATACCGCCGCCCTCTCCTCCGCCTTCCACAGCCTGGCGCCAGTGCTGGAAACAGGAACACCGGTTCTAGGCCTGATAGGGGAGGCAGAGCCTGGCTTCCTGTCTGCGGCGCTCCTGTCCGGCGATAGCTCGGGGTTCGATCTGGAAGGCCTGGCCCTGAGAACGGAGAGCGGGCAAGCTCAAATCCACTGGAAGAAGGCCTCCGTCCAGAGCCAACCAGAAAGTAAGCCCATAGGGTTTGCAAACACTGCCAGAGAGGCAGCTATTGCAGCAATCAAAGAGCGTGGCCAACCGGCGAGCTATTTATCCATCCATGCTGCCGCCCTGGAAGCCCTGGCTGAACTGAAGGCTTTTCCCAGAGAACGAGAGGATGGGATCAAGGATCGCCCCAAGGAGTCGCCGGCAGAATTATACAGCCAGCTGCAAAATGGTCTGAAGGGAGTATTTACATATCGGAGCGGTTTCCTTCGTTTCGAGGGAAGCGAGGTATCGTTAGAAGTAGGCTCCTGGTGGTTACTGGACGAGGAAGGGGCTGCGCAGCCTATCTCGGACCGAATAGAAATAGCGACCTGGCGGTATTTACAGAAATGCGAGAGCTGCAGATTTGAGCAGCTCGATAGATATCTATGCGAATTATTTTCGGGTCTTCTCACCCCTAACCCGGACCTGATACTGCATTGCTTACAATCTTACGCCGAACAGTTATCAGGGGAGAATGAGCATTGGCGACTCAGAGATCAAGACCGGGCCAGCGACCGCCAGAATGAGCTCGCAACGATCCAACAGATGCTTTTTACTCTGGCAGAGCGATTAGGATACTCAGCCAGCAGTTTGGAGTCCGGTCTCCAACGGGAATCCGATACTGGGGCCTCTGTCGCCTGGTATGACCCGCCTGGCAACCTGCGCTATCTATTCCACACAACTGCCAGCGCCGCAATCGGAGGAATTGTCTTTCCAGGAAAAGAACGTGCTAAAGCGAAAGAGGATTTTAAGAGAATCATCGTTCTACCCGGTAGTCGTGCAAACCTGATCTCTTTTAAACTGAGGAGCGACGCCCGTTTGCAAAAAGAAGTTAGGGGATCTTGGACTTTCCTTAAATACCGCCACCTAAGACGTCTTATCGAGAATACGAATTTGAACCGGGAAAACCTGCCCGGGCAGCTAGAAATGGATCCATTAACCTACACAGCCACACAGCTACGCCTGCTATAAACGCCTCCGCTAGGCCACCAAGGGCCTCTTAAAGAGTAAAACAACAAGAAAGGGTCGGAGGGACAATGAATTTAACCCACACCGAAAGCTTCCGGGTCCGATCTTACGAATGCGATCTGTACGGTCACGTAAATAACGCGGTTTATTTGCGCTATTTGCAGGAGGCCAACCTGTCTTTCTCTAGCGCGGCCGGATGGCCTCCCCAGCGGTACGCCTCGTCCAGATTGGACTGGTGGCCTTCAAGGATAGATTTCGAATACCTTATCCCTCTCCGCTATGGTGAAACAGTCGCCGTAACCGTACATGCGTCAGGTTTCAAGGAAAACACTTTTCAGCAGTCCTATGAATTCTATAATCAGGCGACAGGTGAACTGGTAGGCAGAGCAAGCGCTCTTTCGACGCTTCGAGGCCCTGGTGACCAGCCACTCGTACGGGTCCCAGACGAGCTCCTGTCAGCCTTCGTACCAAACGAACAAACGCCAACACCGCCTGCGTACCCACCTGTAGTGGCTGCTCCATCTCCCCCTCCAGGGATATTCCGGATCCGGAAACGAGTTGATTTGCAGGATGTCAACAGCAAGAAGGAGCTGGATCCAGCTACCTTGCTGGTTTTCGCTGGGGAGTGCGGTCGCCAGGTCATCAATGCCCACGGATGGCCTATGGAGCGTATGCTAGATGAAGGGTTTGCCATCTTGCTGAAGAGCAATAGAATTGAATATTTCCAACCCGCCTGCCTTGACGACGAGCTCGAGCTGGCCACCTGGGTCTCCAATGTGCGCCGTGTCTCTGCACTGCGCCACTATACCATCCAGCGGGTGAAGGACGGGGCGCGCCTGGCCTGGATACATGCTCTGGGCGTCTGGGTGAACCTGGCAGGCGGCGCCCCCTGCCGCGCACCTGAACAGTTCTTAGCTGACTTTGCCCCCAATATCAGCGCGAACAACTCTTCTTAAACCAGGCATTCCGTGGCATAGGGGATGACCTCCTATACCACGAAACGTTGATTAGCAAAGGGAAAGGCTTAAGGATCCGGAGACTCCGTTTCGGTTGGCGACGTCGTTGGTGTAATCGTCGGGGGAGCGATCGTTAAGGTAGGAGTCGCGGTGGGAGTAAGCGTAACGGTAGGCGTCTGGGTAGGAGTGGGCGTTAAGGTAGGCGTCGGCGTAAGGGTGGGTGTGAGCGTGGGAGTAGGCGTGGGCGTCGGTATCTGGAGGTTCACCCTTCTAAAGATCTCGGCATAGGTATTTTGATTGCTGTACATAATCAGGTGCAGGGTCACTTCTCCTGCCGGTAGATCATGCACATCCCATGTGTAGATAGCCTGGCTGTTAGGGACCGGGGTATCGCTTTGAGCTAACCCAACCCATTGCACAGGATCATGTCCCAGGCCGTAGTTCAAGCGATAGCTGCTGAAGTTGGCCGACGCATCCACCCGCGCCATAATATCTATTGGATTGGAAGTGATGGTTTGGTTCTCGCCTGGGTAATGGATCTCTATTAAGGGGCGAGGATCTTCTGGTGTGCATTCACGGGATGGCACGAAAAGAACATTGTCAGTAAAACCGAGCCCTCCTGCCCAGTTGCGCCCTTCAGAGGTTTCGCGGATCCACTTGATCGCCCAGGGATCGGAGATATTCAGTGCAAACTCTTCCTTTGTAAGCACACCACAAGCCTGGGAGGCCCGTAAACCGGTCCATGTATCGAAGGACACCCTCTTCCAAAGGTCTTCGCTGCTGGGGAGTGGTGGTTGCCCGGCTGCAAACACCTCCGCTCGCTGTGCAGGACACCATTCAGACGGCTCGGTACCGGAAACTGAGCAAATTACACGGTCGATAATCCCAGCCGGCCTAAAAAATGGCGTGGGGTTGCCGCCTGTCAGGTACTGTACACCGATCTGCATAAACTCTGACCAAATCGGGGCAGCGCCTGTCAGACCTGTCGTATTGACCATAGGAGTATAGTCAGGGTTACCCACCCATACCCCAACGGCAATGTCACTGGTATAGCCCAGGGTCCAGTTATCCCTGAAATCGTTGGTAGTCCCGGTTTTTACGGCAGCGGGATACGGGAGGTTCAAGACCGAGTTGGAGCCAAACATGGGCGCTCGGGCTTCATTATCGGAAAGGATGGATGATATCAGGTAAGCATGCTCTGGGCGTACGACCTGGTCACCAGGCGGAGGCTGGTAATCGTAGACGATATTGCCGTTGAAATCCAGGATACGGGAAATGGCGTATGGCGGTAAACGCGTCCCGCCGTTTGCATAGACCGCATAGGCGCCGGTGAATTCCAATAGAGTGACCTCACCCCCACCCAAGGTAAGCGAGAGACCATATACATCGCGGGTAAGCGTGGAAATACCAAGGCGGCGCGCGAAGGCCACCAAACCATCCTCGCCAGAGATATTCGGGTCGTCATAAATACCAACATGTTGGAGGGTTTTCACAGCAGGGATATTATAGGAATTCGCCAGGGCAGAGCGCACGGTAACCGGCCCGTGGAACTGGCCATCGTAATTCACCGGGACGTATGGGGAACGCGGGTCATTCACATCCCCTGAGGGAGGGAATTCAGTTGGTACGTCCCAGATCAAAGTCGCTGGAGTCCATCCTTGCTCAAATGCAGCCGTGTAGGTCAACGGCTTGATGGCAGAGCCCGGCTGGCGAGGGCTAACTGCCATATTTATCTGACCGTCGATCTCACTGTAGAAATCAGCCGATCCTACCATGGCCAGGATCTCTCCAGTCTTAGGCCGGATAGCAACCAGGGCGCCACTGGTGGCATTTTTGTCCGCCATCTGGTCCACCTGGCGGCGCACGATTTGCTCAGCAGCATCCTGCAAGCCTGGTTCCAGAGTAGTATATACGGTAAAACCTGAGCGGTAGATCGTCTGAGAGTCAAACTGGGATTCCAGAAGCGAACGGACATAATTTACCCAATGAGGGTGGCGGATCTGAATATCCGGACTTTTGAACTCATATTCAGCGATCTCATTAAACGCTGCCAGGGCTTCTTCAGGGCCCACACAGATGCGCTGTGGGTTATTGCTAACAAAGATACAACCCTGTATCTGGCTGGCTTCCATTGTCAAGCGCAACACCTGTTGCTGGCGGTTCATCGTTACTTCCCGGTTATTATAAACATCATACACGGCCGGAGCCTGGGGTAGACCCGCAAGAAATGCAGCCTGTCCCAGGGTCAGCTTATCGGCTGTGGTACCGAAATAGGTCTCTGCGGCAGCCTGGATCCCATACGCCAGGTTCCCATAGTAAATCTCGTTGAGATATAGCTCTAGGATCTGGTCTTTGGTATAGCGCCGGGTAACTTCTGCCGCCAGGATTGCTTCCCGGGCTTTGCGGATATACGTACGTTCCGTCCGCTCTTCAGGTGTAAAGAGCAAAGTCCGGGAAAGCTGTTGGGTGATCGTGGAAGCACCCGAAGAGATATCGCCGCCTCGAAAGTTTTGGATGAAGGAACGCCCTATCGCTACAGCATCAAAACCGGGATGGTTGTAATATTCCTTGTCCTCTGTAGCGATGGTAGCAGCTACCAGGTAGGGCGATATATTATCCAGATTTACATAAGTCCGTCGCCCGGCTGTGGGATCCAGGATCTCATACAAGACATTCCCGTTACGATCCAGGATGCGGGTGGTTTCAAATTGAGAAGCTCGTTGGCGCAGGTCATCAACACTAGGTAGCGTGGCGGCGATGGTATAGTACTGGTAGAGGACAAAAGAACCTCCCAGAACCAGGGCAACTACCAGGACGAAGAGACCCATAATCGCCATACGCAGCAAACATCCCACTCCCTGGCGCCAATTGATAGCACGCTTCGCCCCAGGCGCGGTAGTCTTCCCACCCTTTGCATGGGCGATCGGAGGGGGTTTGGTGGGTAGGGCGAGGGGTGGGCGTGTACGTGGGGTTGAGGTATAAGCTGCCGGGGTTACCTGGGTAGCGTCTACATCCGTTTCATTCACCCTCTGGGGCAGGGGGGCTGGGGGGTCAGGGGCAGGTTTAGCCGGAGGCGTGGAAGTCCGAAATCGTGTAGCTCGCACTCCCGAGGGCTGAGTATCCTCCAGGTTAGCTTCATCCGATTTTGGCGGGGGGGGAATAGTTGGCAGATCTGCCTGGCTCGCGCCCGCTGATGGATCCTCCTGCCCGGCCTGATTCGCCTCACGTTCCTGCTTCAATCGTATATTGGATGAAAGGCTGACAAATTCGACCTGGCTAGTATCTCCGGCGGATTCTCCCTCCCCCGACAGTTCCACCGGCTCTTCTTCGCCAGCGGATTCTGCAATAAGATCCTCTCCAGAAGTACCTTTGGAGGCTCCGTCTCCAGGGAGTTCTCCAGATTCGCCCCCTGTGGGGGGTTCCAGGGTGACATACTCCACATCTCCAGGTTCAGGTGCGTCGATATCTAATGAGCTGGAACTCTGATCATCTGCAGCAGAAGAGCCTGTCTGGCTAACCCCGGACTCGGAATTAGCTGCAGGCGCATCACTATCTGGAGCTGTACCATCTCCCTCACCGTCATCATGGACAGTTAAGCGCCGGAAGCGAGAGAGGGCGTCTTCTTCTGAAGATGAATTGGATCGATCGGACATCAATTATTCCTTACTAACAATGGAGAGAGGCCTTACGAAGTAGCATTGGCGCTGCTCAATACCAGCACCGTCCACTCGCCTTTCATCACCGTTTCTTGTCGTTGGTTGATTAGCTCAATACCAATCAATACAGATCCGGACCCGATGCGAGGTAATGCTTTCTTCTCTAATACCTCCATCTCCACATGTACACTATCACCAATAAAAACCGGTTTGACAAATTTCCATTCATTAATTTCTCTAAAAGCAAGAACTGTACCCTCCAAAACACCCGTTCGCATGGCCAAACCTGAGGCGATCGATAACCCCAACAGTCCGTGGGCAATACGCTGTCCGTAGGGAGTATTTTTGCTGAACTCCGCGTCCGTGTGGATCTGGTTATAGTCCCCAGATAGACCAGCAAAGGCAGTGATATCAGCCTCGGTAACCGTCCTGGCCCCACTGACAATCTCTTCATCAATCACAAATTCATCGAACGTCCTGCCACGCACTTTGTAAAGCATTCGTCCTGTCTCCAACAACACCTATGGTTTATTAAGCCATGAGTAATAACTGCCTGAAGTATAAAGAGCGG
>CAZAQS010000069.1:10606-20339 GCA_964486825.1 uncultured Anaerolineaceae bacterium | reverse complement strand
GCTACAGTATACCGAGCTGGCTGATGGGGTGTGGTTTCCTGAAGGGGGTATGTTTAAGGTGATCGAAAGTCTGGTTTCAATCGCAGAGGCAAATGGGGTCAAGTTTAGCTATAACTCTCCGGTTGAAGCCATTGAGGTTGATGGAGACCGAGCCACTGCTGTACGCCTAAAGAATGGCGCTCATCTTTCAGCCGATCTGATCGTTGCGAACGCCGACCTGCCTTATGTATACAAGGACCTGCTTCCTAACGGCTCGCTGTCCAGAAAGCTCGAGAACAAGAAGTATACCTGCTCGGCAATCACTTTCTATTGGGGGACAGATAAACAATTCCCCGAACTGGGCGCCCACAATGTTTTCCTGGCCAGCGATTACCGGGCAAGCTTCGATAGAATTTTTAGGGATCTCAGCCTGCCTGAGAAACCGAGCTTTTACGTCCATGCGCCAGCTCGCATCGACCCGACTTCTGCACCGGCTGGCCAGGATACACTGATGGTCCTGGTTCCTGTAGGTCACCTGGATTCTGATGATACCCAGGATTGGGAAGCTCTGAAGAATCGCGCTCGCAGCACTGTTTTCGAGCGATTGCGGGAGGTGGGGGTGGTAGACCTCGCCGAACATATCAAGTTTGAAGAGGTTTATGCGCCAAAAGAATGGCGAAGTTTGTATAACCTGGAAAAGGGGTCGGCCTTTGGTCTGAGCCATAACTTCTTGCAGGTGGGTTATTTGCGCCCACAAAACCGTCATAAACGCTATCGGAACCTGTATTTCGTAGGATCCAGTACACATCCCGGCACAGGCCTGCCGATCGTACTGCTCTCTGCTCGCCTGACAACTGAACGTATACTGGCAGAAAATAAGATTTGAGATAATGGAGATAGTTATGATATCTGATCAGCGGCCTACCTATAATTTACGTGCTGTTACGCGTGAGACGGGATTAAGCCCGGAGACCTTGAGAGCCTGGGAAAGACGTTACGAGGTTATCAAGCCACAGCGCACCCCCGGGGGGCACCGCCTTTACACGCTAAGAGATATCCGGCTGCTCAAGTGGCTGGTAGGGCAACAGCAACAGGGTCTGAGCATCAGTCGCGCTGTCGAGCTTTGGCGGACGCTGCAAGAGAGCGGTCAAGATCCTCTGGCGGTGGCCGGGACAGAGACGCTAACGCAGACCGGGACAAGCAATCTGGAGGAGTTGCGCCAGATTTGGGTAGCTGCATGCCTGGATTTCAATGAGAGCGCTGCAGAGCAGATCCTTTCCGAGGCTTTTGCAGTCGCGGTTCCCGAGATGGTGGTGGTCGAGGTCCTGCAAAAAGGGGTTTCAATGATTGGCCAGTTATGGTACGAAGGGCAGGCCACTGTACAGCAGGAGCATTTCGCCACATCGCTCGCTTCACGCCGGCTGCACTCACTTATGGCAGCGGCGCCCCCAATTTCACGCTCGGGACGTATCCTGGCTGCCTGTCCACCAGGAGAGGAGCACGAGTTTGTCCTTCTATTAATTTCCTCACTGCTCAGGAGGCAAGGTTGGGAAATTATTTATTTGGGCGCCAATGTCCCGTTGTTCAAACTAGAGACAACCTTGCGCTCTACGTTTCCTACCCTGGTCCTTAGCCTGGCTCAAACGCTTCCAGCTGCAGCCAGTTTAAGGGAAATGGCTGTTCTGTTGAAAAATCTGGGCATACCTTTGGCATTTGGAGGAGGCATATTTAACGATTTGCCAAACCTGGTCGAATGGATCCCCGGGTTTTTCCTGGAAAGCGAAATTTCCACGGCTCCCAAGCGTCTGGATGAAATCATAAATAAGAACGAACCTTTGCCATCGATAAAGCCGCTGCCGGATGAATACCAGCGGACTTTGGATTGTTTTGAAGGCAAGCAACATGCGATAGAAGCCGTCGTTTCAGAAGAAGTTAAAGACTGGCAACTTCCCGGTAGCGCTTTAGACCAGGCAAACCAGGCCTTCCCGAGTCATCTAAAAGCGGCTTTGGTCTTGGGGGATCTGAGCACATTGATCTATTCCATTAACTGGGTAGGTGGATTGCTGGAGAATTATGGCATGCCTCGAGAATCCCTGATGCAATACCTGAAGGTATATCAAGACGCAATTCAGGATCAGTTGAAAGAGGATAGCGGGCTGATTACAGGAGTCATTGAAAACTTTCGAGAAATGAACAATTAAGGGTAATTCCATAAGAGTGGTGGACAAGATATGCGTATTTGGCAGCCAGGCGGGGGATGGGCAGGCCACGATCACTCGTCGTGAGCAAAGTGAAATTATTTTACAGGGTATCATCCATTTTTTTAAGGGATTTGGAGACGGGTGCGGGATCACAGGATACATTCCAGACGCTGACGAGTAGGCATGGTATGTTGATAGCTCCGTATAGGAGATGGCAAAGTAATGAATTTTTTACACAGGTTCAAAGTCCAGGCCCCGCTTGATCGAGTATTCGCTTTCCATCGCAGCCCGACCAGCCTGGGCGCCATTACACCACCGCCCGCTATGGTACGTATCCGCCAGGCTCCCCAGGAATTGAGGGAAGGGGATGAGATGGACTTTACCATCTGGTTGGGGCCGCTTCCCATTCACTGGGTGGCTCGCATCGAGGAGGTTTCCGTCGACGGCTTTACAGATCGGCAGCTACGAGGGCCTTTCAAAAAGTGGGTACACCGGCATAGTTTTGTGCGCATAGATGATCGTATAACGCAAGTCCAGGACCATATCATGGCCCGCTTGCGTCCCCACCTGCTTTGGGGACCCGTTGGTCTGGGAATGTGGTTGAGTTTACCGTTCATGTTCGCCTACCGAGCTCGGCGGACCCGTAAGCTCATAAGCAAGGGACCGCAAGAATGAGAGAGCTTAACCGGGTAGTTGTGATTGGCGCGGGGATAGGAGGTTTGGCCAGTGCAGCAGTCTTAGCCCGTTCTGAGTGGATGTGACGGTTCTAGCGTAACCTGCCTCCCAGGCCAAGACATGAGTGCCCAGAAGAGTTTATGGATGCTTTGCTTGGATTTAAGGCAGGGTGGTAGGCAGGGCATAAATGTTGACAGAATTGCTCTACGGACATTTGCAAGGAATCTTGTTCTTTATCAGTGTGCAAATTCTGATCAGCCTTTCGAATCTGCTCAGCATCGTACGTCTGAATGGCAAAAGCCGTAACCCCCGACCGGCCAAAGAGAGAGAGAACCTGCCAAGCGTCTCTTTGCTTGTGCCTGCCAGGAACGAAGCGGATAAGATCGAAGCTTGTGCACGATCCTTACTCGAGCAAGAGTATTCAGATTTCGAGCTGATCATCCTGGATGATGAGAGCCAGGATGGAACAGGAGAAATTCTGGGCCGTATAAAATTAGAATACCCTCGCCTCACTCTGCTAAAAGGACAGCCGCTGCCACAAGGATGGGTTGGTAAGACCTGGGCTTGCTACCAGCTCGCTGAGAAAGCCAGGGGCGATTACCTTCTTTTCACTGATGCAGATACACGTCACCATCCTGCCATGTTAACGGACGTGATATCCTATATTAACACCCGAAAAATGGATTTCGTTACCGGGATGCCCAGACAAGAGCTGAGCACCTGGGGCGAGCGACTGGTTGTGCCCTTCCTGAGTTGGATCATCTTTGCCGTTATCCCATTATCCATCGCCAGGCGGGTACGCTCACCCATTTTTAGCGCGGCAGTTGGGCAGTTCATGCTCTTCCGGCGTGAGGCTTATCAAAAAATTGGCGGGCACAGCCATGTACGCAACACCTCGCTCGAAGATATCCTCCTGGCTAGAATGGCCAAGCAGCATGGCTTGCGCTGGGATTACGTAGATCTCAGCGAGCGGGTGATATGTAGGATGTACAGGGATTTTTCAAGTGCTTTCAATGGAATTTCCAAAAACCTTTTCGGCGTCTTCCAGTACAATTTACCCATATTCGCGTTTGTCTGGATCTGGCTACTGTTGGTCTATGTCGAACCGTTCATGCTGATCCTGGCAAAAGTAGCAGGTTTACCTGTCACTGAACCGGTTTTCCGGCTAGCACTGGTAGCGTCTGGTCTGTCACTACTCCTATGGGGAGTGAACAATTGGAGATTTCGGCTCCCGCTCATCCAGGCAGCTCTTTACCCTGTGACGGTAGGACTGCTCTTCATAATGGCTCTCCGCTCGGCCTGGTATCATTACATCCGCCGGCCCTTTGATTGGAAAGGCCGTGATCTACCGCTGTCTTAATGAATCCTATGATGACCCACTCACATCCTCCCACCCCTACCCCTCAAGCCGGTCGTGCGGCCTTAAAAGCCCTGTTGGCCGATAAAAGCTTGCTGCCTGCATTAAAAGCATTGCAAAACGAGCTTGGTGACACTTTCGATCTGGTATTCCCCGGTTTCCAGGCTGTTGTTCTGTCCGGGCCGGAGGCCAGTCGCTTCGTTCTGGTGGAAGCTCGGAAATCATTGATCTGGCGTAACCCGAATGACCCAGTGACGAAACTGCTCCGGCATGGCCTGTTGGTTGAGGATGGTGAAAGCCACGATCAGCTACGGCGGTTGATTTCCCCCAGTCTCCACAAACGGATGCTCTCCGTCTACCTCGGGAAAATGCTGCGCAATACAGATCAAGTAATAGGAGCATGGGAGCCGGGGCGCTCGTTGGATATGCTGGTAGAAATGCGCCGAGTCGCCCTGCTGATCATCATCGATTGTCTTTTCGATGTCGACTTTTACCGTGACCTGGACAGGTTATTCCCGGCTATCTTGAGGATGCTGTCTTACATCTCTCCCGGCCTGTGGCTTGCATGGCCTTCTGTACCGCGCATAGGCTACGCCCGTGCTATCCAGCAGGTGGACGATTACCTGTACGGCCTGATTGCAGAGCGAAGGGAGAGGGACGTTGTTGGGGAGGATCTGTTAAGCCGGATGGTAGCAGACCCTGGAATGTCAGATGATCTCATCCGCGACCAGATGCTCACCATGCTGATTGCAGGTCATGATACCAGCACAGCCCTGCTGGCCTGGGCATTAGGGCTGATGGCCAAACATCCACAGGTGATGCAGCGAGCGTTCGCAGAAGTTGAACGAGTGGTCGGAAAGGAGTCGCCAGGCATGGAGCATATGGACCAGCTTCAGTATCTCGGTCAGGTCATCGACGAGACGCTGAGACTCTACCCGCCGATCCATGTCGGTAATCGAATGCTGTCCGAAGACCTGGATTTTCAAGGCTTTCGCCTGCCTGCCGGGCGAAGGTTAATGTACTCGATCTACGCCACTCATCACGACGAGAGACATTGGCCGGACCCTGAGAGCTTCGAACCAGAGCGCTTCGCGCCGGGAGTTAAAGCGCATCCATATACCTTTGTACCGTTCGGAGGGGGCCCGCGCAACTGCATTGGAGCGGCATTTGCCCAGGTGGAAGCCAAAGTCGTGCTGGCGCGCATTTTGCAACGCTTCGAGCTCAATTTACTGAGGGATGATTTCCATGTTTATATGGGAGCAACCCTTGAACCTCGTCCTGGCGTTTTCATGGAGGCCAGCCCGAGGAGATGAAGCATTACGATTACGTAATGTTGGGGGGAGGCGCGGCCGGACTGGGTTTAGCATTCGCCCTGGTAAACAGCCATTTGGGCGACCGCAAAATTTTGATCATCGATAAAGAAGCCAAGACCAGCAACGACCGCACCTGGTCCTTCTGGACGCCCGGGCCGACGCCTTTCGATAGCATGGTGTATAAAACATGGAATTACCTGGAGTTCCAGGGTAGGAGATTCCACAAGCGTTTCGAGGTCAACCCCTACCGCTACCAAACGATCCGGGGAGTTGATTATTACCGCTCTATACATGCTGAGCTGGCAATGAATCCGAACGTGGTATTGCTACAGGGGAGCGTCGAGGCTGTGGAAGACGGAAATACGGAAGCCAAGGTCATCGTGGACGGGGAGCCGCTGCTTGCGGATTGGGTCTTCGATAGCCGTCTCACTCAAGAAGAGATCCACCAGGATACACGCCGTTACCGTTACTTGAAGCAGCATTTCTTGGGCTGGGAGATACGTACCGGATCACCTGCTTTCGACCCCAACACCGTGACCCTTTTCGACCTGCGAACGGAGCAGCGTGAAGGGTTGTGCTTTTTCTATATCCTGCCTTTCGAGGATAAACGCGCCCTGGTCGAGTACACGTTGTTTTCTGCAAACCTGCTGCCAAGGGAGGATTATGAAAAGGCCTTGAGGGGATATATTCAAGGACGATTGGGGATAAGCGAGTACAAGATTTTGGATGAAGAACAGGGGGTTATCCCCATGACGAACCACCCTTTCCCACGTCGCCTGGGAAAGCGCATCATGGCAATCGGGACGAAGGGTGGGCGTGTAAAGCCATCCACAGGCTATGCTTTCGCCCGCATTCAGAAGGATTCGCAAGCCATCCTGCGATCGTTAGCCTCCAAAGGACATCCTTTTGCCGTTCCGGCTTCATCCCCCAGGCGGAAGTTTTACGATGCCCTGATGTTGGAAGTGATCGCAGCCCAAGGGGAAAAGACTCGTCCCATCATGACGGCGATGTTCAAAAATAACTCCATCCAGAGCATCTTTCGTTTCCTGGATGAGGAATCTTCTATCTTAGAAGATCTGCGTATGCTGGCCTCCCTTCCACCTGGGCCTTTCCTGAAAGCCCTGGCTGGTTGGAGCTGGAGGCAGCGCGCTTTCTTGCCGGGCTTCCGTTCCGTTCAATCAAGTTGACCTCGAGAGAGCAGAAATAGAAAATAGACTTGTTGAGGATCACAGCAAAGGAATCGATAGGATAACCAAACCGGTAGAGAGCCAGAATAATTGTAGCCAGCTTAGGAGTATAATATCTTCATAATTCATCCCCTGGATACTTTTCTGAATATTGCTCGCGGGAGGGCATATATCGAATCTATCTCCAAATTCCGATTTTTTTGAATGCAAGGATAGGTTCTTCACCACTGTATCTGCAATTAAATGTGCGTCACATTTCCCACAATGTTATGTGGCGCTAAGTTTTTAAGTGGGATAGGAGGAGAAAGACATGGGCGACGAGAAGTTCGATGAGAAAGAAGCCGAAAAGCGGGAAGAGAAAAGCTGGGAAGAAAAGTACCGCAACGACCCGGTCTCGGCAGCCGTCTGGGCGTGTATCTTTATCTGGGCAGGCCTGGTTCTCCTGGCTGGTAACCTGGGCCTGTTAGATTGGATCTCCACTGAGCCAGGCGCACCCTTCTTCCTTTGGGCGAACACCTGGGGCCTAATCCTGTTAGGGGCTGGCGTGATCGTCCTGATGGGTGCGGCAGTGCGAGTCCTGGTGCCCAGCTACCGTCGCTCTGTTACAGGCGACTTGATCCTGGGTGTAATTTTTATTGGGATCGGGTTAGGAAATGTTTTAGGCTTCCAGGTCACCCTACCGCTGATCCTGATCGTGATCGGGCTTTCCATTTTGCTGCGTGGGCGAAGGCGAGAACGCTCCTAGAGACGCCCCAGGTTTAGGGTCATCGCCTCGTCCCAGGCGTAGCGTAAGAAGGTCCACCACTTCTCCCGCCCAATACAGCGGAAATAAGGCGCTTTAAGCGCCAGGATCGTATCTCCGATGCGATAGCGGGGCAAGATAGGTGTGGAGACGACCAGGCTGCCAATTTCCCCAGGCTGCATTTCATATAGCATTTTCATGCCTGCCCGGGTTTGTACCTCGAAGAAGAACATATCATAGTTCGGGACCCAGGCTCGCTTCTCATCCAATTGTTGCCCGAACATGCCTTCTGTGGTTCCGTAGATCTCTCGAATAGCCGCCGGGCCATACATGGCGTTGAGAGCAGGCTGGTAGCGGGTATTGATCCCCGGTACGCTCCCGAGCGTCATGACCTGTGTTTTCCATGCATCCTTTGGGTAAATTGTATGCTGGCGCCGCAGATAGCGGGCGAAGCGGATGGCTGTTGGACAGACGCCCCCTACCAGGCTGACGTTTTTATCTTTACACATCTTGTAGGCCAGCTCGAAACGACGGTCCCAATCGCGCTCTGATTTACCCCCTCCGAGTGCATCGATCTCCTCCTGGGCAGGCACAGATGTGACCGGCGTGAAGGTCGAGACATATTTTGTGTAGATACCGGAGCTGTAACCATATTCCACTTCACGCCCCCCGGCTTTTACCGTTCCAACCACAGACGGGAAATTTAGATTGAGGTTTACACCACTGAAAATCTCATACTTACGCGTGCTGGCAACGTAGTTCATTACCGCTCGCCCGGCGCTAAGGCGCATGCGCATATCGGTGGGCGTCATGGGGATGAACTTTGACTCTCCCTTGGTCGTGCCGCGCGTGATGGCCCAGCCCAAAGGTTCCTCCCAAAGCAGCAGCTGCTCCTCACCGGCCATCACCCGCTCGATGAGGGGTTTATAGTCTTCATAGGTCCTGACAGGGAAGGATCTACGGTAGTCCTCTAAAGTTTCCACCTGGGATGCACCGTGATCGGCTCCGTAACCGGTCTTGGCGTAATCCGAGACCAGGCTGTGGAGCACCTCATTTTGTGCACGAGCGGGGTCTTGTATGGCTGACTGCCAGGGTTGTAAAAATGCCTGTAGAAACTGGGCTGCGGTTTGAGGATCCATATTCATCGACATATCCTTCCATCGAATGTGGTTTGAAGGGAGAAATCCAATTTATTCTATAGGTTTTCTCTATCGCCGGCAAGGTGTAAAATATGTCTTGATAATGCGGCTCGAGAACAGTTCGTTCTTCGAGCCGTTCTGTATGCCGGTTGCTGGAAGTCCACCGGTGAAGATTAGGGCAGAAGGGGTATCACGTGAATTACTTCAAGAGCAGGCCGGAAGAACAGGCAGCTTCCCCGCTCGAAATCCAAAAAAGGAACTATAGGAATGTTCAGATCGATGCCGTGGGCATCGGACTGGCCAGCGCGGCGGCGCCCTTTCTGCCGGTATTCCTGACCCGGCTGGGCGCGACGAATATCCAGGTCGGGTTGCTGACCTCTATGCCCGCGTTCACAGGCCTGATCCTGGCGATTTTTATTGGCAACTTCCTGCAAACCCGGCGCAATATCATCCCCTGGTTCAGCGGGGCGCGCCTGCTGGTCATCTCCTCTTATGCCCTGACAGGCATCGTGCCGTTTCTGGTACCCCGCGAGTACGCTGTGCAGGCCGTTTTACTGATCTGGGCGGCTGCTACGATTCCACAAACTATACTAGCGGTAGCCTTCTCCGTGGTTATGAATGCAGTCGCTGGCCCAGAGGGGCGCTACGAATTAATGAGCCGGCGCTGGTCGATCCTGGGCCTGACCAGCGCCATCACAGTAGCAGTGGCAGGTTGGACATTAGACCAGCTCGATTTCCCGATCAACTACCAACTTGTCTTTATGGCTCTTTCAGTGGGTGGATTGATCAGCTATTATTTCTCCAGCCATATCTCCCTGCCGGATGCAGAGCTCTTGGAGCAAAAGACCAGCCTTAGCGCCCGGCAACGCTTGGGAGATTACTTTAACCTGATTCGCAACGAGCCGGCTTTCCTGTCCTTTACGGCGAAGAGGTTTGTCTTTCTCTCTGGAACGGCCCTGGCGACCCCGCTCTTCCCGCTTTACTATGTGCGTGAAGTGCAGGCCAATGATGCCTGGATCGGGATCATCAACACATCCCAGACCGCTGTTCTGTTGATCGGCTACTACCTTTGGACGCGCCAATCCAGGCGTCGCGGCTCCCGTTTCGTGCTGTTGAGGACAACTTTCAGCCTGGCGCTAT
>CAZAQS010000069.1:0-10596 GCA_964486825.1 uncultured Anaerolineaceae bacterium | reverse complement strand
ACCCGGCGCTTGTAGGAATGACCCACCGTGTGGAGCTGATCGCCCTGTTCGCCGGGTTGGCTGGCATCTTCCAGGCCGGTATAGACCTCGTGTTCTTCGATGAGCTGATGAAGACCGTTCCTGTGAAGCACAGCGCCAGGTTCGTCTCCCTGGCGCAAAGTCTTCAATATCTCTCGATGGTATTCGCACCGATATTAGGCACCTGGTTGGCCAACCATATCGGTATCAGCGGGGCGCTGATGGCCAGTGCACTGCTCCGTCTCATCGGGTTCGCGTTGTTCGCAAAAACACGACAGGCGCCCATACCTGACCAGCCCTTGTCGGAACCTTAGCTTGCGTTATGCCATTCCCGATTCCCCCAACTCCGCTTCTCCCAGGTATCCCATTTCAGCCAGGATAGACATGACCTTTTCGACAGCAGCCGGTTTTACGATTACGGCGGTTGGCCCGAGCGGGTCTCCCAAGAAGCGCGCTGCCCTTGAGGTACGCAGGTGTGTAAGAAGCTCAGGCGACGACACTCGCAATACCACAAGCTTCTGGAAGTGCGCTTCAGTGCCGGTCTGATCCCAGCGCTCCAGGGTCTTAATCAGGCCGGGAGAGAGAGGCTGTGCACAGCGGTGCAGTAAGCTTAGAAGGTGAGGAATAGTGAGCCCTTGAGCCTGGGCGCGCTCGAGCGAGGAGGGCGTCAACCGGTAATGGTAAACCCCCCCTTCTTGTTTTTCCCATTTACAGAAGCGAGCCAATTGGTAACGGGCCGCGCGCGGCGCCAGATAGTGCACGCTGATCCTTCCATCCGGGTGAGCTTGAACAGGATGGTCCTCTTCCTGAAAGCCGCCTGGCTCCTTTCCAGCAAGAAGCTCGACTGCCCAAGCAGAAAAACGGAAGGCTGTAACCATGCTATCCTCACCCGAGGAAGCCAGGTCCAGAATACCTAACCAGTGCAGCGGGCCCGTCAAGATAAAACGTAGCAATGCGCCTTCAATGTCGTTCCAATGTTCAAAGCCGCGTAAAAACTCATCCCTGTTCAGGTCTCGGATAAGCCAGGAATCGTAATCTCCTGTGGGGCGTAAGAATTCCGGATGGTTGTAGCGGACGGCCTCTAGGAAGGAGGGCAGGCTCCAAAAAGGCCGTTTTTCACCGGCCTGGCTGCCTGGGATGCTTGATAAGAAATCCAGGACCAGTTCACGCGGCCGGGCAGGGTCATACTCAAGCTCACCTTCAACCTGTAGCTCAGGTAGCAGGCGTAACTCGTCGAATATGGAGCTTTCTAGCCAGGCTTTTACCAACTTTAACAGGGCAGCCGGGCGACTGGACTCTAAAAATAACCGTGTGGGTTCAGGGCGCGGTGCACTTTGCTCGTCCAGGCACCCCGCAGCTCGGAGCAGTGCGCCTACTGCCCGCGGGGTCAAAGGCGAACTCTTATCCTTCGACCACTCAACCTCCAGGGCGGAAACCTCCTGTGGAGGTAGGCCCATGCGCAGCGCCGCCAGGAGCGTGCAGGCATGATCGAGCAATTGATCGGTAGCGGGGATTGGGTTGGCGCGCTCGGCTGGGGCGGCTGCCCGACCCAGAGAGGCCGGTGCAGCGCCAGCACCTGTTGGCACCAAGGACAGAAGGTCATCGGGAATATAGGCAAACTCTTGAGGACCACTGGAGGTGTCGAAGAATGCCCGGGATATCAAAGCACGGTACCATAGGATTTCTGATGGAGAAACCGGCTTAAGATAGGGCTGGTCGCGGTCTCTGCGTCCTGGCCCCATCTCTCTCACGATGCCGTAGCGGCGGGTGAATTTAGGCCAGGGTAACCGGCCTTGATTCTGGATCAAGTCGTCCAGGGCCAGACGAGCCTCGCCAGGCAGGTCCCCGACAACCTCCTGGACAAGATCGCGCTCCAGCAAGGCAGGTACCAGGACCTCTAACGCCTGGCGCATATCTTGGGCCTCAAGCTGTACTTGCCAGAACCTGGCAACGATCTGTAGATAATTGAGGTCCGTGCGCTTGAGAGAGTGGGAAAGATCAGGCATCTCAAACCAATACCTGTAAAGCTGCGGGGATGATCTCAACATGGAGTTCACGTACATCCACTCCGAACCCGGCGAAGATCTCCCCATCGGTATGGATATTCAAGGGACGGTCGGCGGAAAGGTTCATTTGTTTGAAAGTTTGGATAGATACCTGGGAAAAACGGTTATGGGTGCCACGCATGACTTCAGGTAGCAGGCGCAACATCATCAGCCTCGACACCCGCCGGATAGCAACATAATGAAATATACCATCATCGGGACGAGCTGGTGGTGCGATGTGAAAGCCACCGCCTTCCCTGCCGCCGTTGTTCAAGACGATCATGATTTTGTAATCTTCCCAGGCTTCCTGATCCGTTTTGACCTTAAAGTAAGGGGCTTCATGGTCGAGCAGGATCGTTTGCAAGACCGCCACGAGGTATACCAGGAAACCACGTACATAGGGAATATGGCGAGAACGGATGACTACGGTGGCGTCAAACCCGATCCCGATCGAGTTATTCCAGTATTCGGTGCGACCGAGACCGTCTCTTACGACCCCTACATCAAATGTGTGAGGTCTGCCGGTGAAAACTCTTCCCATTGCCTGTGCATTATTGCGGGGTATTCCGACGGCGTGAGAGAAATCATTTCCCGAGCCGAGCGGCACAACACCCAGTTTTGGGCGCCTTTCTGCAGGTATCTGCATGAGGCCATTAATGACCTCGTGAACTGTTCCATCCCCTCCGGCAGCAACGATTGTTTCGTAACCCGCCTCTGCAGCCTGGCGTGCGAGCTCTGTGGCGTGGGTAGGGTAAACCGTCCCGCTCCAATCCGCGCCTCCGTAGCTGTCAACAATTGGACGCAGATCGGCAGCCCATTTCCAGGCTCGCCCTAAGTCTGCATTGGGATTTACGATCAGCTTTACTTTTTTCTGCGGCATGTGAGACTGGCGTTTTGAGTAACCCAGGCCAACTCGAGTGGGGCTGATGTTAATAACGGTGTTTTAGAGTTGCTACCGGAAGGACAGCCTGCCCTTCTTCAGGGTCTCCAAGCAGCAGCGTATTTTCAGTTTGCACAGCAGCCATCCAGGCGGTGTAAGCAGCGACGAGCGCGTCCAGCTCGCTGGGTGAATATAAGTTTTCGTTTGGCAAGATACCCTGAAGTAAGCGGTGGCGAGTAATCTCTTCAAAAAAGCGCATCGAATCCGGTACATGAAGTCGCTGCTCATACAAAACCAGTTGGCGTTGGATGCGCCCCTCCAAGGTGTACTTCGGGAATGGAGTAACCCCTAACAAGGCTGTAAAGCTTGCGTGTGGGTAGACTTCCATATACTGGCGCGGGGACTCCGGCTCTGGATAGGAACAGTAATCCATGCTTTCCAGGCGCCGGTAAAGCTGGAAGCCCATCCGCATCCAGTTGGGACAGTCTTCTTCTTTAGAAGGGGTTTGTGGACAGCTGATATTATGCTGCCGTAACTGGTATTCGAGCAGTCGGAAATTCGTCCATCGGCCTGGGCGTGGTTGGGGGGAAAGTGACTGGCGCGTCTCCGGCCTTTCCATGACCCCTTGGTTAGGGCGTCGTGGAGCGCATATTGCCACATAAGCCTGGCGCAGGCCAGCTACAAAGGCAAGCACATCTTCCATGCTGCATTGGCCTACCGCCAGCAGGTGCAGGTCGTTGTCCAGGGCTACGTATGCAAAAGGGCGTTGCCCTGCCGTGGGATCTATTCCAAGGTAGGTGATATGTGATGTGAACATGTCTTTATTACCATGGAGTTTAGCGCAAAACTGCCCAGCATGCAAGCTCCAAACCTGCTAACCCGATTGCAGTTTGTTTTTCGATATTTATTAGGTTACTTCCGGCGAATCGCCAACAGCTATACTATAATTGTTATCACTGAGAGCCTGCGGGGTAAGCTTATCAAACCATAAAAAGCTCTAGCCCGGCAGCGCGAACCGAGCCGATATACATGCAGACCAGCAGGTCGTGAAGTTAACAGGAGGATAAATCAGGATGGCCGAGACTTTCAAACTGACCTATTCGACGATGTTTAACCCCCCAGAGGAACTGCATACCCAATTTGAAGTAGCCCTGGAGACGGTCAAAGCGAACCTTGGAAAAGAATACGGCATGATCATCGACGGCAAAGACCATTTCGTCGATGATAAGTATGAAAATTACTCTCCCGCCAATAACGAATTGGTCTTAGGAGTTTTCCAAAAAGGATCAGAGAGCGATGCACAAGCCGCCCTGGCTGCCGCTCGTAGGGCATTCCCTATTTGGAGCGGTATGAAATGGCAGGAGCGGGTCGCTTTGATGCGTAAGGCAGCCGACTTGATCGACCAGCGTACCTTTGAGATTGGCGCTATGATGGCGATGGAAGTTGGCAAGAACCGGATGGAAGCCCTTGGGGATGTCGCCGAGACAGCTGACCTGATCCGTTACGCTTGCTACCAGATGGAAAAGAACGATGGATATATTGTGGAGATGGAGCGCGATCCACTGGTAGGTTATACGTCCACGAATGTGTCTGTCCTGCGCCCCTATGGTATATGGCTGGTGATCAGTCCCTTCAACTTTCCGTTTGCTTTGACCGGCGGCCCGGCAGGATCCGCCCTTGTGACCGGCAATACGATCGTGATCAAACCAGCTACAGACACGCCCTGGGTGGTGCGCATGCTGGCAGAGTGTTTCCGGGATGCGGGGCTGCCTGAAGGAGCTTTCAACTTTGTTACCGGTCCAGGACGTACCCTGGGCCAGGCATTGATCGATAGCCCCGAGGTGGATGGAGTAACCTTCACTGGCTCTTATGACGTAGGCATGAAGATCTACCGAGATTTTGCAGCCGGCAAATATATACGACCAACGATATTAGAGCTGGGCGGTAAGAATCCTGCCATCGTCTCTCGCAACGCAGATGCGGAGCGTGCTGCCATCGGGATCGTCCGCTCCGCTTTCGGCTTGCAAGGGCAAAAATGCTCGGCCTGCTCCCGAGTGTATATTGAAGAACCCTTGTACGACCAGTTGGTAGAGCGCCTGGTCGAGCTGACCAACAAGCTTTCTATCGGGGATCCTACCGATCGCAATGTATATTTGGGGCCTGTAATCAACCGAAGTTCCTACCAGGATTTCAAGAACTATACAGAGGAGCTTTCCCAGGAGGGCAATTTCCTGACCGGGGGAGAGGTGATTACCGATGGAGAATACGCCAAGGGATATTTCTGTAAACCAACTCTGGTGAGCGACCTGCCTCTTTCTAACCGGCTTTGGAAACACGAGATGTTCCTGCCGATCACGACGATTGCCAAGGTTTCAAACCTGGACGAGGCCATGGAATTGGCTAACGAGGTGGATTACGGGTTGACGGCCGGATTCTACGGATCGCCTGAGGAGACGGACCGGTTCTTCCAGAATATCGAGGCCGGCGTGACCTATGCCAACCGGCCACAAGGCGCTACCACAGGAGCCTGGCCTGGGTTCCAACCATTTGGTGGCTGGAAAGGCTCAGGTTCGACCGGGAAGAACGCCGGTGGGCATTACTACCTGCCTTTGTACATGCACGAACAGATCCAGACACGGGTCAAATAGAAACGGATTACCGCTGCCTTTTCAACGGAAGAGAGGGTAGCGGTAAGGAAAACCAGTTTGCGGAGAAACGATGCACGTCGAAAGAGGAAGAGTAGGGCAATACTTTCTTTTTGTTGGCGTCCTCCTGCTGGCCATCTTCTTCTCGACGGATCCAGGTGCCCCACCCTTGGTTGGGTTTTTTCTATGGGGCGCCGGGTTGGTGTTACTTGGCCTGTACCTGATCCGGAGAGACTGGAAAACTCCATCAACAAGTGGCCGGTTCCGGTTGCTGCGCAGGCTGCGCCGCCGGCCGAAAGATAAAAAATACGAATAACCCAAAAAATATGACAAAACTACTTACTCTTTCACAGGCCGTCTCCCAATTTGTTCAGGATGGCGATACAGTTTACGCGGCCGGGTTCACGCACTTGATCCCTTTTGCAGTAGGGCACGAGATTATCCGCCAAGGTATCAAGGATTTAGTGCTGGCGCGGGCAACCCCAGACCTGCTTTACGACCAGATGGTAGCTGCAGGCTGCGCCCGGAAGGTTATCTTCTCGTATATGGGCAACCCGGGTGTCGGATCGTTACGTATCGTGAGGGGTGAGATCGAAGCCGGGAACCTGGAATGGGAGGAATATTCGCATTTCAGTATGATCTCTCGTCTGCAAGCCGGGGCGACCGGGCTTCCTTTCATGCCGATGAACCCAACTGCCGCAGGTGACTTAGAGCAGGCCAACCCCCTCTACCGGAAGGTGATCGACCCATATTCAGGCGAGCAGGTGGTGGTCGTACCAGCGCTAAAGCCAGACGTTGCCATCGTACACGTCCAACGGGCGGACGCCCAAGGAAACGCCCACCTGTGGGGGATCATTGGTGAACAAAAAGAGGCTGCCTTTGCAGCCGAGAGAGTGATCCTCACGGCGGAGGAGATCGTCGACGAAGAAGTTATTCGGTCTGATCCCAACCGGACACTGATCCCCGGGTTCATCGTCGATGCCGTTTGCCAGGCGCCATACTGCTCTCACCCTTCCTATACCCAGGGGTATTACGACCGGGATAATCCTTTCTACCTGGAGTGGGATGAGATCAGCAAGTCCCGGAAGGCCGTTCAGGCTTACCTGGATGAATGGGTCTATGGTGTAGAGGGCAGGGACCAATATTGGAAAAAGTTGGGGGCCAGCGTGCACGAGCGGTTAAAAGTTGCCAGCCGGCCAAGCCGGGTGGTGGATTACGGACAATATTAAGGATAGCGATGAGCGCATACTCTTCATCTGAACTTCTAACCATTAATGCAGCCCATCTGCTGAGGGATGGGGACGTTGTCTTCGTTGGAGTTGGGTTACCCAACCTGGCCTGTAACCTGGCGCGGCGTACACATGCTCCCAACCTGGTTATGATCTACGAGGCCGGGGTGATCGGAGCCCAGCCGGCGCGCCTGCCCCTGTCGATCGGTGATCCTACCCTGGTGAGTGGAGCGCTGGCAGTCTGCGGGATGTACGATATCTTCGCCTTCTATTTGCAAAGAGGCAACGTGGATGTGGGCTTCTTGGGCGGGGCACAGATCGACCGCTTTGGGAACATCAATGCAACCGTTATTGGTGGGTATGAAAGTCCCAAGGTGCGCCTGCCGGGCTCAGGCGGATCAATGGAGATCTCAGCCTGGGCGAACCGCTGCTATATCCTGACCCCGCATCAAAAAAGGCGCTTTCCAGAGAAGGTGGATTTTCGAACCTCGGCAGGTTTCCTGGGCGGGAGAGGTGAGCGCGAGGCCGCCAAACTGCGCGGGAAAGGGCCGCAAGCGATCGTTACCGACCTTGGCATCCTTGAGCCAGATGAGAACGGGGAGCTGGTATTGACAGCTCTGCATCCAGGAGCTACGCTGGAGCAGGCGCGTGCCAATACAGGTTGGGAGCTGAAAGCTGCTGCCGAAATTCGCTCCACTGCACCGCCCAGTGAAGACGAACTGCGCATCTTAAGGGAAGATTTAGACCCGAATGGCATCTATATAAAAGCAGGCGCATAGCCCCATTTTTAATCTGTTCCTGGTTCTTGTTCATCACTACACATCGAGAAAGCTGAAGATCTAATCACTGAACTTTGTCTTTGCATGCCGAGAGAACCTGAATGCTCTTTATCCTGGCACTCGTCCCAATCCTTATTATCCTTCTCCTCATGATCGGGCTGCGCTGGGGGGCAGCCCGCGCCGGTGGCGCAGGTTACCTCAGCGCCTTGCTGATCGCAACCTTTTTTTTTGGGGCTGGCCCAACCCTGCTGGCATTTGCCCACACCCGGGCTGTGTTGCTGTCTATGGATGTGCTGCTGATAATCTGGGCGGCCTTCCTGTTGTACAGGGTAGCCGATGAAGCAGGCGCAATCCGCACGATTGGCCTGGCCCTGCCGCACCTTACAGCCGATAAGGGAATGCAGGCATTGATCATCGGTTGGGTTTTCGCCTCGTTTTTACAGGGTGTTGGTGGGTTTGGCGTCCCGGTCGCGGTGATCGCGCCTCTCCTGGTGGGGTTGGGGTTTGTCCCACTACAAGCCGTTATTATTCCCTCCCTGGGGCATGGCTGGGCTGTCACCTTCGGCTCATTGGGATCTTCTTTCCAGGCCCTGATCGCTTCGAGCGGGCTGCCGGGGGAAGTGTTAGCGCCCGACTCCGCCTTCTTTCTGGGGGTTTCTGCATTGCTGGTCGGGTTGATGGTCGCCCACGCAGTTGGGGGCTGGCAGGGAACCTACCGGCTATTAGCGCCGGTTCTCATCTTGGGGTTGGTAATGGGAGCGGCGCAATATTTCATTGCGGTGGCGGGTTTATGGAATATTGCTGCATTTGGGGGAGGATTGTCGGGGTTGGTTGTGGGAATACCTCTCGCCAGGCGTTTTAAAGGCCAGGCCGATGAGCGAGAAGCCTTGGTTTTGAAGACGGTTTTGGTGGCGTTATCGGGATACATGATCTTGATTGCCATCGCATTGGGCGTGCAGTTAATTCCTGAAGTCAGTTCGTACCTTGGGCAGGTGGTTCTGAGAGTGGAGTTCCCCCAAGTGGCAACGGCGCTAGGTTTCGTGACCCCCGCAGGGCCTGGGCGTACGATTCCCATCTTTCGCCATCCTGGTTCTATCCTGACTTATTCCTCCGTAATCGCTTATTTTATATACAAGGCAGCTGGATTGTATAAGCCGGGTTCAGCGGGGCGGGTTATTAAGGGTACCTTTACCAAGGTCATGTCCTCCAGTGTAAGTATCGCTTCTATGGTTGCTATGGCTGTAATTATGGAAAACGCCGGTATGATCGAGACCCTGGCGCAAGGCCTTGCCCAAGGTATGGGTCCCGCATTCCCATTAGTAGCGCCCTGGATCGGTGCGTTGGGGGCCTTCATGACCGGCAGCAACACCAACTCGAATGTGGTATTTGGGGCATTGCAGCTTCGAACAGCGGAGTTGTTGGGTTACCAGGTCGCCCTGATCTTAGCCGGGCAAACAGCCGGAGCTGCTTTGGCTTCGGTAATGGCTCCAACCAAGGTTGTAGTCGGAGCGAGTACAGCAGGGATGGCGGGCAAAGAGGGGGATATAATGAGGAAAATTTCGGTTTATACAGGTCTGTTGGTATTGCTAATCAGCCTGCTCACCATGGGTAGCATCCTCCTCGAGCAAAACGGCTTATGGTGGTAAGCGGATAGGACTGGTGCAGTGAAAAATTGGTTGCGAAACAATACTTTCAAAGTCCATCTGGCAGCGTTTTTATTGATGATCGTCCCGGGTGCGCTGCTTTATTTGGCGGGCATAAGACAGGACGTGGTATGGATATGGGTGCTGTTAGGGCTGGTGGTCACCGGGAATGTCCTGGTGCTTCTGGTACGCTAGTTTTCCATAATAGTTCGATCAGGAGGTCGACCGGTGTCCTTGAACTCCGCCTTTGCTCATAAATTCGGTTACCCGCCTAAACTGGTAGCCCGTGCGCCCGGACGGGTAAACTTGCTGGGAGAGCACGTGGATTATAATGACGGTCCCGTGCTACCGGTAGCCCTGGACATGGCAGTTCAACTGGCCTTCGCACCCAATAAGAGTGGGGTTATTTCTCTGCACGCTCTGGACCTGGACAAGCGAGTTGCTTTTACGCTTGAAACGATCAAGAAGAAACAAGATAGGGCCGGAAATCGGTTGCCGAACTGGGCTCATTATCCTGCTGGCGTGGCCTGGGCCTTAGCTGAGGCAGGATTCTCCATAACTGGGATGCAGGCTGTATACACATCCGATATCCCAATCGGTTCTGGCCTGAGCTCTTCGGCGGCTGTTGAGGTAGCTTTTGCAATTGCCTGGCAAGCATTAGGAGGTTGGAACGCCAGCCGCATGGAGATCGCTCAACTTTGCCAGCGAGCAGAGAACGCCTACGTAGGTGTAGCCAGCGGGCTGATGGACCAATTTGCCAGCGCCCATGGAGTAGCCGGAAGAGCCCTCTATTTTGACACCCGCAGCCTGGAGTGGGAGACCGTACCACTTCCGGAGGGGACTGCCCTCGTGATCGCTGACTCGCGGGTGCCGCGTAGCCTGGCTGGCTCGGCCTACAACCAGCGCCGGGCAGCCTGTGAGCAGGCAGTTGAAATCCTGCGCAATTACAAACCCGGTATTCTTGCTCTTCGTGATATCAGTCCGGTTGAGTTCGCCGCTTATAAGGATTTCCTTCCAGAGGAGGTCGGTAAACGCGCCGAGCATGTCATCAAAGAGATCGCTCGAGTACATTCAGCAGTGCGGGCATTAGAGTTAGGCGAGACGCGCTCTTTCGGGGCCTTGATGTTTGCAAGTCATGCTTCCCTGCGTGATCTTTACGAGGTCAGCACACCTGAGCTGGATCTGCTTGTGGAAGCCGCCCGTGGAATTGGTGGTTGTATTGGTGCCCGTCTGACGGGAGCAGGTTTCGGTGGTTGTACGGTCAACCTGGTAGAAGAGGCGGAAGTTGAGCATTTCATAGAAGAGCTGAAGACCGGCTACCGTAACAAGACCGGACGCCATGCATTGGTTTATATAA